>PAMR01000059.1 GCA_002708205.1 Gammaproteobacteria bacterium
ATATTAAGACTTGGCGTTTCCGAATGATCTGGCGCTTTACTTGTTACTACAATTTCGTCATCCACTTTAGCATATGCAAGATTTTCCGACTCTCTAACATCCGGTGTTTCTTCCATGTGCGCCACTTGCAAAATGGTGAACGGCAGACCTATTAATAGCAATCGAAAGAAATGATTTATATAANATNTCCTAGGACGTNNCATTTCCACAATTTAATCCAACGATATCCATCTGAAAANATTGTTGTAATTCCGCAAACATGTTTCTCCAAACTCCAGCATTCAAGAAACTGTTAGGAANNCGAACGAAAAACTATTNCCCCTTTCGATAGGAACGAGGNTTCGACATAACAGGATCCAGTAGTGAGAGGTCACCCGCCTCAATGGTGTTCCCCCTTGGAAAAGGAGGACCCGGCTGAGCCCCTATAGCCTCCATCACTCGATCGTTCTCGTAATAGCTGGTGTAAACATGCCGGATCAATCCATTGAATATNGATTGATCTTTTCGACTGATCTCTTGCAGACTATCGTACCGCGCNTCGTAATNNNCTCTAACAAATTCATCATCCAACGTTTCTAACATGAATATCAACACCTCGAAATAATCAGGATCTTGCCGCTCCAGATAGTCAACAAAAGGCATTTCACTCGCGCTGGGCAGACGCCTGTCCTCACTNGCGGGTAGAATTGTGTCAAGCATGGCACAAAGTTTATCAATCTGTATTTTGGAAAGACGCTCATCTGACGCTATGATCTTGTCGCTCATCAAACACCCCCTTAGTCGAATAGATTAGNCAGATTTCGCTTGATCGAATCCGCTACGTGCAACCCAATGGCTTGTATTGTACTAGTTGGGTTCAAGCCACCAGAGGTTACAAAAACACTACCATCAACAATAAAGAGATTCTTAACATCGTGACTTCTTCCCCACGAATTAACAACNGAGGTCGACGGATCNTTGCCCATACGAGCAGTTCCTAATAAATGCCAACCCGATAGGCGGTAGAGTCCTGTTTTACGAACATCGATCGCACCTGCTGCTTCCATTGCTTCAACCGCTCTATCTTCTCCAAAATCCAGCATTTTTCGACTATTTTCGCTCAAGGTGTAGTCTATTTTGGGTGCCGGAATGCCATCCGAATCGGTCAACTTAGCATCCAANGTGACCGTATTGTGTTCCTCGGGAAGATCCTCAGCCAGAATTCCAATAGAAGCGACATGATCAAAAAAACCCTCAAAAGCCTCATGATGGCCTCGACCCCATGGGATAAATCCCGAGTGATATCCTTGGAGTGCCGACGTCAAGGGTCCTCCTCCACGCGTTATCTGCATGTTAAAACCACGTACAAAGCCGCGGTCAAGATCGGTTTCGTAAAATTCTTTAGATAGGATGCAGCATCCGGCGGGACCCTTGTGACTATCGAGCCGCTCTTCAAAGACGGCCTGGACGCCGCCCACTGGGTGAAACATTAAATTCTTACCGACGAGACCACTTGAATTAGCAAGTCCATCCGGGAAAGCGCTGGATTTCGAATTGAGAAGCAACCTTGGTGTACCTACGCCGTTNCACGCCATAATAACTACTTCAGCTTTTTGAAATCTTTCGTTACCTTCCTCATCGTAGTAATAAACACCGTCGGCCNTTCCATCATCACGCAGTGAAATTTCTCGTACCCTATGCCGAGTTCGCAATTCAACACCACTACGAATGGCCTCCGGCCAATACGTTATATCAGTACTTGATTTGCCCCCTTGCGCACAGCCGGTCATACACGGCCCTAAATTTAAACACTTGTCACGGCCCTCGTATGGTTGCGAGATAATAGCGCTGTCTGATGGCCACCAATGCCANCCNAANCNATTAAACCCCTTCGCGACTGTCTCTCCCACAAGACCCAACGGTATAGGAGGTAAGGGTGGTTGGTGGGGTGGATACATCGGATCGCCAGCCAAACCAGAAACGCCCATTTTTCGATCATTCAAGGCAAAATATGGTTCAAGGTCTTCGTACTGAATGGGCCAGTCGTCTGCAACGCCATCGAGTGTTTTAACCTTAAAATCGGATGGATGCAGGCGAGGAAAATGGGCTGCATAAAGGATTGTTCCTCCCCCCACTCCATTAAAATTGACGACATTTATGGGAGAACCGTCATTGTTTATCGGATAATCCGTATCTAATCCGCGCACATTAGGATCTATGCTGTAAGGGCCATACGCCTGACTTTGCCAGTCTGGTTTATTCGTCGGATAGTCCGATGGATTTGTCCAATCCCCCTGTTCAAAGCATACGATTCGCATCCTTGTTTCGGCCAAACTCCATGCAACAGCCGCACCTGAAGCTCCGGCTCCGATAATCAAAACATCAACTGGTTCGTCTCTTGAATCCATAGCGTCCTTTCCCCCCTTTACCTAGCCTACCCTAATTAAGTACGCCAAAAAAAGTTTCTAGGAATAGGNATCTAACCAACACAAATTGATTGGCCTACGCCACCAAAACGAAAACAATAATGGAGGCTGGGGTCGGAATCGAACCGGCGTACACGGAGTTGCAGTCCGCTGCATAACCACTCTGCCACCCAGCCAAGCGACAAATCACTAACCCGGGGGCAAGCTCACAGCTATTCTATCGAGCACGAACACCACGTGCTAGACCTTAATCGGATAGTTATTTTCCGGTACCGTCTTCATCTGGCACTTCTTGATTACCCGCTAGTAGTGTTGGCCAGGCTGCACGGAGATAAGTAATCATTGACCACAATGTCATAAAAACAGCGATGTACAACAAAATGACACCGACAACTGCCCATGGGTATTCCAAGGATGGAGGATTTGCTAACAAAACAATAATTGACGCCATTTGAAAACCAGTTTTCACTTTCCCCACCCATGAAACGACTACTAATCCCCTTCGATTGACTTCAGCCATCCACTCGCGCAGGGCAGAAACAACAATTTCCCTTCCTATAATGACCATTCCCGCAAAAGTCATGGTTAACGTTGCATGATGCCCAATTAACAACACCAGCGCTGTCACAACAATGAGTTTATCCGCCACCGGATCTAAAAAAGCTCCAAATGGAGTACTTTGCCGTAATCTCCGAGCCAGATAACCATCGATCCAGTCTGTCACAGCTGCGATGGCAAAGATCAAGGCTGAGATCCAGTAATAATTTTCTGCAAAGAGGTAGGCAACCACAAATATCGGTATAAAGCCTATTCTTACGAGGGTGAGAACATTGGGCAAATTGATTGGGATCCGGCTATGCGGCATGCAGCGCTCCATAAATCTCGTGTGCTAGCTTAATACTAATACCCGCTACTTTCGCAATTTCTCGAGGACCGACCCCTTTAATAGCCTGTATAGAACCGAAATGGACTAGTAATTCTCGTTTCCGCTTTGGTCCTATTCCAGGGATAGCATCTAGTTCCGATTTTCTGCGAACTCTCTGTCTGCGGCCACGATGACCAGCTACCGCAAACCGGTGGGCTTCGTCCCGTATCTGTTGAAGCAGTAGGGTAGCTCCCTTAGTCTGCAATGGATCATACTCAGCCGACCCATGAATAATAAAATTTTCCCGTCCGGCTTTTCGAGTCGGCCCCTTTGCAATTCCCATTAAGATCACATCATCAATCTGCAGATCAAACAGGACTTGAGCCGCTCGTGCAACCTGCCCTTTTCCACCATCAATAACTATGACATTCGGAAGCAAACCTTCTCCAGACTTCACTCTTTCATATCTTCTTCGCAACGCTTGCTCCATAGCTCCATAATCATCACCACCCACTATCCCTTCGATATTAAATCTCCGGTATTCCGATTTAAGGGGGCCGTTTGTATCGAAAACTACACAACTCGCTACTGCAGCTTCTCCACTGGAATGACTTATGTCGAAGCACTCGAGTCGCTGTGGTAAA
Organism: Gammaproteobacteria bacterium; assembly: GCA_002708205.1. Lineage (GTDB taxonomy): Bacteria > Pseudomonadota > Gammaproteobacteria > Pseudomonadales > Azotimanducaceae > UBA11889. The sequence goes on from PAMR01000059.1 coordinate 3,915, forward strand.
TCTTCGAGACCTAAAGCGTCTTGGAGTTCTACAAAACGCGAAAATATGTTTTTCTTCTCGGCAGCCATGGATTTGACAGAAAAAATGGCATTTTGTTTGGCCATTTCAATCCAACGCGCCCGCTGTGTTCTCACATTAGATACCACCTCAACTTTGCGTCCCAAACGGGATGACAATGCTTCAGAGATCACATTGGCATCGGGAAGATTTTCACTGGTAAGAATCTGCTTGGGAATATCACGATCCTTACTACCTAAATAATATTGAGCCAAGAATGCAGACAACAGTTCCGACACATCATCACTGAGTTGATTTTTCGGGTACCAACTTCTGTGACCTAAAACCTGCCCCCCTCTAACAAATAAGCAATTAACACATGCGTATCCATGTATCGTAGAAATCCCAAAGATATCCACATCTCCTGACGAGGTATGAACGAATTGATCCTCCTGGATACGCCTTAATTGATTTATTTGGTCCCGGTACCTTGCTGCATCTTCAAACTCTAAGTTTTTTGAGGCTATCTCCATTTTCTCTCGAAAGCTCNCCAATACAGCNCCACTTTTTCCTTCCAAAAATTGCACAGCGAGTTCAACATCATTGAAATATTCGGGNGTNGATATTGCTTCAACGCATGGCGCTGTGCAGCGGCCAATTTGNTGTTGCAGACAAGGTCTCGACCTATTCTTATAAAAACCGTCTTCGCACGAGCGAATACCAAATAATTTTTGTAGTATATGGATACTGTCCCGAACCGATCCTGCACTCGGATAAGGACCAAAGTACCGACCTCCACCTCGCTTAGCTCCTCGATGTAAACTTAATCGCGGATGCTTGTGGTCTGTTACTCGGATAAAGGGATACGATTTNTCATCTCTTAAGACAACATTGTACGGCGGCTTCTCTTGCTTAATTAAACTTTGCTCTAGCAACAAAGCTTCCNTCTCAGATGTAGTCACTATCGTATCGATGTCGGCCACCCTGGAGACCAGCGCCATCGTTTTACTCGCTAATCCAGCAGCTCTGAAATAACTCGTTACTCTTGCCTTTAAGTTACGTGCTTTACCGATATAAAGAACTTGGCCTTCGGCATCCTTCATCCGATATACACCAGGATGACGCGTGAGGGATTTTAAAAACATATCTGAATCGAATNGAGCTGATTCTTTANAGTCGACATCAATTTNCGCTANAGTCGAGTCTGGTTTTTTNGCGATGTCGTTATCCTTCATGCCAAGAACTATACATTAGTGGNCAGCGTTGCAGCATTCAGTTCCAAAACCACCAATGGCTACCCATCCAAATATGATCTCACTGTTCTAAAAAAATGATTTAGCATATCTTTTGTTAAACGCCTGGTATTTATATTTAGACGGCTCGGATGGTAACTGACAAACACCGACAAACGGCTAGACAGAGCGATCTGTGCTCCATGTTCAAACTTGCGACGTAAATTTAGTACCTTACTAACAGATCTATAAGCAATTCGTCCAAGAACGACGATACAACGATTTACTCTTGGGCGCGGTATCAGCATGGTTTGAATATCTCCGTGTAAATATGGTCTACATCGATCGAGTTCAAAAGTCGTCGGGTTATTACGAGGAGGCAGGCAACGNACAGCATTTGTTATTCGACACCCCGTTAATTTAACCCTAGCGGGTGATTTTACTATTTCTGCCAGTCCATTATTTGCAAGNGCTTCGAACAATACTTCCCCAGACGAATCACCGGTAAATGGTCTGCCAGTCCGATTCGCCCCATGCAAGCCCGGCGCCAATCCAACGATCAACAGCCTTTCCTTTTTACCCCCCCATGTCGGCACCGGAGCATTGAAATATAAAGGATAGGTCACACCCATAGCATTTAGATGAGCTACTAATCGCGGACAATCCGAACAATTCGCATCAAAAGGTTTTGAAGACCCGACCGAGTCTGAAGTAAGTTTCCAAGAACTTAGCATCTTAAAATGAAGGCTCAAACTTCAAAATATGCANCAGCTGATCCTAGGCCCCGGTAAAAGCNTGTAATCCAGTCTGGGCTCGGCCGAGTATCAGCGCATGAACATCATGCGTACCTTCATAGGTATTAACCGTTTCTAGATTCATGACATGGCGAATAACATGATACTCATCCGATATTCCATTGCCCCCGTGCATATCTCGGGCCATACGAGCGATATCAAGCGCTTTACCACAATTATTACGTTTCATCAGGGAAATGCTCTCGACTGGCAAACGGTCTTCATCCAACAAGCGGCCCATCCGCAAACAACCTTGCAATCCTAAGCTAATCTCCGTTTGCATATCCGCTAGTTTCTTTTGTACTAACTGATTCGCAGCTAGAGGTCTACCAAACTGTAGTCGCTCTAACGTATAGTTACGCGACGCGTGCCAACAAAATTCAGCTGCGCCCATAGCGCCCCATGCGATACCGTAACGCGCCCGATTTAGGCAACCAAATGGACCGGCTAACCCTTTTACATTAGGCAACAAATTATGTTCTGGTACCAGAACATCCTCTAGCACAATTTGACCTGTGACCGACGCTCGTAAGCTCATTTTTCCCTCAATTTTCGGAGTAGAAAATCCTGACATACCGCGTTCAACAATAAAGCCCCGAATAGTGCCTTCCAATTTCGCCCAAATTACNGCTACATCCGCTATCGGGGCATTCGTAATCCACATCTTTGCACCGTTCAAAAGATATCCATCCGATACTTTTTCAGCCTTTGTCACCATACTGGCTGGATCCGAACCGTGATCGGGTTCGGTCAACCCAAAACAGCCCACCCAATTCCCAGTCGCCAGATTCGGAAGGAAACGCTCTCTTTGCTCTTCCGAACCATATGCATTGATAGGATGCATAACCAACGAAGATTGGACACTCATAGCCGATCGGTAGCCCGAATCAACCCGTTCTACCTCACGGGCCATTAACCCGTAGGAAACATAATTCACACCCGAACAACCATACTTGGTAGGTAAGGTAGAACCTAACAAACCCAACGTTCCCATTTCATTCATAATTTCTCGGTGAAAGTGTTCTTTGCGATTTGCTTCCAGCACCCTGGACATAAGATTGCTTTCAGCAAACTGCCGCGTGGAATCGCGAATCATTCGCTCTTCTTGCGTTAATTGCTCATCCAAAAAAAATGGATCTTCCCAAGAAAAAGGTGCAGTTGGCATAGAAATATTTCCCGTTAATCAGATTTAGCGCTTAGGCTAATCAAGCTATCCTGCTGTCGCAAATGGAATCGCATGAATAGAGTTCTGCGGATGCTTTGAACTCAATGNCTAACGAACTGCCACCAGCCGCGCAAAGGCTTTCGCAGATTCACCTGCCGCTTCGGCATAGTCATCACCCTTACTTGAATAGATAATTCCCCTCGAAGAGTTAATAACGAGGCCATAGCCATCNGCCGACCTACCATNGTCCATGACCGACTTCAGATCACCACCTTGAGCGCCTACACCAGGAACCAGGAATGGAATATCTGAAAAACCTTGCCGAACGACTCCTAATACCTCCGGAAAAGTAGCCCCCATAACTAGCATCATATTACCGGTATCATGTTCAGCGACCAGTTTAGCAACGCGCATAAAGACAGAATCCGCTCCCGATGATGGATATTCTTGAAGCCAAGAGCCATCCGTATTACTCGTGTGGCAGAGAACAATAATCCCCTTCCCCTTATATTCAGCGAACGGTTGAATGCTATCCCACCCCAAGTAAGGGTTGACTGTCACTGCATCTGCTCGGTAGCGCTCAAAAGCCTCTCTCGCGTACATTTCTGCCGTGGAACCAACATCACCTCTCTTGGCGTCTAGTATCACTGGAATACCAGGGTACGATTGATGCACATAGTAAATGAGTTCTTCAAGAGCAGTTTCTGCNNTTATTGCCGAAAAATGCGCTATTTGAGGTTTATAAGCGCAAACATATCGGTGCGTGTTGTCCACAATCGATCTACAAAACTCGAAAACAACTTTATTGATTGTCTCTGGATTATTGTCAGGAGAACNGAGAATTGGTGGGAAGTTGTCTAACATAGGGTCCAAACCCACGCACAAAAAGGAATTAGATCGGTCCCAAGAGCGTTGCATCTGTTCTCTAAAGCTCAGTGTCATATCGCAGCTACTACTCTGAAAATCAAATAAGCCTTCGATATTATTTTCGAATTGGTTCGTTGTTTATACATAAACTTATTCTTTTATTAACAATTACCAAGTGTCCAGGCGGANATAGTCTCTAAAACCTCGGGAGCCATNGTTTCCTCAATGATGGCGTACTCATCCGGAAGTCCTGTTTCCGCATGTTGAAACATATGATTCAATCCGGAAAANATTTGAACCTCAATATAATCATTATTAATAGTCTGCAGAGAGGCTATATTTTGTTTTGATGACACCTGTTTATCCAACGATCCATATAGAGCTAGGATAGGCTTTTGTTGTAGGGATANATCTGTTCTTGGATCGTACTTTAGAAAAAATGAAAACCAAGGATTTACGATCGCCTCGGCCAACTGGTTTGATTGTCCATCTATGCCTAATAACACTTTCTCAAGAATNTTGAAGCGTTCATACGCTTTCTCATATAACTCAAAACCCAAACGCTTTCGTTCTTCCCAAGTACCCGGAAGGTAGTTTGCAGGATAAATCTCAGAGCTTAAGCCCAGTACCTTTGAGATGGTCGAGTCAGGTAAAGGAAACGTACTAGCTTCCATCATGTCCCGAATCTGACTCTGATGAATTTCTGTTCCCGAAACTGACGGTCCCGCAAGCATCACTCCACACGTCAAAAGNCCTTCTTCACGCTTAGCACCGAGNATNGCNACAACNAAACCACCTTCACTATGCCCAATTAATCCGATCCTACTTGNANCTATCAATNCCGATGATNTCANATAGTTAATAGCNGCATNCGCGTCATCCGCGAAATCAGCGGTGGTCGCATTGGCAAAATCCCCTGTCGAGCGGCCGACCCCCCGATCGTCGTAACGTAACGTAGCNATTCCTCGNCGAGCCANATAATCGGCCAATACCCAAAACGGTTTATGNCCCATTANAGTCTCNTCCCTATCNTGAGGACCGGANCCNGAAACCANGANCATNACAGGGAATTCNCTTGTNCCAGGTCTCGTCAACNAGCCGCTTAGAGAAACCGATTGGGTNCCTCCAGGGAAGGTCACTTCGCTTACTCGGTAAGGGAAAGGAGGTTCGGGATTTTGTAACCTTTTACGAATAGAGGGTTTATCAACTCTTTCCAAAANTAGATCAGTCGTTCCATTTTGTATCCACTGTCCATCCAATTGATCAACTGAATNNCTAAGCCTGGCTATAAAAATCGCGTTAATTGACGCAACCTCTACCGCAATATTTTGCCCATCAAACCGAACTTGCTGAATATTGATGTCCNTNGCCCCTTGATCGGGACTGTCCAACGNACCTTTTAACGTACTTCCCTCGGTACTCAACTTTAAGACAATACGTATGTCACCCAGCTTACCTTCCCAAATACCGGTGACCTTTTCATGTTGCATAGGTTCATCAAAGAACGAATCCAGATCAACACTCGAATCGCTGCAACCGACTAGTACTAAACATACGAGTACCGCCGCCGAAAGAAATTTTGCAAATTGCATTACTTCGAGAGCGACGTTATGAATGCTTTGTCCGCCAGTACTTCCCGGACGGTTTCGACAACNGCCTGAGTTCTCGAATCTATTTCGAGATTAATCGCATCCCCAACCGCAACGGAGCGAAATATTGTTCGCTCCAATGTTTCCGGAATTAGACTTACTGCAATGGTTCTTTTCTCACGATCGATTTCAGCAATAGTTAAGCTCGTGCCATTCAGTGCAACGAAGCCCTTATCAAATAGATAGGCCATCCATTGCTCCGCCACCGCCATATGAATCAACTGATGCCCGATGGTTCGAACCACTTTAACGACCTCGACTGTACAAGCGATATGTCCGGAAAGAACATGCCCGCCAACCTCGTCACCTACGCGATAGGATCTCTCGACGTTAACCTGACTTCCTGCTGATAATCGTCCAAGGTTTGTAAGAGACGTCGTTTCCGAAACCATCTGAAATTTGACATTTCTATTTTCTACCGAAACGACCGTAAGGCAGACGCCATTGATCGCGATACTAGCGCCTGTTTCTACTCCAGACGATAGATGGCCTACATCAACTACCAAGTTTACGACCCCAGAGACTTGGTCACAGCTAATGATTACGCCCATAGCTTGAACAATACCGGTAAAAATTAACGTCTCCTTGTCATTTTTCTGACCGCCAAAATAAAAAGGCCGCACCCGTTTTTCAACGCACGCGGCCTCTAAAGTATTTTGTGTGACTTAATCTAAATAGATTTCGCAAGTTCCTCTCGTCGCTTACGCTCCCGATCAATATATGTAATCCATTGTCCGCACATTCGTTCCATAGATCTATTTTTATCGGACCGCGCATTCTTACGCGCCTCAACGAAAGTTTTACGAGCCGCAGTTAGCCTATCTCTATTAAATAGACACATGCCTAAGATGATTTCAGTATTGTAAGCTCGTTTTATACCTTTCTCTAAAGCATTTTCGGCAGCAGTTGAACACTTTTCGAATTGATCTTTCTCTAGATACAGCTGTGCCAANCGGCCATACGTTTCTCCGTCATCAGATAGCTCCCCTGCTTCTTCAAGCACCGGAATCGCTTTATCCACTTCCTGAGCTATCTGATACGCCTGACCTAGAGTATTGAGATTTTTGGCACTAGGCTCAACTACTTCGTCGTCAACCCCCTGTTGAAGCCATTTGGCCCCCCGATAAGGAACCTCTTCTTGCATCAACAACATTGCATAATTTACAACATCTTGTTCCCTCTCCAGAAAACCCCCAACATGGGCAGCTTCCATCGCATAGACCTGTTTTTTATCAAAACCCTCTTGTCCATAAATACCGCTGAGTTGTATCCAATAATCCCGTTTGGGATATTCACGGACTAGAATTTCTAATATTTCAATCACACGATCCCAATTTTCAGAATCAAAATGGAGGTAACGCAATAAACCCCACCAATTTTCCTTTACTCTCATCCCGCGATCTTGGGCCATATCGATGGCGAACTGTACTCGGCCTATCGCGTTTGGGAAATCCTTCATGGCGTAGTACACCTGACCCATAAAATAATGTGGATTTGGACCAGGGTTATCAGCCTTAGTTAACCAAATTTCCATAGTATCCAATGACTCTTGGTACCGTTCTTCNACAAACAGCAATTGGGCTAACCCATAGAGTGTTGAAATCTCCAATCCTTCGGAAATATCAGCTCCTTGATTTAGAACCTTTTGATAATANTCGATGGTTTTGGCGTTGTTGTCTTTCGCATACCATGCGAACGCAGCCATGTTAAAGATCTGACCTTTCTCGTTCCCATTGTATCTCTTTGTGCGGGCTTCCATTTCATCCAGTATGAGGAGCGCCTGATCATATTCCTTAAGATCTATGAGCTCCTGAACTTCAGAAAGTTTCTTATANGTCAGCTGGCTAATTGTCGGTACTTTACGAGCTTTTTTCCTTTTTTCTTTCTTTTCTGCCGCATTGACAACTTGCAATCCCGTATCGAACTGCAAACCGCCATCGTTGTGAATAGCAACTTCTCCTGAACCAAGAGACATCAAGAGAGTAATAACGGAAACAACAACTATCTTCTTCAGCATAATTTCCCTTAGTTGTCAGTTAGCTCAAATCGAATTAGGTTTCGGACACCCGGGACCTCAATGGGTTCTCCATTAACCACTTTAGGTTTGTACTTAAATTTTAAGGCCGCATTTATGGCAGCGCGATCGAATACGCTCGGCGGTTTCGACTCGACGACATAAGGGTCGCGCACAGCGCCCGTAGCCGTCACCGTAAATTCAAGTAAAACGGTGCCTTCCAAACCACGAGCAGCNGCCCTTCGCGGATAGATAGGGGCAACTTTAACGATAGGTAGGTACTCCCCATCCGACGAAAAGCCACCAGTAGCAATATCCACTTCGACATTCACGTCTACCGCACCAATATCCACCCCTTGCGAGTCATTACTCGAATCAAAAGTCGGCTTGGGCATATCCGGNGGTGGCTCGTCTGGTGGCGGTGGCGGCTTNGGTTTACGTTGCTTTACGATCAACTCCTGNTCTTCTTGCAAACGAACAAAATCTACNAGTCTACCGTTNGGAGCCTCGTTAAGAGGATTATCATCCGAATGGATCACNGCNTGCATNANGTAAAACAAAGAAACAGTTACTAGAGCACCAAGTGCTACTGCAAATATATATCGTACGGCCATAAAGCCTTCCTCTAGTCCTCCGTCGAAATAGCCACTTCGGTGACTTTAGCACCCCTCGCAGCATCCAAAACAGCTTTCAATTTTTCGTATTTAGCNAACCGATCAGCCTGAATAACAATACCACCTTTTGGATTTTCTGCATGCAAGCGCTCTATATGGGCCCTTACCGATGTTGCGTCTACTTTGTTCTTATCAATCCATATATCGCCATTTGGACCTATCGCTATTAGTACACTTACTAAGGGCTTTTTCTCGTCCGTTTGAGCATCAGGACGCGTTACATCTATACCCGCCTGCTTAATAAAGGTTGCNGTTACGATAAAGAAGATCAGCATAATAAAAACCACATCCAACATTGGCGTTAGATTGATCTCTGCATCATCCTCGTGTTTGGANAACCGGTTCATCTGTCTCATTTCATACCTCCGGCTTAGACGCGTTCCAAGTGGTTTTGTAAAGATTCCGTTTCGTTCTCAATCTTTCGTCGGACAAAGGTGGTTCCCATAATGCCAGAAAGAGATGCGATCATACCGGACATAGTAGGTATCGTTGCCATCGACACACCAGCTGCCATGGATCTGGCGTTGCCGCCCTGACTGGCCATCGCGTCGAAGACCGAAATCATACCTGTCACCGTTCCTAGCAGTCCCAATAGAGGGCACAGAGTAACGCACGTCAATATGACCGGCATACTCCCTCGGATCTTACTAGTTGCTTCCGAGATCATCTGATCTCTNATCGCATCAGCAGTCCAAGATGTTCGCTCGTCACGGCTGGTCCACTGATCTATAACCCCGCCGACCATGTCATTTTTCTCGCGAGCGAAGAACCATATACGTTCAAACAACAACGTCCACATAAGGAACGTTGTTGCCGCTATCAGGTAAAGGACGTTGCCTCCCTGCTCGAAGAACCCAACGATTGCCAGATAGATGTCACCTAGCATGAATCACTACTCCGCACTTTGCGTTATTTTTCGGCCCGATTTTTCTGCATGGGAAGCAATAATACCCTGAGACTGTTCTTCCAATATATGGATTACAGACCGACTCCGCTGCGCCACGAGAGCGTGCAAAAGTACCGTCGGGATCGCTACACAAAGTCCAAGAACNGTAGTCATAAGAGCCGTNGAAATACCCGATGCCATAATTTTTGGATCACCCGTTCCAAACAAAGTGATCGCTTGGAAGGTCTGAATCATACCGATAACGGTTCCTAAGAGGCCCATAAGAGGTGCCACCACGGATATGACTTGGATAATCGTAATATTCCTAGTCAAACTGGGTGTTTCCTGCAATATCGCTTCCCCTAGCTTAAGTTCTAACGTCTCAGAATCAACGTCCTGATTGTCATCATAAACCTTCAGTACTCGGCCCAGAGGATTGTCGTCNCTTGGCGAACCTGCATTAGCTCTCTGCTTGTTGACCTTACCACCTACTAACGTCAACGTTATTAAACGCTCAATCGCCAATAAGACACCCACAATACCAACCAATATAATGATTGAACCTGGGTATTGACCTTGTCCATCACAAAATGGCAGATAACAACCCTTGCCACTAAACAGTGCTAAAGGGGTACCAACCATTTCAGATAAAGTCGCTCGTTGAATCTCCAGACTCAGCAACGAACCACGCGTCGGATCGACGGCAAAAGATATCAAATCGTTAGTATCGGCTTCGTAAAGATCATCAGCCGTGTTAGAAAACTGAGCCGAAGGTTGGCGGGAAAGTTCTACCAATGCAGATACTTCCAGATCGTAATTGATGTAACCATCAGGACCGACAATGTTAAAGGCCCCAACTCGAATGACTTCCGTGTCTACCTGCTGCCCATCTAGCTTATTCACAGTAGCGTTAAATTTAGATATTTTCCCAGACTCGGTCATCTCTTGTTGCAAGATATACCAAAGCTCTTCCATCTCATTAATGCTAGCTAGTTGGCTCGATGTCCCCATCTTCGCTGCCAATTCGCCGAGGAATTCACCTCTTCCCGGATACTCAATACTCGTGAGCGANCCTTCTAGAGCTCCGCGCGTATCACCCGCAACTTGCTGTAGTACTCCAAACAGTTCGCGTAAGGATCCCAAACGCTTATCTAGGGCTTCTTGCATATCACCAATTCGTATCTCGTTCTCTTCAAACTGAGTTTCTAATCGGTTACTAATTTGCTCTTGTCGAGTCCTTTCGTTTTCCGCCTGTTTGAGCATATTTTGTTGATCATCACGTCGACCACGAAAGTCACTCTCTCGTTGGACGTGTTCAGAACTCTCGACAACTCGCCGTTCCTGAACATTTTTCAAAAGCTCATCTAATGAATTCGCCGGAACTAGCTCTAAATCCGACTCAAACGCTATATCAGCTTCCTCAGAAATAGCACCNAGACTTAGAAAACTTATCGCAACACACAGTGTCCACTCTCTAGCTTTTATATTCATTTAAGTTACTCCGGTGCTACTACTGGCACGCCAAACAATCCGCTGGTTAGCTGCTTTCGTGCCATCTTTAATCCGTTACGAACCGAGCCAATGTAGGAGTCGTCTAGTTCTTCCCAACGACTAGTCTGAGCATTGTANCGACCAGTTTGCTCGCCATCGCTCGATTGATAAAGTAAGGCNACTCTACCNACTTGCAAAACGTCAACAATGAGATTAGTACCATTCACTTCGATAGTGTCGGTATAGGCATTTACAGTCCGCCCGAAATCATTTTCGGTTTGATAGGCTCTTAGAACTTGGCTGAATTTTTCAGAAACTGCGACGTCAGCACGATCCATGATCTCCCGCAGTCGCTCCACTCGGTCCTGACGTTCCTGCAAAAAAAACGGCATATCTAGTGCTACAAATTGCTCCAAACCATCAATCATCCGAATCATCAGAGGCGTAATCTGCCTCTCAATCACGGTAACCTCATCGATAGACTTAGAAATTTGAGCCATTTCTTCTTCTTGATTACGAATTTGTTTGCGCAATTGGTCATTGTAAACACGCAAACCCTCAATCTCTTTAAGCACCACTTTGTAGTCAGAGTAGAGCTCTCGGGTTTCTTCGGTCAGTGCGTCTATCTTGGCTTGCGACTCCTGAGCCTGAGCGTTTATACGCTCCGCTACTGTGAACAAATCGTTCATTGTCGTCGCACCTGCAGTTGTAGCAACCATTGTCGCTATACCAACCAAGAATGACGAAAGCCTGAGCATTGGGACTTTATTCATTCGACTTCCTACGGAATTGTTTAAGACTGAACACACGTGCTTGGGCCTCTTTATTGACCGATTATTCGTTTGTTCCCCTCCGCTACGACCCCCTCCTATGAGGGGCATCGCACGTATTACTATTTATCGCTGTTACCACCAGCGGCCCATCGGGACTGATTTAACCAAGAAACTTACCAAATGAATACCAATCGAACCATCTTTACGTGGCTAATACGATCTTCCGTTCGTTCTCGGAAAATTCATTCTCGAAATTACAGGAAATCCTGCCCCAATCCGGAAACCGAAGGATTAACAAACCTCCTCTCCATGTCAACAAACGAATTGCTATGTATTGAAGTTTAAGATCAATTAAAATCCTTGACAAAATAGCAATCCATCGTTCCTAGATTGAATACTTCCATACATTATGTTGTTTACGGGAAATCTTTTTATGTCCTTCTCGTCCACAGTATTTGTAATCCATTTGTTAGAATTAGCATTCTAATCCGAAAATGGTCTGTACAGCCGGACCTATGCACCTATATTTTCAGAAAAGAACTTCAAGGTTCGTTCTCTAGCGATTTCTGCACTTTCCGAGTTAAAGCTACTACGATGGTCACAGTTGAAGCCATGATCCGCAGCATAAACATATACAGGTGTCTCGGGCTGAGCCGACCTAATAGCGTCCACGTCGCTTAGTGGGATGTGCGCATCCAATTCTCCAAAGTGCATGATCACAGGACACTTTGGTTTGGAGTCTTTCTCTCCGACGATACCCCCACCATAATAGGCAGATGCACAGGCAAGACCATCGAATTCGCATGCAGACAACCAAGTCATCAGACCACCGTAGCAGTATCCGACCAGACCCACTGATCCGTATTTGCTTGCTTCATTTATCGTGGCTTCGAGATCTTTCAAAGTTTCTTCCCGAGTCGTATCCTCAAAAGCCAGCTTTACTCCAGCCTGCATATCTTCTGCTTCATACCCCAGCTCGACATCTCTTTGAGCGCGATCAAATATCTGTGGGGCCAGCGCGGCATAGCCTTCAGCAGCGTAGCTATCTACTACCTCTCTGATGTGATTGTTGACACCAAAAATTTCTTGAATAACTACGACCGCGCCTTTGGGCGAACCCTCAGGCAGTGATTCATATAATCCAAACGTAAAACCATCGACTGCACGTAATTGCCTTTGAATACCCATTCTCGTACCAACCATATTGCTTGTAGTACGGTCATAATAACCATGAATCTAGTAGGCCTGGGAAGTAAGAGCCATCAAAGGCGCCCCTCAGACCATCTCCTTTTCGAATGGTAGAACGTTATTACAGCTACTGAAATCTGTTTCCAAAGGGAGTCATTTCGAATCATATTCGTTGATTACTTAAACCAACAATCCTCGAAGCAAATCGCTTCATACAGTTGACACATTGGCCGGGCCTAATGACTCTGAATAAATACATGAGTAAAATAGATCAATGCTGACAAATACTGTTCTCGTAGTAGAAGATGATCCGGACATNCGGGAATTACTGANATTTACGCTGGAACGTGCTGNNCTAAAAGTANTGGAAGCTGAAAGNGGCGAGGACGCGCTCACCNTTCTTGATGGTCCNCAACCGAGCNTAGCCATCATAGATTGGATGTTACCAGGGATAAATGGAGTCGAATTAACTCAACGTCTCCGCAAGGATCCCTTAACGTCAGCGATGCCCCTAATCATGCTGACCGCTCGTGGCGAAGAAGCGGATAAGCTCAAAAGTTTTGACTCTGGGATAGATGACTACCTTACTAAACCGTTTTCTCCAAAAGAATTAGTTGCCCGAGTCAAGGCGTTAATAAGAAGAANTGGCTTACCGGAAGATGGACACATAATTGTGCAGGGTCTAGATCTGGACATTAACGCTCATCGTTTAACTATAAATGGTGATCCCATACCTATAGGACCGACAGAATTTANNTTACTGGAATTACTCATGAGTAATCCCAATCGAGCGTTTGGCCGCGCACAACTTCTCGATNGCGTTTGGGGTAGAAGTGTTTATGTCGAAGAGCGAACGGTAGACGTACATATTCTGCGTCTCCGCAAAGCCTTATCAAAGTTCGATCTCGACCGTCTTGTACAAACAGTTAGAGGTATCGGATATCGTTTTTCTGAGGACGAANCCGTATGAAACTTGGAGTCAATGAAATCTTTCGATGGCTCTGCATATTTATACCTTTCATAGTGGTTTCATACACCGCAGATCTTGGATGGGGTATAGCTGTATCCGCACTTATCAGCTTATTCTTTATTGGTCGTGATTATTTGATGTTTGCTCGATGGGCTGAAAGTCCCCTCGCAGCCTCACCTAGACAGACAGGCTTCCTAGCTCAACCGCATCGAAATCTCTACCGATCATTNCATAACTATCGAGGAAGATCTCTTAGACTAGCTCAAGGTTTGCGCCTNTTGCGCAGACGAGCAGGGGGTCTACCAGACGGTTGGGTCATCGTAGGCACCAAAGGAGAAGTCCAAGGCTTCAATAACGCCAGTCAAATATTACTCGGACTTAGAAAAAACGATAGAGGGAAATCCCTTGCCACGTTAATTAGAGATCCGGCCGCAGCAGATTTAGTAGCGGGTCGAGTAGAGAGTGAAACCATCGAAATTCCATCNCCTTCTCAAGATGGTAGGCGCCTAGAAATTCGGAGAATCGTTGAGGAAAACGAACACACAATATTTCTTGCACGCGATGTCACCGAGCTGAATCGCTTACTTTCAATGCGGCAAGATTTTGTGGCAAATGTATCTCACGAACTAAGGACTCCACTTACCGTCATACTCGGTTACGCAGAATCAGTCGATGCGAACATGACACAAGAAGAAGTTTTAACCATCCTTAAAAGAATGGACGGGCCCGCAAAAAGGATGAAGTCTCTAGTCGAGGACTTGTTAACACTTACTCGATTAGAATCGTCCCCCCTACCGGCCGCAGATATGNTTAANAGCTATGATGGTGGACTATATCTCGAATCAGNAATCCAGGACGCGCGCCAACTTTCAGGAGGAAAGCACGAATTCGNACTAGAAGCCGAGCACGNCCTAGTCATTGAGGGGGTTCCTCCTGAACTAGANAGTGCTCTCAGTAATCTCATTTCAAACGCCGTTCGATATAGCCCGCATGGCGGCCGCATCACCGCACGCTGGAAAGCAACTGAAACAGGTGTTTTGCTAGAAGTCGAAGATCACGGTGTAGGAATTGCCCCTGAACATATTTCTCGGATAACAGAGCGTTTTTACCGAGTAGACTTTGCAAGCGAGCGTATTCGCGGGGGCACAGGACTGGGACTTGCAATTGTAAAGCACGTACTTCGCCGTCATCGAACACAATTAAAGGTTACTAGTGAGCTAGGAGAAGGTAGCTTATTTTCGTGCGAATTCCCGCGTAATCTAACAAACGAACCCCTAGCAAATGCGAAATAGAAAAATTTTAGTGCATTATCTTTATCGAACATAAATCTTTAAACCCTTTATATAGACCATAAACACAAACCAAATGAATAAAAATATAAAAGCTATTCTCTGGGATTTTGGCGGCGTGATTACCGCAAGCCCTTTCGAAGCATTCTCAACTTTTGAGAAGTCCAAGGGCTTGAAAAAAGATTTTATTAGGAATATTAACGCCACGAATCCAAACTCAAACGCTTGGGCGAAATTTGAATCCAATTCAATATCCGTTGAAGAATTCGATAGTCTTTTTCGTGAGGAAAGTTTAGCAGCNGGACATCCAATAAATGGAACTCAAATCTTGGAACTTCTCTCCGGTGATATCCGCCCGACAATGGTCAANGCCCTTAAGAAGTGTAAAGAAAAATATAAAGTCGCATGTATAACTAACAATATGAAGACTGGATTCGGTGCGGGAATGACCAGAGATACCGAAAAATCTTTGTTAGTAGATGAAGTGATGACGATATTTGATGAGGTCATCGAGTCAAGCATCGAGGGAGTAAGAAAGCCAAATCCACGAATTTTTGAGATCGCCTGCGACCGAATTCAAGTAAATCCATCGGATTGTGTATTCTTAGATGATCTAGGTATTAATTTGAAGCCCGCACGAACAATGGGGATGACCACAATCAAAGTGATAAACCAAGATCAAGCACTAAGAGATTTATCTCTAGCGACGGGCATCAGTTTCGATTAGCAAGAAACAAATCAACTTCACTTTTACTTGGNATCGAACTAGCAGCACCTGCTCGCATCACTGTCCTAGCTCCAGCCGCCGAAGCTCGTCGTAAAGACCCTTCGATCGGATCACCTGCAATCATTGACGCCATAAGATAGCCTATAAATGAATCACCGGCTGCTGTCTCATCAACGGCAGTCACTGCCGTCGCTTCCATAACCAAGCGTTTGTCACCCATCCCGTACAACAAGCCTTGATTCCCTCTAGTCAGAACTACTTGTGTCTGGGGAAGCCTCGAGCACAATATACTTAAAGAAGATAGAGGATCCGATTCCGAAGACGAAGATAATGAAGCTGCTTCAATTTCATTAACAATCAGCATCCCCAGTCCCGATAAAGAATAATCCTGTTCTCGACCATCAACCGGGGCGACATTCAAAGCTACTTTAACTCCTGCAGCAAAACTGCGTTCCAAGATTTCCCCTAAATCGTTAATTTCATTCTGCAAAAGCAACCAACCGTCTCGGGCAAGATCCAAAGCTACTTCTATGTCTGCATCCGAAATTGACCGATTTGATCCACCCACAATGACGATCGAGTTTTGGCCTAGTGCGTCTACCTGAATGACTGCATGTCCCGTTGCTTCATCACTCTCACGGATATGGGAAACATCAACGCCTTTACTGGCCAAAAAATCCTTTAGCCAAATTCCATCCGGCCCCACGCACCCGATGTGAAAAACAGAGCACCCCGCCAACTGAGCGGCCAACGACTGATTAAGGCCTTTACCACCAGGGAACACTTCGTAGGAATGACTTGCAACAGTCTCTCCAGGAGAGGCAATATTTTCAACGCCATATACATTATCTATGCAGAGCGACCCTAAATTAACGAGTCGTGTCATCAACCCCCCTCTATTCGCTGCATAAAGAATACTTCACTCTGAGGTTGAATCTCTTCAAGCCAGGCGTCCTGAAATATCTGGCCATCGATTGCTACAGCGGTTTCTTCTAAAACCTCTTCGATTCCCGGCCATTTACTATTCAATTCCCGAAGAAGATTCCTAAAGTTCGTGCACGGTACATCTATCTCTTTAACGCCTCTGGTAAATTTTTGAAGATGATCCGGAAACACTACTTTAGCCATTAGCTATCCTTTCTAAAGACGATATCTCCGGTGAAAGGAGTTCTACACCGGAGATAAGCTAAACAACAAACCTATTTGTTGTCCTCGATAGCCTCCAATATACGAGGGGGCGACAGTGGCAAATTAGGAATCCGGAAACCAAGAGCCGCACTGACTGCATTCGAAGTAGCTGCCAATGGAGCCACAATAGGTGTTTCTCCCACACCTCGAACACCGTATGGGTGTGACGGATTAGGCACCTCGACTATTTGTGTGTCGATCATCGGCATATCCGAAGCGACTGGTACCCGATAGTCCAAGAACCCCGCGTTTTCCATAACACCATCTTGGTTATAGACATATTCCTCATTGAGGGCCCAACCGATACCCTGAACAGCACCTCCCTGCATTTGTCCTTCGACATAGGATGGATGTATTGCTTTCCCCGCATCCTGAACACAAGTGAATTTTAGAACATCCACTTTACCAGTCTCTTCATCAACCGCCACGTCAGTCCAATTAACTGAAAACGAAGGGCCAGCGCCCTGAGCATTGAGACTAGCTCGTCCTAAAAGCGGCCCCCCTGTTCGGCCTGCATCTTTAGCAATATCAGCCAACGACAGAGGATCGACATCGGCATTTACACCAGGTTTTGGTGTCGCCTGGCCATCAAGCCAATCAACTTGATCTACATCAATATCCCATGTAAGAGCAGCCCTCTGCTTGCATTGCGCGATGATATCTTCGCATGCTTGCACCACTGCCATACCGGTTGCGAAAGTTGTACGACTACCACCGGTTACATTGCAGAATCCTGTCGCCTCGGTGTCACCAACATGGGCTGTTGTTTGTTCGTAGGCGATACCCAGTGTTTCCGCTGCCATTAGACACATTGCTGCTCGAGAGCCGCCAATATCAGGACTACCTTCCATGATGGTGACTCCTCCATCTTCTTTGATCCTGACTTCCGCACTCGATTGCATACCTATATTGAACCAGAAACCGACCGCTACGCCTCTCCCAGCTCCTTCTGGAACGGGACTCTTGTAATTCGGATGTGCTTTTGCCGCCTCTAGACATGCCTTCAACCCGATCGGGGGGAACGTCGGTCCATACGGAGCCTGTGTCCCCTCATCAGCTGCATTCTTAAGACGGAGCTCAATTGGATCCATTCGTAATTTTTTGGCAAGCTCATCAATCGCTGACTCCATTGCATGCATCGCTTGCGGTGCACCTGGTGCTCTATACGCTGCCGCCCTCGGTTTATTGACCAGGACATCGAATCCTTCAATTACAAAATTTTCGATTTCGTATGGTGCAAGTATCGTCATGCAACCTGGACCAATAGGAGCACCAGGGAAAGCCCCAGCTTCGTATGCTAGCCAAGCGGTAGCAGCCGTGAATGTTCCATCACTTTTCGCACCAATTTTAGCCTTACACCATGATGCAGATGTGGGTCCCGTTGCCCGAAATACCTCTTCTCGAGTCATGATCATGCGTACTGGTCGCCCAGACACTTCAGACAATTTGACTGCTATCGGTTCCAAGTAGATAACTGTCTTCCCACCAAATCCACCCCCTATCTCAGAAGGGATAACTTTGATATCTGAAACGCTCTTTCCCAAGACTTCCGCCGATAATGAACGAACCTGGAACTGACCTTGTGTGCAGCACCAGATCGTCGCTTTCCCATCCGCATTAATACTAGCTGTACAAGCGTGAGGTTCGATGTACCCCTGGTGAGCCGTAGGTGTTCTATATTCGCCTTCGATAATAATATCTGCTTCAGCGAAGCCCTTCGCTATATCGCCTCGTTCCATTTTTTGCGAAGCGGCGATATTACTCGCAGCTAGGCTCTCGTCGCCGTTCGTGCGAAGCCCCTCCCGAATAATGACCGCATCATCCGACATGGCTGCATCAACGGAGAGCACCGGGCTTAATATTTCATATTCGACCTTAATTCGATCCAGCGCTGACTCTGCTAAGTACGGAGTCGTCGCTGCCACTGCTGCTACCGCATGCCCGTGGTAGAGCACTTTATCTCGTGCCATCACGTTTTGGCCGTTATCGCCAGCTTCTTCCGGAAAGTCTGCTCCAGAAACTGCAGCTAAGACACCTTCCGCCTCCAACACATCTGAAAGATCAATACTTTTGATTCGAGCATGAGCATGGGGACTGCGTAGAACGCGCCCATGTATCATTCCAGGCAAACGCAAATCGGCCCCAAAATTTGCTCGTCCAGTTACTTTTTCCACCCCGTCCGGCCGCACCGGCGTGGTACCAACTGCCTTTAAATCTTCTGCTTCTGCCACGTATTTAGCTCCTAAGCTTCGTATGCAAGTTCCTGTGCTGCATCTTGAACAGCACGTATAATTTTGTCATATCCCGTACACCGACAAAGGTTACCTGCTAACCAATATCTAATTGTCGTCTCATCGGGATCTGGATTCTTTTCCAGTAGTGCCTTCGTTGCCACTATAAAACCTGGAGTACAAATACCGCATTGCAATGCAGCATGTTCAAGAAATTTTTTCTGGATAACATGAAGACCTTCTGGCTCGGCGATTCCTTCAATAGTAGTCACTTCTTGGCCTTCAGCTTCAACAGCAAGCACGAGGCATGAACAGACTAAGCGCCCATTAACCAAAACCGAACATGCGCCACAATCTCCTGTGCCGCACCCTTCCTTCGTCCCAGTAAGCCCCATCTCGTCACGAAGGGCCTCGAGTAGCGATTGTTGTGGTTCCACCAAAACTTCGTGTACTTGACCATTCACCGATGTAGATACATGCGTTTTCACTATTATTTCTCCTAGCTAATAGCTCTTTCTAGGGCAATGGCCCCAGCACGTTTACACAAAACACCAACCACTTTTTTGCGATATTCCACAGTTCCGCGCTTGTCTGTGATTGGCTTCGCCGCATTTGAACATGCCTCCGCGGCGGCTTCCAAAGCCGAAGCATCAACCTTAGATCCAACCAAAGCTGAGGCTGCTTCTGGAACATTTAATGCCGTAATTGCGACTGCACCTATCCCCACCCGAGCTGCAGTGCAATTTCCATCGCCGTCAAGTGTTACAGATACGCCAGCACCCGCAACAGCAATATCCATTTCTGTTCTGGGTATAAACCGGAGGTAGGCATCCCCTGTTCTATCTGATGGTCGCGGGATACTGAGGCCCAATAGTATCTCGTTTGCTTCTAGACAGTTTTGCCCAACACCAGTCACAAATTCTTCTACAGCTACCTCTCTTTGTCCATTTGGACCAGCTATAACACACACTGCTGCATTGGCTATCAAAGCGGGGATAGTATCTCCAGCTGGAGAAGAATTGCACAGATTACCTCCAATGGATGCTCGACCTTGGATTTGAGTAGAACCAATCAAATCTGCCGCCTCGATGAGGCCAGGTAATATGCTTTTCAACTCTGCATTTTCATTTAACTCTGCAGATGGAATAGCTGCCCCGATAAATATCCCATCCGACCCAATATCTAATCTTTGAGTTTCAGCTATCTGCTTTATGTCAACTAATGTCCTTGGCTGGTTATCCACAGAACGCATCTGAACTAATACGTCCGTACCGCCCGCTAATATCTGTGTACGAATCCCATCTCGATCAGCCTCATCTAGCAGCCTTACTGCATCCTCAACGCTCTTTGGCGCTGCATATTCATATGCACCCATAGCTCTCCCATTACTTCTTAACGTTTAATCTTTGTATATAACACGAATGGTCGTTATGTAGCAGCCTAAGCTACAATGAAAGTGACTTTCTTTTAGCGACTGCAAATCATTCTTCAATTAATGGAATTTCCACTTTGAATTTCGATCAACCAGAATACCAGAAACACGTTACAACATTATTTGCTGAATGGCGAAACGCGCTCGAAACACACCAATTTGACGCAGCAATTGTGACTGCCGGAAATGGCATTCCTTACTATGACGATGACCAATACCCGAATTTTCATGCCAACCCGTATTTTACTCGCTGGATACCAAGTGACGACGTCGAAAATGCCATCGTTCTGGTCGCGCCTGAAGAGAGACCCCAAGCCTTCTTTCTCAGACCGAAGGATTATTGGCACCATTACCCGCCGATACCAAATTGGCTGGACAGTACTTTTGATCTCGATGTATTCGAAAATATCGAATCTTTAACGGCTGAACTCGAAAGGCGACTTCACCAATACTCCCGAACGGCACTGATTGGACCTGACGCGGGCCTACCAGGGAACGTAAACATTACTGAGAAGAATCCAGAGCGTCTTGTCAATCAACTCAGATACCGACGCGCTTTCAAAACACCCTTTGAAATAGATCAGATCGAAGCCGCCACACAAATAGCAGTGCAGGGACATATTGCCGCTCGCAAAATGTTCTACGAACACGGTAGCGAATTTGACATACATATGGCTTATCTCAAGGCAAGCGGTCAAACCGAAGCCCAACTCCCTTATCAAAATATAATTGCTTTAAACGAACACGCTGGAACACTTCATTATCAGAGCTATGACCAAAGGCCTCCGGAGCAACATCGTAGCTTTTTGATTGATGCTGGTGGCCGAGTCAATGGATTTAATTCCGACATCACCAGAACTTATAGTGCAAAACGGGACGACGGTTTTAGTGATCTAATAAGCGCCCTCGAGCAAAAACAACAAGAGCTAATCGATACGATCAAGCCTGGCATACCATATCCCCAACTGCACGAGACAATGCAGCTAGAAATTTCACAGATTCTTAACGATTTCGGAATCTTTAAATGCTCTGCTGAAGCCGCCTTTAAAACAGACCTTTCGACTGTATTTCTTCCTCATGGCCTAGGTCACCTGTTAGGAACGCAGACCCATGACGTGGGAGGCTATCTATTGAACGAAAAAGGCGACACCCAGGCACCCGATACTAAATACCAATCACTTCGTTTCACGCGAACGGTCGAACAGAATCAAGTGTTCACAATAGAACCGGGCATTTATTTCATACCTATGCTGCTCGACCCTATAAGAGACTCGAAAGATATTGATTGGAACCGGGTTGAGGACTTCTTGCCCTATGGAGGGATCCGAATCGAAGACAATGTGCTGGTGACCAACAAGGGAACAAAAAATATCACTAGACCTATCTTTCAATCGTTCGAATGAAATTAACACCCCCTAAATTGTTCGGATCAGCACCCTTGACGGGCGCTGTGCCTGCAAATTTAAAGATCTCCTCGCTCGGCCATATATCGTTCACACTACCATCGAGCAGAAATAACCAACTACTCAACCTGTGGTGCCTCGATCCCAAAACGCAACAACTCAGCCAATTGATTGAAGCAAATAATTTTAGCCTACCAGATAGGTCGGAGCTCACCACCGTCGAAAAAGCAGAACAAGAGCGGCGCCGTTCATTCAATCAAGGCATCACATACTACGAATGGTTTCCATCGGCTAAGACTTTATTGTTATCCGTGGATGGAGTTCTATTTCGTCACGAAGTCAAGAATAAAACAACTAGGCCTTTAACATCTATCGAAAAACGGGTGACACATGCACGGATATCACCATTAGGCAATCACATTTCATATGTGAGAAATGGCAACCTGTTTCTTCTGCCCTCTGAAAATCAACCTGAATACGAATTAACACATGACAGAGACGAAAATATCTCTAACGGTATTCCCGAATTTATTGCTCAAGAAGAGATGCATCGATTTGATGGTTACTGGTGGTCACCAGATGATCGATTATTGGCATTCACGCGAGTGGATAGTTCGAAGATTCCAGAAACCTATCGTCATGAAATTAACCATTCGGAGCTAACAGTCATCCCTCAACGATACCCCTATTCAGGCGGTCCTAATGCACAGGTACAACTTGGAATTATCGAAATCGAGAGTAAAAAGANAATCTGGCTAGANTGGCAAATTAGAGAAGACGATTATTTAACNCANGTNTCNTGGTCACCTGATNNCCTACTAGTTATACAAGCACAATCACGAGACCAAAAAATANTATCTACCCGAGCTTTCTCATATCAGTCAAATNAATGGAANGATTGGTTCGAAGAAAGNTCTGACACCTGGATTGAACTAAATAANAATATGTCTTTTAGNNCCGATGGNCTACTAACTGTTAGCGAACGTAGNGGCAAAAGCGATCTCGCTTTTTTTGAATGGACATCCCCAGAAAAGGGACTTCAGACTATTTGTACAAACTTAGGGCGAATTAACAAAATTATCGGAAATTTTGAGAACCAGGTATATGTGACCGGATGGGACAAAGANCCAACTACTCAAGATCTTTTNCAAATTTCTCTGGACAACGGNATCTCTGAAACAATCACAGATGGTGAANCATGGCATGAAGTNGCTATTGATCAAAAAAATTTAAAAGCCGNCTCAATAGTCAGTGGAACCAGGCAACCATTNTCGGTCATAAGCATAGACGTACCAACGAAGAGAATTACTCAAATATATGACAACAAAATAGTTCCTGGTCATCCTTATTTTCCTTTTCTCGATTCTCATGTACATGGTCACATNGGNGAAATAAAAATCGGCGATGTCAGTCTNAGTTACAGACTTACACCACCCTCACAAATTGATGAGAATGCATCGTACCCGGTAATAGTTAATGTCTATGGCGGACCCGGCGTACAACGAGTAAGACGTGACTGGCCACCGCTAACAAATCAACTATTCGCACAAAGCGGCTACGGTGTCTTTGAACTTGACAATCGAGGGGGTGGCAATAGAGACAAAGCTTTCCGCGACGTGCTTTATGGCCAACTCGGTAACGTAGAAGTTAAAGATCAACTCGCGGGAGTAGAATTTCTGAAATCCATTCCATGGGTCGATACGAAACGTATTGGTCTTTTGGGACACTCTTATGGAGGCTATATGACACTGATGTGTCTTTGCAAAGCTTCAGAAGTATTTGCGGCCGGAGTAAGCATAGCGCCGGTCGTCAGCTGGAAACTATACGANACTCACTACACAGAAAGATATTTGGGAACGCCCAACGCCAACGATAGTGCATACATGAGCAGCGGAATCGAAGCCTACATTGGCCAGTTGAATAAACCTCTCCTTCTCATCCATGGAATGGCTGANGACAATGTGCTGTTTTCGAACACAACCATACTAATGAAAGCGCTTCAGGACCAAGGAAGTATATTTCAGTTGATGACATACCCTGGCTCAAAGCACTCTTTGCAAGAACCTTCTGTAGCTACCCANCGCTATGAAACCATTCTCAATTTTTTCAAGAGCTATTTGTAAGCCAGTAATAGCTCATAGCTGTTGGGCGAACTNTATATGGTCGAAAATTGACAAAATCTAGAGTAGTTCTATATCAATTTTGATTTTCCGCCATTCAGTTAGCAGCATTTCTAACTGCATTTGTTTGTTGAGGCCGGTATTAGTAACGGCCATTCGTTTGACTTCGATCAACCTATCGTAGAAATCCAACCCCTTGAAATTACTTCCGAATTTAATCAAGTAATGTGTATAACGAATCCAGCGACTTAAAAGCTCTACGAGATCTTCATGCTTCATTTTCTCCGCNACTTCCGAGATCGTATGGGTCATATGCACATCTGGCTTAAGAAGCTCCCAAAGCGGCTCACGATCTGACTCTTTCGCATCTAAAATATCAAACGGTGCTTCTCCATATTCGATGATGTACATCTTAACTTCATCAGCGCCTAAACCTCTCTCCATAAGCCAATTTGTTAAATCACCTATCTCAAGGGGTTGAATATTATATTTCTGACATCTACTCACAACCGTCGACGATAACCCCTTCGGAACCTGTGAATTCAAAATCANAAAACTACCGTTAGGAGGCTCTTCCAGGATCTTTAGTAGAGCATTTGAAGCATTTNTGTTCATACGATCGGCGTGATTAATCACCGCAACTTTAGTTTCGCCCGACTGAGCAGTTTGAAGTAAAAACTGGTTNAACTGGCGAATCGGTTCCACTTTTATGATTCCTTCGTCGGGTTCAATCCACCTCAAATCTGGATGAGCAATTTGCCGACCGTCACCGTTCTCGCCAACTAATTTCGTAGATAATTCACTTACAAATAAATCTTGTCCCCACCCGGAGGTTCCTGAAATCCATAGAGCGTGAGGAAGCCTGGATTCATCCATTAATCGAGTAAGGTGAGTATTCAAAGACTCGAGCCAGTANGGAATATTCACTCTTGTTCCGAAAGAAAAGAGCCTAGAAGAGATCTTAAGTCATCTTGCACGGCCGATAGTTCTTGATTTGCATCAACTACGGAAATACGTGAGTCTTTTTTCGCCATTTCTAGGTACTTGTGGCGGACGCGTTCGAAAAACTCCCTTCCGGACTGCTCTATTCGATCCTGTTCTCTATCCCTAATCCTGGCGAACGCTTGATCCACTGGAGCATCCAAATATATTGTCAGATCTGGCCATAAGTTACTGTGAGCAAATTGGGCAAGAAATTCTAATTCTCTTATTAAGACCCCTCTACCCCCACCCTGATAAGCATAGGTAGAGTGCGTAAATCGATCACACAGTACCGTATCTCCACGTCTAACTAACGGTTCGATAACCGTCCTCGCATGTTGGGCTCGAGCAGCAAACATCAACAATGTTTCGGTATGAACATCCATGGCTTCATCTCGATTAGTTAACAATAGCTGACGAATATCCTCAGCCAGAGGAGTTCCTCCCGGTTCCCTTGTCACGATAACTTTTTGGCCGTTATCCTCCAGGATATTCCTTATAAATTCGAGGTTAGTCGATTTACCGACACCTTCCGCCCCTTCAAGGGATATAAAAAATCCTCGGCGTATCATTTGGCACTCAGTTGGTAGGTTCTGACTGCTGCATTGTGCTCGCTCAATGTAGCCGAGAATTCACTTGTTCCGTCTCCACGAGCGACAAAATAAAGCTCTTGCCCCTTTTGGGGTTGCGTCGCGGCGACAAGAGAATCCCAACTAGGATTAGATATAGGAGTTGGCGGCAATCCATGGCGGGTATAGGTATTGTATGGGCTATCCCGACGTAAGTGATTTCTCGACAGATTGCCGTGGTAGTGACTTCCTAAGCCATATATCACTGTCGGATCCGATTGCAGTCGCATACGTATTTCTAGCCGTCTTTTAAAAACACCACTGATTTTTTGCCTGTCCGCCATTATTCCCGATTCTTTCTCGA
>PAMR01000060.1 GCA_002708205.1 Gammaproteobacteria bacterium
AAATGACACAAACAAATGATTAGTGCTTAAATACTAATCGACTAGTAACCTCTAAGCGGAACCAGTCTATTAAATCACTTCATACAGGGTAAGTATTGCAAGAAGCGCAATCACACCCGGCATAACTGTATTAACAACCCGGAACATTCCCCACGGGGTTTTTTGCAGGTTTTTCCCAGAATCGGTGGTCATGAATTCTTCATCACTTTGTAAGTCGCTGCTCGCTACACTGGCGTTCAACAGCGAAGAGTCTCCGGCAATAACCTGGATCAGTGCTGCGATAGCAATGCTAACGCTAAGTAACAATTCATATCCGTCCGTATCTGCCATCACTATCGTGATCACTAGCGCTATTTGAGCGAACACCGACACTAACGTTATTTTCCAGTATTGATCGATAGCATTCTGGATGAAGTTACTCAGTTCGTCTCGAGTCATATGATGCTCCCTAGGTTCGAGTCGCTGTCAATTTGACATTTAGGCTTACACACATGCCCGTGGGTTGTCAATCACCTATGAACATATTTTCGCTCTGTTTTCATAATGGCTGATTTCAAAGCATAGAGCGTTATAAGGAATCCGATCCCTAGCGGAATAGTGTAGAGTCAGACATGCAACAGGGCTTGCTTAGGAGAAGTGACTATGACTAGCGGTATCGAAGAATTCAGAATTGATTTTGGACAGCAGGCTATTGACGATCTGCATCGAAGAATCGATTCTACTCGATGGCCTGATGTTGGCTGGGATACTGGCTGGGGCACGGGCACACATGACGGAGTGTTGAGGGAACTTGTTAACTACTGGCGAAATGATTACAACTGGTTTCACTGGGAGGAACGAATTAATGAGGCTGGTCGTCATGTTCGGATCCAAACTGATGACACTTCTGAGATGACGCATGCGGTTATTTATGAACCCTCCGCCGGCGTAGAAAGAAAACCATTTCCATTGTTGTTGATCCATGGCTGGCCCGGTTCAATAATTGAATTTCTCAATGCTGCTCCGGTTCTAGCGAATGCTGGATACACGGTAGTCACTCCATCTTTGCCTGGTTTTGCTTGGTCGGATGTCGTCCGGGAGCCTGGACTTCATCCTGCCTTGATAGCTCGTCGGCTTGCGTCGGTTATGACGACTCTTGGATACACAAAATTTGGTGTGCAGGGTGGTGATTGGGGTTCCGTAATTGGGCGTACGCTCTCCACGCAATTTTCATCAGAGGTAGTTGGGTTACANTTGAATTTCGGTACAGCGACTCCCGTGCCGGCGGGTCAAGAACCTACGCAAGACGAAACAGACTATTTGGCCTATAGAGCAGTTTGGGAACCTGAAGAAACAGCCTATATGCGGCAGCAGGGTACGAGGCCACAGACTTTAGGATATGGTCTGACTGACTCTCCAGTCGGTTTGATGGCCTGGATCTTAGAGAAATTCTGGGCCTGGTCTGATCATGATGACAACGATCTAAACCTTTGGAATTCTATCGATAAGGATGAAATGATCACAAATGTGATGATTTATTGGTTGACTGGCAGAGTCACCTCAGCTGCCCGTATTTATTATGAGATGACCCACGTATCACCAGATCAGCGCGCTGTTTATGGCGAGCCCGTGACTGTGCCGACTGCGTACGCCAAGTTCCCTGCTGAACCTTTTGCGCCTCCGAGAGAGATGATGGAGCGATCAGTTAATTTNGTTCATTTTTCTGAGCATCAGGCAGGTGGGCACTTTGCGGCTTATGAACAGCCAGATGCGTTTGCTCGTGATGTTATAACTTTTTTTGACACATTATCTTGATCTACCNGTCATGAGGTAACTTTTTTCTTCCTCGCGCGTTATGGAAGGTGACTTAATTAACTGGGGCACGGGGGCTCATAGTCTGTTGTAACTATGAATAGAGTCTCTTAGAGAGAGATGAACGTCTTTATGTTGGTACCGTATAATATAGATAGGCGGTTCGGTACGCGTATATGGAGGCAGGAATGTCGGTGCTTAACGGTGCATCGAATGATCCAAGGGATCTCAACTCGCCTGAAGAGCTTGAACTCGAGAGAATCCTCGTTCAAAAAGCTTCTGAGGGCGATCAACGGTCAGTTGGCGCGCTCTATGACAGGTATGTCTCTTCTCTTTACAGATTCTGTCTCAGTAAGACCGGTAATGAAACGGATGCAGAAGATCTTACCGAGGATATTTTCCTTAAAGCGATCACCTCTTTGGACAAGTTTACATGGCGACCAAAAGGTAAGAAGACTGAAGAGAGCTTTAGCCCATTTCGGGCTTGGTTGTTCAGGATTGCACGTAATCAAATTATATCGATGTACCGAAAGAGAGACACGCGGAGCCGGGTTGATGTTCAGGTTGAGGAGGAACCTATCTGGGTGGCGGACAAATCGGCAGGACCTGCTGAAATTACCGAGCGGAAATTTCTACTTGAGCAGGCTGCAGCTGCCATTGAAGAGTTGCCAGAGAGTCAACGGGATGTCGTTAGGCTCAGGTTTTTTGGGGATATGAGTGTGGATGAAGTTGCTAGAAGTTTAGGAAAAGAACCAGGCAACGTGAGGGTTCTTCAGCACAAAGCACTGAAGAATCTTAGAAATATTTTGGCAGGCGAATTTGACTTGCTGGGGGCGGAGAGTCAGAGATGAACATATTTAGGGAATCTACTTTGGGTGATGAAGAGGATATACAGGCGGCGCGTCTGGATGAATCTCTGGAAGTAGTGTTCAGCGGTGGTAAGGCCGACATAGATTCGCGAGAAGATCCGGAGATCAGTGATCTTATGGAGATAGGCTCGTTGATACATATTTCGGCAGAGGAAGCCACCTCACGTCCATCTTTTCAGTCGTTCCGAGCACGTTCTCGCGCCGCAATCCTGCATGCAGTAGGAGATATGCATGAGGAGCAAGACCGCTCACATACCTTCGTTAATATCCTGAAAACATTCATTCCGAACAGGGGATCTGTCATCCCTGCAGTTTCCGCCAGTGCAGCAACTCTGGCGTTATTTATATTTATCAATAGTGATTCGACTAGCTCGCAAGCTGTTGCAACTGAATCTTCTTTCCAGGAGCAGGTCGTGCAATCAGTATCGAGCGTTTCATCTGATGATTCCGAAATGACTAATACGATTAATATGACGACTAATGTGACCATGGATCTGCCGGAGATGGCTATAAGTGACCAGGAGATAGTCTCAGCAGGATCGAATACTGTGTCTGCTATCAACCAGAAGCCATATGGTGAATTTGACCGACTGCAATTCAGCCGGAGGGCAGCGGAGAGCGTAGCAGTTGTGACCAGAGATATCGAGAGAACACTAGACACGAATGGTTCCGTCACGGAAGAGCAACTTTACAATCTCACAGCAGGTCTCGCGGCATTAGGTAACGGAATACGGATGGATCCTCCTGGGGCACAGTATTCGGCTGATTTGAATACATACCAGGACATTATTGCTCAAGCATTTGTGCTTATACATTCGTTGAGTCAACAGACTGACCCTATGACGTCTAATAGAGACTATACGCCGATGAGTGGTGCAATTACCGCCGCAAAAGTGGTTGCTGAAGATAGCATGCTAATTGCAACTCGCTACGTGAACAGCAACAATATTCTCCATTATGAATAGTGTTGGCGTCTGCAGCACATGACTGAATAACCTGTCAAACTTTTGATCGATTATCATTTGTCATGTGAGCTCAAAAACTGACAATGTATCACCTCATCCCATCGCGTTGAGTATCGCGATCGATGGTCCAACTGCAGTGGGCAAAAGTGTTATTGGCCGAGCGCTCGCTCAGCGACTTCAACTGCGATTTTGTGATACCGGACTCCTGTATCGGGCTGCGACGTTTGCGGTTATCGAAGCTGGAATTGATGTGGAGGCTGAAGACCTAGTCATCAATTTTCTGCCAAATACTAATATTACTCTCGAGTGGAAAATTCCCGAGGAGCCTCTTGTAAGTATCGACGGAATCGATGTCACTCAAAAATTACGTCGACCACTTATTGATAGTTCTGTTTCAGCTGTCGCCAAACTTGCGCCAGTGCGTGCGCTACTCGTGGAACGTCAGCGGAGTATTGCTGGTCTGGCACCAGTAATTATGGTTGGGAGAGATATCGGGAAAGTCATATTGCCAGAGGCACGGACAAAGCTTTTTCTTGATGCGTCGATCGATGAGCGTGCTAAGAGACGACACGCTGACGAGATNGTTGCAGGGCGGTCAGTGACATTCGAACAAATTAAAACAAGCATTTTGCTGCGGGACAAATCGGATAGTACCGGTCATCGAACGATTAGGCGAGATCAGGTCTTCGAGGATCAGATAGTCATTGATACTGATTCGTTGTCTGAATCCGAAGTGCTCGATAGATGTATCAACATTTATGCAGATAAGGTTTCGGATCAGGATGTATAAAAAACTGCGGCCACTGCTGCTTGGAATCGTTACCGTGACCGTGTACCACTCCTTGATTTCATTGCTCCGAGTGCTGCTCTACGGACTCAGTGCTTGGAAGGTCACAGGAGCAGAATACATTCCCACTAGTGGCGGGTGCGTTTTTGTTGCTAACCATGTTCATATATTGGACCCACCACTGGTTGCTGCGTCTTCGCGTCAACGGAGGCTGCGTACTATGGCNAAAAGAGAGCTTTTTCGTATCCCCCTTATTGGATGGGTGTTTAAAGCATACGGTGCGATTGAAGTGAGGCGCCAAGGGGCTGATTTTAAAGCGTTGCGGACTAGTATGCGGCTCTTGCAGGAAGGACAAGCCGTACTTTTATTCGCTGAAGGAACTAGGTCACGTGGCGGTCCCCTTAGAAAGGCACAACGTGGAGCAGGGTTAATTGCACTTAGATCAGGTCTACCCGTTATTCCTGTCTCAATTATTGGCTCGAACATAAGCATCCCTCGAGTCTTTGTTCAGTGGATATTTCGTAATAGGCCCCGAATAGAGGTTCATTTTGGTCACCCTGTCGATCTTGGTGGCCTCGATCCAGATGGTGAAGGTGCGGCTGAGGCAACAGAGCGAATTATGAGAAGAATTGCAGCTCTGCTGCCTGAAGATCTGCGCGGGCCCTATGCAGATACACAATATCCCAGCGGGCAAGTTGAACGAGACGTACTCAGTTGACGATGCTAGCATCAGAGGTCCGTGCCCCCGTAGCTCAGGGGATAGAGCACTGGTTTCCGGAACCAGGTGTCGTAGGTTCGAATCCTGCCGGGGGTACCACGGTCCAATCTCTACTGAATCTTACGTATAAGACTGGATAATATCGCGTAGTGAAAATTACAATGTGAGTAGGAAAAAACTAGGGAAATTAAGTAATGGCTCAATCACCTGGGAATAGTAATAGACAGAGCAGACGCCAATCTGCCAGAGGGTCACGCAGCGGGTCGAACACACCCATTGAGTTTCCTGGATTCATGGGACTCCTGCAGAGGAATATGAAGTGGTTATTTATCGTGGGGATCGCCGTATTGATTTTATCGATAGGAGCGCCAATTCTGACATCGATAATTGGGGACTCGGACGAAGTGAATCAAGAGGAAGATACTGAGCAGGTAGCGGCGACACCTGCAGTAACTGTTACGAGTGCGGCCGAGAACAGGATCATACGAACATATTCAGCAGAGCCCGAGTTCGCGCTCAAAGACGGCGTAGAGTATGAAGCCGTTATCTATCTGAAAGATGACCGATCAGTGCGCATATCTCTGTTACAAGATAAATCGCCCGGTTATGTGAATAACTTCATATTTCTTGCTCAGAATAATTTCTATGACGGACTTACNTTCCATAGAGTNATCGAGGGATTTGTTGCACAGGGTGGTGATCCGACAGGAACAGGACGATCGGGACCCGGTTACGTATTAACTGAAGAATTTAATGATATATACCTCGATCGAGAAGGTCTGTTATCTATGGCGAAATCACCCGCTGGAGTGAGCGGATCGCAGTTTTTTATTACGCTTGGACCAACTCCATGGCTCACCGGTGATTTTACAGTTTTCGGCCAGGTGACCGAAGGCATGGATGTGGCCCGCAGTATCCAACAGCGTGAGCCGGGTCCTGGTCAACCGGACGCTGAGACGATACTGCGCATCGAAATTATTGAAAAATAAAAGTGATATTGAGAGGACTTATGAAATTATGAGTGGTCAGAAGCGATGGGATAGCGCACCGGAGATGATTATTGATGCTGGGAACGCATATCAGGCAGTCATGACGCTTGATACAGGGCAGGTCACCATTGAACTACTCGCCGATGTTGCACCGATTACAGTGAATAATTTTGTGTTTTTAGCGCGTGAAGGATTCTACGACGGAACGACATTTCATAGAGTGATACCGGGATTTGTTGCTCAGGGGGGTGATCCGACAGGGACTGGTACAGGTGGNCCTGGTTATCAATTCCAAGATGAGCTTTCGGACGTGCCTTTTGAGCAAGGTATTGTCGGGATGGCAAATGCCGGTCCGGGTACAAACGGGTCGCAATTTTATCTGATGTTGGACGCGGCACCACATCTGACAAATAGATATACAGCTTTTGGNCGGGTAATTGACGGACTTGAGCATGTNCTGGCAATTACNCCTCGAGATCCTATGACCGCCTCTGAGAGTGGTGACGAGATTATTTCAGTGACTATTGACGAAAATCCGTCATAATTTCTTCCAAATCCGTCTAATTTGCAGTGGTTTTATTGATTTTCTGCTGTCATATAGTAGATATCCAAGTACACTCGTGGGAACGACGAGGAAATAGTAACTGTACGGGCGTTAACACTTTTGCAGTTACTGCGTTCTCTATGTGGTAAAGCTACGGAAGNGAGGGCTTTGGTATTGGTATGTGCTGCTCAGTTGACCTGTCNTTAGACTTGGTCCCGCTCGAGCGACGAGGTGNAGTGACNNCAACTTTAAGGCACTAACTCACACCNCNGGTCCGCCATCAAAAGGAGTTCATTAGGAAGAAACAGTAACAGTAACGGTTCACAGAGATATCAGANCNCGTAATGCTCCAATTAATCTGATACCTGTGTGAATGACTGGATGAATATAACTAAATATACGGAGCATTAAAGAAAGGAAACTGTTTTGACTTTAATCAAAACTAATCTATGGAAGGGAATCACAGTCGTTTCAGCGTTCGCGCTGGCACTTGTGTTGGTCTTCGGTAGTGGCTCTTCCAACGTAAAGACAGCGAACGCTGCAGCTTGTACGCTGGACGTTGCGACTGTCTGGGCCGCCGGTGACACCAACAACACTATTGCATGTACAGTGTCCGCGGGTGTNGATCAGNTTATTACTGTGANTTCTGAGGACCTTGTNNNTNNTCACAAGATGTTCAATGATAACGATCCAAATGCTGGTTTGGGTGACACCATTAACG
Source organism: Gammaproteobacteria bacterium (assembly GCA_002708205.1). Taxonomy (GTDB): domain Bacteria; phylum Pseudomonadota; class Gammaproteobacteria; order Pseudomonadales; family Azotimanducaceae; genus UBA11889. The sequence continues at coordinate 7,385 of PAMR01000060.1, forward strand.
TAAAAGTTGATGGTTTAACAACAGCAGTTACTGCTGCTACTGGTGTTGCTAAGCAAGTTGTGGCAGCACCAACCGCTGCGAAGCCACATTTGTNTAAGACGACATTCACTGTGAATTCGGCTACTCCTGGTGTTGCTATCATTGCTGTTGACCAAAGTATTGGTTACCAGGCGAGTACAGGTGCAACCTGTGGTGCTACTGCAGCCAATGACACTGCTATCGCAAATCGATGTGACCTCCACAAGACAGGTGCAACGCAAGCAGCTTCCGAGAACATTATTATATTAACTGTTATCGGTAAGCCAGTTGACTCATCTGGACACTACAGATGATGATGNNGACGGNAACGCTGACNCTTGTNNTAAAGCAGGCGATGACTGTTCAAACTTNGCTGCTGTANCAACAGCTAGTGGAGNTACAACAGATACAGCTCCGTACGATATTCAGGATGCACTTGGTACCCAGTTAACTGGTTACAGTACTCTGACTCTTACGGATGCTCCGTCTACAACTGTGTTCACGAGCACCGGTTCGCAGACACTGATTGTTGCTAACACAACTGCAACAAACGAGGAAGCTGCGATTTCTGGTCTGCCGAAGACTGGTAACTTCCGTTACGGTCTTTCTCTTGCATTCGTTGGTACTTCGGGTTCCCGAACTCTGACGANTACAATTAGTCGAACTGACNNTGTCGTTGCTGCGATTACAGCAACACCACTCAAGGCAGCAACNGCTGGTACATGTACTCTTGTAAGTTCTGCGACTGACAAGGCTTGGGACCACGCATCAATCGTTGCGGACGCTTCAGCTGATACCTACTACTGGAAGGTAAACGTTGTTGACAGCGCTGGTAACCCGGTTACTNCCGCTAACGCTATTAAAGTTGGTGACGCTGATGGTCTAACGGCTAACGGTNNCGGCAACGCTGCNACTGGTGGATTCGATGTTGAGATCTGTGACGGTGACGAAGATGCTACGGCTACTTCATTCACCGCTGACGCGAAGGGTAATGCGTACATCGCATTGCACATAGCAAACGAGCTTGACGCGGACGCTGCTGGTGAATACACCATTGAGTTCAAGAACAACGCTGCAGGAACTATTAAAGCCACTGACACATTCAGTGTGGCACACGCAACGGCTTCAAAGAACACTTACGCTGTAAGTGGTCCTGCTAACCTTGCTGCGAACGAAATTGGTATCTACACAGTGACCTGTGCNGACCTCAACGGCAACGCTTGTAACGCTAACGTTACAGCGAGTCACGTTGTAACCGGACTTGGTACAACTGGTAGTTCAGTTCCAACTGTGGGCACGGCCATCACAATTACACCTGCTTTGGGTGCAACTGTGACTGTTGTAGCTCCTGCTGGTGGTGGATCTGGTACTGTTGGAGTCATAATCTCCTCTAAGGTTGTTGCGAGCCAGGCAGTGGCATACACTGCGGCATCAACAGCTGCAGCTGTATCAGGTACTGGATGTTCAGCGACTACAACTGGTAGCTACACATGTGTAGTTACAAGTGGTGGTACTGCTGCCGAAGTAGCAACAGCTGCTGGTGCAGTATCCGTCTGGCAGAGTGATGCAAATGGTGTTCTCCAGGGTTATGTAGTCGGTACACCTGACTTCGTAAGCACTGGTCTCGCCAGCACTGCTGCGATTGCCAGCAACTCAGCTGTTATTGTTGTTCGATAACGAATAGCGATAACGTCGAGGTAATAATNNGAGGGGATGGTGTGTAATATTACGCACCATCTCTTCATAAAAACTTAGATGAGAGAAAAGGAATTTAAAATGACTATGACTCGCATCTTCTCGCGTGGAGCAGCCGGAGTTGCCGCAGCGTTGATTTCATCAGCACTGTTGGTATCGGCTGCNTTCGCACAAACCCCNCCGTTCNCTGTGTNCGGTACTGACGCTGGAGCAGGGGCTACGGTCACTGTGTCTTCCGGTGAAACTACCTGTGCCACGGTGACAGCTGATGCTGCTGGACAGTGGTCAGCTCGTGTTGAATCAACATGTGCTGCTGCTGGTGCTACGGTGACTGCAACAAGTGGTGATAGTAGTGGTACAGCAGTTGCTGCTTCTGGTAAGGCTTCGAGTATTACACTCGTTGCTGCAGCAAGCTCAGATGACTCTGATTCCTCAGATGACTCTGAAGCGACTACAGCACCTGCGCCATCCAGTACTGGTATGGCCGGGCTAGTTGCTTCTAGCACACCATTTGCTGCTCAGGCAGCTGCCGCGATGGCAACTGTTGTTGGTGCAGTATCTGCGGGTTTTGTCGCACGTCGACGAAGCTAACATGATTTAGCCACTTAGGCCTTGCCTAGGTGAGAGAGACCATCTCTTCGGAGATGGTCTTTTTTTGTGCCTTGATAGAACTAGTAATGTATTTGCGTGGTAGGCCTGTCCTCATGGTACTCTGAGTGCATTGAACATCTACAGAGATTGGGCAGGGAGAGGGTTTAGTATGGTCGACTTTGGTGACACCCCCGAACAAGCAGAATGGCGAAACGTCGTGCAGGCGTTTATTGATGACAAGCTTCCCCGAGAACTACAAGACGATCAGAAATTCGCTGGCTCACTTGGTGGGATGCATCGAGGTCCACTCGGTAATAAACAGCGGGTAGAAATTATGAAGGATTGGCGGAAAGAAATACTTGATCGTGGATGGATCGCACCGGCATGGCCAAAAGAATACGGCGGTGCTGATATGGGCGTGATGGATCAGTTCATAATGAAAGAAGTATTCAATGAGAATAGAGCTCCGACTATATCGGTTCACGACGTAGGCTCCACCATACTCGTACACGGTTCCGAGGAGTTAAAGAAACAACACCTCAATGACCTTGTGAACGGAGATGTTGCATGGTGTCAGGGATATTCCGAGCCTGGTTCGGGATCAGATTTAGCATCCGTCCAGACGCGCGGCGTGCGGGACGGTGATGACTTTGTGATCAATGGTCAGAAAATTTGGACGTCCGGGGCAAAGTATGCTGATTGGATGTTTGCGCTAGTTCGGACTGACCCGGAGGCACCGAAACATAGAGGAATCACCTATTTGCTGCTGTCTATGGAGACGCCAGGACTCACAGTTCGACCGATGGAGCAGATAACGGGAGCGACTTCATTCAACGAGGTCTTTTTTGAGGATGTTCGCGTGCCTGTCTCCAATGCTGTTGGGGAAGTGAATCGAGGCTGGTATGTGGGTGCTACCCACCTTGACTTCGAGCGTTCATCGATTGGCTCCGCAGTCGGATTTCAGCATCGATTTGATGATCTGCTCGATTTCATTAAATCTGAGAGCTCAGAAGTAAATGGCCGAACAAACCTTAAAAGAAGTGAAGTTACACGTCAGCGGCTGGCTCAATGTCAGATTGATATCGCGGTGGCTCGGAACTTCTCGTATCGGATAATCACACTTCAGGACAAAGGGATTATTGCGAATTACGAGTCGTCAGTTCAGAAGCTATTTTCTTCGGAATTACATCAACGATTGGCAAATACTGGCTTACACGGGATTGGCTTACATGCGATGCTTTATGACGAAGATGATGTCCGAACGCCTGAACGGGCGCGGTGGGGGACCTATTACCTTGCTACCGTGTCTGAGACCATTGGCGCAGGCACCAGTGAGATTCAACGTAATATTATCGCGACCCGTGGATTGAGTTTGCCGCGAGGATAATCAGCGGAGTGCTCCGGCACCGGTAATTTCCCAAATATCTTCGATGATTCCGTGACGCACCGCGTACATTTCTCGGTGGAGAAGAACGGTAGAATCGCTGTAGTGCGGAATTAGTGTGATGCGGTCTCCGTGTTCGACTTGCAAGTCTTCTGGGACACTAACGATTGTGTGTTCAGCGTTGAGTGAGACAACTTCTGTGCCTGGATGCGATGAGATACTCGGAAGCCCGGTGTGTCGCCCTGTGGTTTTCCAACCGGCGTCAAGGATTACTCTTCCTTCGACTGCTGTTGAGATCACCTGCGCGTTCAGATATAAGGCATACTGATGGTCGGGTAATCTCATGAGCTCCTGATATGACACGTCCATCAGTGCTCCACCGCCGGCCTGTAACTCATTAATCGATCCGAGTGTGGCGGCGTGCCAGTAGTTGCCACTTCCGCCACCTGAAAGAATATCTACCCGCAAACCTGCCGCTTGAACCAAGCTCTGGGCCTCGGAAAGTACCTCTGCCGCCTTCACGGAGGCTGCTTCCTTATCTTCTGGCTGCATACCCATAACATGGCCCTCATAACCCATCAGTCCGCGTAAGTGCACACTGGGGAGCTCTTGTACCATCTGGGCGAGTGCAGGAGCCTTCTCAGGAGTTACACCACACCGGTTAGCTCCTACATTGATATCAACCAGGATATCAATGGTCACTCCGGCTTCAGACGCGATAGCTGAAATTTCTTCGATGTTGTGTATGTTGTCGCAGGCAACAGCAACTCGTGCACGAGTTGCTACTTGAGCTAATCGCCGTATCTTTGTTTCTCCTACGATTTCGTTCGCAACGAGAATATCTGATATTCCTCCGGCCACCATAGCTTCCGCCTCGGCAACCTTCGCGCACGTGATGCCTTGTGCACCAATGTCGGTCAGTCTTTGCGCCAAATCCGGAGATTTACTTGCCTTGACATGTGGACGCCACCGGACATTTTGTGCGTTACATAAGGCAAGCATTTTACGTGCATTAGCTTCAAATGCATCGAGATCGACCCATAAAGCCGGTGTGTCGGCCTGATTGATATCTTTCCCGATGAGACTATTTGATGCTGTCATGATTGGATTCTCCTTCTGAATGTTGTTGTAGGTGTGATGTTGAGCGCTGGCCTTTTCTACGTGAACTAAGTTACATTACTCCAATGGAGATACAGATACACAGAGATACATATGGTATCCCACATATAGAGGCAGAATCCGAGAATGACGCTTGGTATGCCATGGGTTTTGCCTCAGCACAAGATAGACTCTGGCAGATGGAATGGTACCGACGACGCGGAACAGGCCGCTGGTCAGAAGTGGTGGGTGCAGACGGCTTCGAGGCAGACTATCTATTCAAACGATTTCGTTTAGATGACGCGTCCGTTGCTGATGCGGCTGCACTCACTGGCGAGACGTCTGAAATGTTTCAGTCATATTCGGATGGTGTGAATGCTTATGTCGCAACTAACGGGTTGCCCAAAGAGTATGAGCTTACGGATACGATTTGGGAGCCTTGGGAAAACTGGCAATCAATCCTTGTCTTTAAAGTCCGCCACGTGATTATGGGTAAGCAGCTTACAAAAATTGCTCGTTTGAACTTGTTACACAGAGTTGGGGCTCAGACCATGGCCGAATTTGACGGCGACCCCCCTGGGGGAACCGTAATCATCCCACCAGCAGGAATTACCGAGCAGACTATTCGACTTGGCCAAGCTGAGCTGGAAAAGGCATTGGACAATCTCGGCACCTTGGCCATCGAAGATGGGGGTTCTAATTCATGGGCGATGCACGGCTCAAGGACATCTACAGGAAAACCAATAATCTGTAATGATTCCCATCGACCTTTGGATGTGCCAAACGTTTACTGGCAATGCCACGTGACCTGCCCTGAATTCAATGTGGCTGGGGCAGCTTTTCCCGGCGTGCCGGCGTTTCCACACTTTGGTTTTAACGGTGAAGTTGCTTGGAATATTACTCATGGGAGTGCAGACTATACGGACGTCTGGGTGGAAGAATTCCGAGACAATTCAGGGAATCTGGAGTATAAAGATGACGACGTGTGGCGACTTGCTGATGTCAGGCAGGACGCTATCAGAGTTAAAAACCAAGCAGATGTTCAAGTTGAGGTTATTACCACAAAAAGAGGCACAGTGATTCATGGCGATCCGAGAAAGGGCGCCGGGATTTCTATGCGCTACACGGCAACGGACCGCGTGAACAGCCAGTGGGAGTCACTCCGGCCAATGCTCAAGGCCAGTGACGTTCACGAACTGAATCAAACACAGGATATTTGGGAGGAACCGGTCAACAATCTCGTATCTGCAGATACCTCAGATAATATTTCCTACCTCTATCGCGGCCGTATCCCAATCCGCTCTGATGTTTCGGGCCGAGTCTACCCGGGGTTTGGTTCTCAAGGAAAGGGGGACTGGATAGGCGATGTTGCAAGAGATGAACTGCCGCAGGCGACTAACCCTAGCGAAGGGTTTATTGCCACCTCTAACCAGAGTCCATGGGATAAATCTGAACCTTTTTTGTCTCACGAGTTTTCCATTCCATCTCGTGCAGAGCGACTAGCTGAATTGCTTGCTGGAGATGAGGTATGGGAACCAGCTGATGTCATCCGACTACAGAGCGATGTAACCTCCGTACCTGCTCGGCGCTGGGCCACGCAATGCGCCCTTCTCGGCGAGCAAAGCGGTGATTCCGAAAAGGCACGCAAATTGCTCATGGACTGGGACGGCGAATTGAGTAGTCACGGTCCACATGGGTTGCTGTATACCTGCCTCCGCGAGGCACTAATTGAACAAATCTATAGCCCTATTCTAGGCAAGGAAACGTGGGACTGGCTGCAAGAACCGTCAAATGCTTCAGCTCGAGGGATAGTCTCTAGATGGTTTTATGGGCTTGGTCACACCATGGCTGATCTGACTACAGAGAAAACCTCTGACGATCGTGATTTTGCGCAAATTTTTGCGAAGGCTTTGGAAATTGCCTGGCAAACGGCAACGCGTATTGGTGGTACAGATCACACCAAATGGAGGTGGGGGGATCACCACCGTACGAATGCCGAGCATACCCTTGCTTCGATAGTTGGTGACGGGTTAAATCCGCCCGACGCAGCAATGGGAGGTGATGGCGACACTGTACAGGTTTCGAGCATCGGAGCAATGGGTGACTCAGGCCCGCACTATCCGGTAGGAGCGCTCTCGGTATACAGACAAGTAATTGACTTTAGTGATCCGAGTGATGGCTGGTGGATCATTCCTGGAGGCTCTTCGGGTGAGGCCGAGACTACTCATTATTCCGATCAACTAGGCCTCTGGGAGACTCATCAGCTGGTGCCTATGCTATTTCAGCCTGCAACTGCCAGAGATGCTGCAATCTCGACTCAAATATTGAACAGATAGGAATCAAAATCATGGCACTGGTGTTGGGTGTTACAGGGTCTATCGCTACGGGGAAGTCCTATCTCTGTCAGTATTTGGTGGAAGAATACAAGGCGGTTCACGCTGATGCTGACAAGGTCGTGCATCGGATGTACGACCCCGGCAAGCCTGGTTTCGATAGGATCGTAGAAGAATTTGGAGAGTCAGTAATCGGTGATGACGGATATATCGACCGGAAAGTACTCGGGAGTAAGGTGTTTGGAAATCAAGAGCGGATGACTGCGCTGACCAAGGCAATTGGGGACATCGCTGGAGAAATGAAATCGATCATCGATGGCTGGCGTAACGAACTTACTGACGACACCATAACCATCCTGGAGGCAGTGAACCTGATTGAGGCTGGTTACTCAGAGTGGTGCGATTCCACATGGCTTGTCGCTTGTAGCAACGAAGTTGCTCTCCCACGTTTAATGGACCGGAATTCATTTTCATATGAAGAAGCTCAACAGAGAATCGACTCACAACGTAGCTGGCAAGTTCGAGCTCCGGCGAGTGATCTCGTTTTTCATAATAATGGCGATATTGATAAATTTTCCATGAATATTGATGAAAAAATTGCTGAGACAGTGGACTTATTTCAGTCTGGTCATCTTCCGGTTCCACGGTGGTTTGTTTGGAAAGAGCAGCAGGATAAGTCTTAAAGCAGTGCACCCAATCGTGTTACGCGATAGAATTACATCTCGATGCAAAGCGGAAGTAGCTCAGTGGTAGAGCGCCTCCTTGCCAAGGAGGAGGTCGCGGGTTCGACCCCCGTCTTCCGCTCCACAAACATTTTGCCGTTGATTGTCCAAGTAGATTGTATCTGGACTGTCGTGAGTGAGGTGATCTAACGTGTCGACCCGATTCTGGGCACTGGTGCTAGCAACGGCAATAGTAATTAGTGTCGCTCTTTTTCTTAATTTATGTGGCAGTTCCATTTCCGTCGACATCATAGACAGATCCGACGATATTTCTGATCTAAGCTCGTCCGACAATACAAATCAGCTGACTACGCCTGCTAAGTCTGAGCAGACTGCCAAACCCGCGGCTACTGAAAATCAGGAAGTCACGTCCCCGACTCTTCAAATCGTCGCTATGTGCCGGGGAGCGTCTGTAATTCCTTCACTGACTATGTGTCAGGACCAGTTCAAATTGGATAATTATTCGGTAAGTCCGGGAGAATATGTGAACGTTATCGTGGATAGAGGCTATGCCCCAGATGGTGTCGAACTGAAGATTAATGACGACTCAAACACCTTATCTCCGAGTGAAGTTGCCTTGGCAATTTCTCATCTCGTTCCCGGAACCGATAATACTCTCAAGATACGCGAGTTTGATTCGGAGTGGTCAGAACCATTTGCCTTCAAAGTGGATCTGCTCCCCCCATTGCGAGCAGAGATATACGCGTTATGCGTCGATGTGCACTGCGCACCGGGAGATGTTTTCCCTTTTAGCAGGAATGTGCCCGAAGGTACGGTTCTGCCCCTTGTGGAATACGTCGTGGGACCATCTTCGAGCGGAGGAGATTTTGCGTGGCTCGGTCAGGGACAAACGTGGATCGAATTGCAACTTGATGATGACCCAGCTTTGGGTTGCATCAATTGCAATGTGGCTGAATCATTTGGCAGTTCGTATGAAGCTAGAATACGCTTTGGTACAGGTGACGTCTTTTACAACTGGGACTTGCGTGATATTTCTGCCGGAATGCATATACTCCGTGCCCGTTTAGTGAATGCCCGCTATAGAGGTTCGTGGTCTGAACCCTTTGAATTTGAGGTAAAGTAGTGAGCGATGTGAGGTCTGACCATTTCTAATTCATGGATCCATCGACTAAATGTATCTGCGAGATATTTCATCATTGGAATTTTTATCGGATTGGTTGATCTTGTACCCGGTGTCAGCGGCGGCACTTTGGCTTTTGCTTTTGGTATTTGGGATCGTCTACTTCACGTTGTATCACAGATATTAACTCTCTTACGGATGTTGCTGAACTTGAGATTTCGTGAATCCGTCATTCTCATAAAATCGATGGATTGGACTCTAGTTATTCCCACAGGAGTAGGCATATTGTGTGCGTTGCTTCTAGGGGCAGTGCTTATAGGTGAGTTGCTCGACTCACAGGAAGAAGTGATGCGAGCATTTTTTTTCGGGATGGTTGTTGGAGGGGCTACTTTCCCATTTCGTTCGATGAGACATCGTGATAGCCGCTCTCTGATATTTTTTCTCTTCGGCGTAGCGGTAAGTTTTGTGCTGGCTGGATTACCTCCTAGAGAGCTAGAAGACCCAGCTATCTGGTTTATATTCCTTGGAGCAGCCGTAAGCATTTGTGCGACAATCGTGCCCGGTCTGAGCGGATCCTTTGTACTACTTATCTTTGGTTTATACGAGGTGTTTATCGATGCTCTCCGTAATCGCGATGTCGTCGTTTGGCTTGCGTTTGCTCTTGGGGCTTGGGTGGGCACCTTGAGTTTTGCTCACTTGATTCGATGGTTACTAAATAAGTATAGAGATTTGGTAATTGCTACACTCCTCGGACTTATGTTGGGTGGACTCAGGGCACTCTGGCCCTGGTTGGGATCGAATAGAGAATTAGAGTGGGTGAGCGACTATAGTGAATTAACTTTGCCACTGGTGTGGGCGGTAGTTGGACTTGGTTTTTCTTTACTGCTAACTCGACTCCCACGGGCGGATGAAGAGAAGGACGTTTAGATATGTGCGTGGTACCGAAGGTGGGACTCGAACCCACACGAGATTTTACCTCGGCGGATTTTGAATCCGCTGCGTCTGCCAATTCCGCCACTTCGGCATATGTTCATGCTACAGCTTAATCAGCCGTGGTAAAAGCCATTCTAAATTCCGATGTAGGTGCTGATATTTTGTCTTATAGTGCGGTTTCGCTTTAGGATTGATTGGTTGGCGGATGGTGTAGAGGTAGCACACGGG
>PAMR01000061.1 GCA_002708205.1 Gammaproteobacteria bacterium
CATGTCGGTGTAAACGCACCGGGGAGTGCAAAAACAACCACCCGTTTCCCTTGAAATAAATCATGAGTGGTCACCTCTTGCCATCGATACGGATTTTCGTTCTCGATCCCATCGTCTCGAACTCTCGTTTGAAAAACCGCCGCCGGTGCTGCTCTCTTTTCGCTCATCGCATAAATCCTATTAATTAATAGTAATACTAACGATAATTATTATCATTAAGTTCTTAAAAAGAATCCACTTAACGCCAAATAAATGCAGAAATAGATAAATTAGGTACTAAAAACAGTTCAGGCAGTTCTAACTGCAGGGACATCTGATTCGACACTCTCGCTATCCAATCCAAAACGAAGGGTTCGGTAGGCACCAGAACGCTGATGCGTCCCATATACACGGTCCCATACGCTCAAGCATGCACCCAAGTTGCAATGACCATGCTTCACACTGTGGTGAAGCTGATGCTGCACAGGACTAATAAACCACCGTTCCAGATAGCCAAAGGTTAGCCACACAGGTGTGTGCCGTAGGTTTGCCCCTAACGCATTGAATAAGAAGCCAAACAGATCAACACCCAGAATATCCCACCCGGAAAGTTGTGAGCCGAATAACCATACAAAAACGCCACTCACCAAACCAAACACTGTAAAGGAGCGAACAAAATACAACACACTCTCCACAGGGTGTACGCGAAAAAGCGTTAACGGCGTCAGATTCGTCGCACTATGGTGTACTCGATGGAAATACCAAAGAGCCCGAGATCGATGCATGCCTAGATGCAGTAAGAAGCGACTCAGGTCTTCCAATACAAAAAAAACGAACGTAAAGGCGAAAGCAATAAACCACGGTGAAAAATACAATTCTGGAGCATCGCCAACGTGTCGTTGCAAAAACCTTCCAATCAACAGGGTTGCAACGATATGCGTGCCGATCAAAGGAACTAGAACAAAGCCCCGAATCGCATTGTTAACAAACATCCAACCAATATCTTCGGCTGTCGATCGTCTCAACCAATAGCTGATACTAAATAAGGCGCGAATTTGGCTTCTCCATTCAAAACGACCGCTACGCAGGGTGACGGCAATTGAGGCGAGAATTAATGCACTGAAAAGACACACCCAATATATGCGCTTTGCAGGTTCTAACGGGTAGGAAAATGGCTCTGTGATAATTTCCCACATCGTAATTAATTCAAAACTGAAGTTTTAGCCTACCGATAATGGTTCGTGGAAGATTAGGACGAGCTCCAAACGGCCGGTGAGACACAATGGCAGCCTCGTCCGATAAATTCTGAGCGATCACCTGAACCGTCACACTCTCATTCACAAACCACGAGCCCGTCAAATCGTAGGTGAGATAATCTTCCGCATGCAATCCCGACGTAATGTCTTGCTGTCCAGGCTCTTCACGCATCTCTGCCTGGTACTTTAGTGCAGTTGAGAGTGCCCAGTCTTCGGATTCGATCCCTATCCGCATCTGTGCACGATGCCTTGGCAGGTAAGGCAACTCATCGCCCTCTCGGACTAGTCCCCATTGGGAAAATTGCGAAAGAAAGGCCGATTGGAATTTAGAGTCCGTGTAGGTATAGGTCGTATCTGCAGTGAAATTCCAATCTGAATTAATGTCGTATGAAGTTCTTGCAGTCACCTCCACCCCGGAAATTTCAACCTCACCTCCGTTGAATTCATCCCCCGCATCACAATCAAAATCGCTGACGCGGCACCGCCCCAATAAATTTTCGTAATCACTAATAAACCCTACCACGTCAACCGCATGCTTACCCAATTCGTAACGCACCCCATATTCAAAATTGACGCTTTCTTCCGGGTCCACATTATTAGATCCAGGTCCCGCCGGAGAGAATCCTTGATAGATCCCTCCCAACAGTCGTAGTGAATCTGTAGCACGCCATACGAGCCCTATTCCCGGGGCTATAATCGATTGGTTAGCAGAGTTATTGGTACCAGTCTTAAAGTTAGTCACCTCACCCTGAATATCCTCGAACCGCACTCCCAGGGTCATGGTTAGGTCTGCGTAGCTTATGGCGTCTGCTAGCCATATGGCGACCGCTTCACTATCCGCATGATTCACNACTTTCGAACCTCTCGAAATTCCATCCCATACCATCGCGCCGTTATCCATGTCGTAGGCACGTTGTCGGTGATCTCTCTCTACTTCGTCCGTATGAAATCTGATTCCAACTGTCGATTGGTGCTGAAGACCCAACCAATTAAATGACGATTTTAGTGATGANTGAATGCCCATCGACTCAAAGCTTCGATCGTTAGTGGTTACATCCAACAATTCTGANTCCGTTCCATTTGAATCTTGCAAGCCACGCAACAAGTCGAAACGCCTCGCATACCGTTGGGGATTTCGTAGAACAGACTGTAATGCTGGACCATCAATAAAACCATCCAACTTCTTCCAAGCTCTATCGAATTGATTCATGTATACCTTCACATCGACAGAGTGGTTTTCATTGAGATCCGTTGCGTAGTTGACGTGTAAAGTCAAATGGTCGGTTTGAAACCGTGCCAATTGAGAAGCTTTATACCGACGCACCGGATTAATTTGAAAATCCGCGTCGGTTAGCCCCANATACGTTTCATGCGCATCCTCATCGCTATAGCCAACCTTAAAAGTCCAGGTTTGGCGCCTTTCAGAATTCGGCCGCCAACGAAACTTTGCGTTCACATCGTTTCGATCGAATCCAGTATCGCCCCCGCTGTCTAATTCCTTAAAGCCATCACTCTGATAGCGAAGACCATCTATGAGAAAACCGAACTCGCCTGAATCAGAATCCCACGACCTCCCAAAAGCGCCCTGCGTCTTGAGATAACCATATGTGCCCGCAGATAAGTCTATTTCATTAACAGGTTGTTTCGCGGGATTACGTGTAACGAAATTGATCGCGCCCCCCACCGTGTGTGGACCGTGGTAAATAGAGGNGGGACCCTTTAATACTTCTATCGCCTCGATACGAGCGACATTGGGTACATAGTAGGCGGCTGGCGCGGAATAAGGGGCTGGAGTGATCAATACACCATCCTCCATTATCGTAATTTTTTGACTCCGATCGGCCGAAGCCCCTCGAATACCGATGTTCGGTCGCAGTCCGTAACCGTCTTCTTCCCGAATATATAAACCCGGTACGGAACCCAGGACCTGATTCAGATCAACATGATCGAAGCGATCCATCTCCTCAGAATCAATAATTGCACCTGATCCCGGCAATTCACGAACCGCTTCACGCGTACCAATAATGAGNACTTCTTCAATGATNTCGTCCTCANGCTGATTCGATACCTCCTCCGCGCTATGTTGATACGCAAAAAACGGTAGGGCTAAAACCAATGTTCGACGGATACCAAAGNTCTTCACTAATCATTATCCGATTGNGATCCATCCGGAAGATCAACATTCACNATCGTGACAAAGTCNATCTTNAGATCNTCGCTTATNCGNTTTACCAAACCGTACANNGTACATGCCGACAATTCGTCCGTNGTNTCTGGNTTCGCGTAGGCATTCGTGCACTGCGTTTCCAATGCTTCTGTATTAATGCTGGTCGCTTGTTCATAAAGTGGAACTTCTATAGTCGCTACCGCGTCGATTACGGCATTGGTATTCGTGGCAAAACGCGTGGAAACCTCGGGAAATCCCTCNTGGACAATAAAATCGTCAAAGCCGAGCCCGCTTCCACCCTGAAATACTTTCAAAAAGGATTCCGAATTAATCCGAATACTTTGCAGNGAGCTCAGACTGTATTGAGACTCGACCTGAGCCGGACAGGAAAGCGCTGAACATCCCGCATTGATGCCTAACGGAATACCTAGTTTTTTATCCTTGANGCCTTTTTCGTAATAGAAAATAGCATCGCTCACGGCCTGGAGATTATCCCCCGCACTCGATTCACTCACCAAGTCACTTCGATAACTGTTTACCCATTGGTCTCGCACACTTAGTGCTGCGGAAGCCACATCCTGAGCAATCTTGAGGGCNGCACTACATCGCAGCGTCTTCCTGTCTGACTCGGACTTAGAATTCCAATCAGACGTCGTAGACACCAAGCTCGAGCAGCTATGCTCTAGGTCATTGTCGTGCAGCAGATATCCGACTGCACCCAATCCTTTTTGATTTCCAGCTCGTGAGGATAGGTCAAAATCAGCATCTTCCGAAAGAGCCGCTATCTCATCAACACCGCAACTACTCAGAGGACCGGTAGAGTAGGAAAGAATGCGATCTCTAAGTGCATTTGCATTTGCAGCTACCGGACCAATCGCGTGCAACTCCGTTTGTTGGATAGCATCCATCACACTACGCCACTCCGTCTTAGCGGTGGTTTTTGCGGCAGCCTCATTTGACCCACCAATGGCATCACAATAGACAGCCAACGACCCGTCACTACCANAGAAATCTGCTGTCGCTGTCACTAGAGTNTCATAATTCGGTAAGAAGACGTTATCGGCTAGATTAGTGAGCATCGCAACAATATCGAACGTCGTACTACTGCTGTTATCGTCGGTAGATGTCGTATCGTCTGAACTGCTGTCATCGTCTGAACTGCTGTCATCGTCTGAACTGCTGTCATCGTCNGAACTGCTGTCATCGTCCGAGCTGCTGTCATCGTCCGAGCTACTGTCATCGTCCGAGCCGCTGTCTGCATTGGCTGCCACGTTTGCAGAAGCACTTGGAGATTGACTCGAACTACCCGATCCACCACCACCACAACCTGCCAACAAAAGCAGTACACTCGCGAAAATTGCGAGAAATCCCATACGATTTTTCTTCAACATATCGACACCACTTCTAAAATTCACGATCTAAAAATAAAGAAAGGCGCATAAGCGCCTTTCTTTGTTCACAAGGCAGAACGCAACTTACCAGCCTGCGACTACCTCTGCATTAAACTCATAAGCCGTTTGAAGAATATCGCGCGCCTCATGAAGGTCTTCTATATAGTCCGCGGCTCCGCCACGTACTACCAAACCACCTTGAGTTCCATCTGCCAATACTGGCGAATCGCCCATGAGGGTATGCACTTTTTTCAAGTGGTCCAGAGTGACGCCATCAACGCTTCCATCCCGAAACGGTGAGTGCGGGCTAAATTGCAATGCGAGTGCAAAGCCCTTCATTTCGCCCCAATGTTTCGCCAAGTCTGTGAAATTTTTCACATCCGCAAAATCACTTCCGACAAAATTACCCATGTCCGTCACTACATCATTGATGTAATGAACAACGGTTGCCGCAATACACTTCTCCCAAGTTTTGGAAGCAGTTGCTATATGGCCATCCAATGCAGTCTGCTCAGCATCCGTAAACGACCCAGCCGCGGTCACATTGGCCAGTATTTGCCGACCAGCGAGAAAAGCGTCCATCGCCTGTTTTGAATAATTCGTAGGATTCGCCGCGTCTGCGGATCCTCGGTCGCGCTTCGCACAATTTTGTGCGTGCCCTAGAACTACCTCACTGCGTACATCAATGCTGCCATCAGCATTCGTGTCATAGTAGCCATTACCCCAACCGTCACGGCCGCCCTTACCAGCAGCTTCATCGTCGGTGTAATCATTGATATCTCGGCTCGCACCATAATATCCAAAGGCCTCATCAAAGTTATGTTCACCGCCGGCGTATGCTTTAGTGCCTTCTTGAGACAACTCATTAGCCCAATCCGACTGGAAATAGTCGTTCGTTCCTTGAGAAAAGGATACGGCTCCGGACAAAAACTTTTGTATTAGCTGCTTGTAGTCTCGTCCGTGAGCGTCGACCGTTGCGGTACCAATAGACGCAGCCGCGTTATCAACAACCGCAATGGTTGGGGTCGTTCCGTCGCTCGCTTCTGCTGCAAGGCGGTCGATGAAATAATGAGCTAACTCGATTGGCAACGGACTTGAATCAAGGCCGTCTACCCAACCGAAAAATTCGTCTCCAATGAGGCGAGTCGTTTCTCCCCCACCTTCTCCGTTTCCACCGGCTATTTTTCCGTCCAGATTTTTTCCAGTGCTAATGTCACCGTAGGTGGGCCCAGGAATGACCGGCTCACCGCCTTTAACATCGTACCCATGGTTAGTGCTATCCGCACCGTCACCATTGATATAAAAGCTCAACTCTGTATCGATAGTTGCCTCTTCACCTACCCTTTCGGTAAGTGCCGCAATCGCGTCCACAAGCCCCAACATTAGAAGCTGACGAGCGGTCTGACCCGTATAGCTGACAGAGGACTCACCCTCTGTGATTGAGCTGGTAAATACGTATGTGGTCGGCATTGGATCACAAGCATCACCTTGTCCATTACCATCCGAATCGATTTGATCACCATTCGCGTCCGTCGGGCAGTTATCACCATTATCACCAACAGCGTCACCATCTCCGTCCGTGGTTTCATTCGCATCATCCGCAAACGCATCCGCGTTATCTCCAACGCCATCACCGTCCGAATCCGCTGATTCGCTAGCATCATTTGGATATGCATCCTGAGAATCCGAAACACCATCNCCGTCCGAATCCAGTGGCAAGTTACTACTACCTCCGCCACAACCAGCTAAGCCCATTAAGGACGCAACCAGTATCGCGAAAAACCATTGTTTAGTTCGATTTAACATTTTTTCCTCTAATCCCACCCGACCTAAAGTCGCGCTACCTTTACAAAATAGAAAAACGGTCGCGAAATATATACTTAATGATAATGATTAGCAATTACATTAGATATCAAGAAATANCTTCTGTCCTGCTTTTCCGNGATTAAGACTGAGCCATCGTCAAAGGCTCAGTACTACTNCGCCTAATTCAATTGACCGACAACGGCTCCTGTACCTTCAATCTGGTAAAAAGTCATCGGCTCCGGGTCCAACGATTCATCGTAAGGGAGTCCACGTTCGACTGCTTCATGCTTTAACCAGGAGATTGTCTGCTCCTTGGAAAGGANGTACTCGCGCANAGTACCTTCNGCAACNATCTTTTCGCCCCGAGCCTCCGCNGGAAACACAATCACTCCATCCTGNACTTTCAGACGGATCGTTTTCGACGATTGTTTCTCCAAAATATCCACCCAACAGCCCATCATCGGGCAAATATCGTCGACGAGACCAACGACCTTTACTCGTTGATCGACNTATGAATTTGGGTTCGCGTTTAACTCAGAAATTCTAATAGGCTGGGCATGATCGCTAACCCCATTCCCGTACGTTTTCACTGCCGCACTGCTAGTAAGTGCGAGAACACTGATAACCAGAAAAAAAATGATTTGTTTCATGTTTGTCCCCTTAGCTTTTTTGATGTGTCGGGTTTTCTGACCACGATTCGACAAGATCATTTAAGTCCGGTCGCGGGCGTTCCCTTGGCGGCTGNGAGTGACGNCCAATATATATATAACCGGCAACGCGTTCGGTATCTCCCAAACCTAAATGGCCACCTACTACTGGGTCGTAGGCATACCATTCTGTTAGCCACTGTGCGCCAAAACCGGCCATGGTTGCAGCTGTGATTAAGTTCTGACAAACCGCCCCGGCAGACAATTCTTGCTCCCACACNGGCACCTTGTGCCCATGATCAGGCGATGAAATTACCGCTATCACTATGGGTGCGCGCATGAGTCGATTGCTTTCCATCTCGGCTAGGGACTTCATGTCCGGATACAATTCCTGAAACCGTAGCCCCATCAACCGTCCGAATTCCCGTCTAGATTCACCCGTAAAAAGTATGAAGCGCCAGGGCGCGATCTTACCGTGGTCCGGAACCCGCGTCGCAACAGTGAGAAGTCGGTTCACTANATCGGGATCTGGACCTGGTCCATGTAAGTTCGCCACCAAAACCGACCGNCGTTTCGCCATAGCCGATAAACCATCNTCCGANGCCATNCTCNATAAGTCATCCGCTTCACTCATATACCCCCCTTTGCTGTGCCACTAGGTTTTACCCTTTGTCTCCATGAAACAACTAACGTTTCCTTACCCACAAAACCAGCTCATGGTCGACAATTTCATAACCTTCTTCTGCAGCGATCGCTTCTTGAGCCTTTTCAATTTGCACGCTTTGAAATTCTACAACTTCACCTGATTCCAAATCGACCATATGGTCNTGGTGANCATGATCGTCCAATTCATATACAGCCTGTCCATCCTCAAAACGATGACGAATGAGTATCCGGGCCCTTTGTAACTGGGACAAAACCCGATAAACCGTGGCCATTCCTATATGGCTACCGCGTCCAATGAGAATTCGATATACCTCNTCAGCGGAAAGATGTTGGTGATTTTTTTCNTAAAAAAGCTTGAGAATCGTGACTCTTTGGCCCGTTACTTTGAGTCCAGCATCTTTGAGATCCTTGCGCATACTGGGAATTTTCATTTCAGTCATGTTCTGAGCCACTCCTTTCACCAGTTGGCTTTAGTTCCCATATGCAAGTTTGCTCGGATTTATCAGAAATAGGTCGGTTACTCGCCCCACCAGTACAGAGGGGTGACTCATNACAAAGGTCCGACTTAAGTGGAGAGCAGAGTCATTGAACCTTCTCGAGTCGAGTACCGCATGAAACGAGTAACCTATAACCGTTATTCAGACACCCCCATCATCCAATCGAGTCAAATCGATCGGCTGCTCAGCGCTAGGGGTCTGCCCCGACTGCAANGCATCAGCCAACCGCCACAATATAGTCGCCGTGAAAACCGGACCTTCTACATTAACAATTCGATTTACAGCCATATTGAGCAACGCGTTATCAAACCGACTCCTGACGTCGGCTGAAGCTTGATCCAACGCCTCTGGGATCAGCTGTGAAAGCACTTCCATAGCTAGCTCCGTGTGATAGGCCTCTTGATCTTTTTCTACTATGCCCGGTTCCATTACATATTATTGATAGTACGAATGAGAACGATTATCATTTACTATTGAGAAAAAAGCAAGACAGAGAAAGAAAAAAATGGACAGCTGNGCAGAAGATGAAAGTGATGATGCAGTAATCTACGGACGTTCGATAAAAACGTGCACTCTCNCTCTAGGCGGACAGCTATTTATTTGGAGCATGCGTCGTTGGGTGCAGGCCTCGAGAGATAAAACTTCGATTAGTGAAGCGCTAGCCAGCCCCTATAGAGCTGCAAAGTGTATAGCTGCTACGGATGTGCTGGATGAACTTATGAGCCTTATCGCAGCTGTATCTTATCGACCAGTAAAGATACGTTGCCTTCCCTGTCCTACGCTCAGTAGCGATGAATGGTTAATACTTCATTCACTTCAAAAGATTCAAAGCCAGGAGGAAACCGAAGCCCAAAAGCTCATCCAAGAGTTTATGGTTGGCCGACTCGCCCATACATTTCTCGAGAGTGCGACTCGTTATGTCGACTTACTCCTTTGCACCGGCAATCCACTTATCGGGGCGAGTTATTTAGAGGTGGTGAAATGAAAGATCGACAGGCATTGGAACGTTATTTTCAACGACTCCTAACCTCTCTTGTGGTNCTGAGTTTAATTGCCGTCTACGCCTATAGCTGGACGCTGTAGTCTAATGGCGGATCAGTAACTTTAGTATTGGCAGAACCTAATCACGGTATCGGCAAATAGCCGCCTTCCACTCCTTTCGTGAATACNCTAACCGCATTATGCACATGCAAACTTTCATGGTGCTCGACCCGCACCCAAAAATCTTCCACTCTGATATCTTCCGCCAGTCCATTCTTCAACTTTCGTCCAGCATCTTCACAGAACATCAGATTTTGACCGTTCAGTCGCGCAAACTCTTGTTCGTCTTCACGCTTTACGGCAGTCTGCACTGGCGTTTTTAGAACATCTTCTACGCGATCAATGAGGCTCGTTATCGGAAAATCTTCTAGTTTGTCATCCAATCGTATCAGTAGTTTTGCAATACTCCGCTGACTATGCGGGGTCGCCATAATACCCTCTTCAGTGCCCAACCAAGCCTTTACTTCGGAGATCTTGACGTCACCACTTCTTCCAAAGTCGTTCTCGAATTGGTCTTGAATCAACTGTCTTGCCAATGCCGCGGAACAAGGACAGGTGCTCGAATAGAACACCCCGATCTTCAACTCAATAACAACTTCTCCATCGATCATCGTGCCTTTGATCGAAACCGGATAATTGTTCCAGCCGGCGTTTTCAGAAATAAGCGCTTTTCGGCGTAGATAGTAGTCAAAGTCAAATTGGATAAACGCTCGCGTCGACAAATCACGGTGCGACTCCAGCAACGACGCCAAAATCAATTTTAGGCCCGCTACCGTTAAAGGCCGAGTTTCCGAATGCTCGTCTAGAATCAAATACAGGCGAGACATGTGAATACCCTTAGCCTGTGTATCTCCTAAATCGACGTATATCTGAACCTTAGATTGAACTTCTCGGACGTCATTCCCATCCCGAATTCTTAGGGGTTGATGCACATCGCTCATACCCACCCAATCAAGAGTACCCTGCGGGTTATGAAGTTCGCGCATGGCGATGTCGGGCATCTCGCTTTGGGCAACCAGCTCTGGTTTGTTCATCCTTTTCCTACCTTAACCAACACTTTGAGCTACTTTTTCGCATTGAGGAATCATATCCTTTTCTAATAATTCCCGAGCGCTCAACTAAAACGGCCGCTGATCATAACGAATTCAAGAGCGTTCTACGATATTCCGATCTTCACTATTCGAGAGATTCTTGCTCATCACTAGTCAATTTACGCGCTTCCTCCGGCAACATTACAGGAATGCCATCACGAATGGGATACGACAATCCGCTCGCTTTCGCCCATAACTCATTTTGTTCTTGTTTATACACCAGCGAAGTTTTTGTGACCGGGCAAACCAACATTTCCAACAACTTTGGATCAACCAATGAAACTCACCTTGTTTCTTTGCAATAGTGGCCTAAAGCACTTCTTGGAGAATAATCGTTTCCTTTCGGTCGCGACCAGTCGAAATAATAGCAAACGGCGAACCGACTATTTCTTCAATACGACGTACATACCGAATTGCATTTTCTGGTAAATCATCAAATGTGAGCGCTCCGGCCGTTGACTCAGTCCATCCCGGTAATTCCTCGTATATCGGCCGAACCGTCACATAATCGTCGCTGCCAAATTGCACAGAATCCATACGCCCATCCGGTCCTTCGTAACCAACACACAATTTAATGGTTTCGAAGCCGTCTAAAACATCCAGCTTTGTGAGGCATAGTCCAGACACACTGCCAGTCTGAACCGCGTGTTTGAGCGCCACAGCATCAAGCCAACCACAACGTCGAGGACGACCCGTGGTCGACCCATATTCATCTCCCCGGTCTGCTAAACGTTTTCCTACCTCGTCAAACAATTCCGTGGGAAATGGTCCGCTACCCACGCGGGTGCAATAGGCTTTAGTAATCCCCAAAACGTAATCTAAGTACAGTGGGCCAAAACCGCTACCAATGGCCGTCCCGCCAGCAGTCGTATTGGATGAGGTCACAAACGGATAGGTTCCTAGGTCCACATCCAACAACGCTCCCTGGGCTCCTTCAAACAAGATGTTCTTCCCATCTGCTCGCAAGTCGTGAAGAACCGACGACACGTCGCCTACCATCGGACGGATTTCCTCGGCAATCGCCGCCAAAGAATCTAAAGTTTCGTGATAATCAACGGGTTTAGTCTCGTAGTACCTCTCCAGCATAAAATTGTGAAAGTCCATTGCTGACACAAGTTTTTCCGCAAAAGCATCCCAACGGAACAAATCGCCCACACGAACGCCTCGCCTTGCCACTTTATCTTCGTACGCAGGACCAATACCTCTACCCGTAGTCCCGATTTTGCCTTTTCCTCTTGCTTCCTCGCGCGCTAGATCCGTCGCAATATGATAGGGAAGAATCATAGGACAAGCGGGACTGAGGGTTATTCGCTCTCGCGCATCAACACCCCGATCCTCTAAAGCAGCAATTTCAGACAGCAGGGCGGAGGGTGAAACAACTACTCCATTCCCTATGAGGCATCGCACGTTTTCATGGAGAATCCCCGACGGGATTAGATGCAAAATCGTCTTCTCGCCATCTATAACAAGTGTATGACCCGCGTTGTGACCACCCTGAAAACGCACAACTGCCGCCGCACGTTCCGTTAAGATATCGACAATTTTTCCCTTGCCTTCGTCACCCCACTGGGTGCCGACCACGACTACATTACGACCCATACGAACTCACTTGCCCACCGCGAAGCAGGTCGCAATTTAGACCTGCCACCGATCCAACCCCTAATTAGTGAAGGTTACCCTTCGTCGTTCTTTAAATACTTGAAAAAATCACTGGAAGGATCGATCACAAGCATGTCGTCTTTTCCTTGAAAGACCGAAGCGTACGCATTGATGCTGCGATAAAATTCATAGAATTCAGGGTCTCTTCCATATGCCTCGGCATAAATTCTAGCCGATGCGGCATCCCCATCACCACGAATCTGCTCGGCTTCTCGATAGGCTTCAGCTTCAATGACAACGACCTGTCTTTCAGCATCAGCTCTGATTCCCAGCGCTAACTCTTCACCCGTTGCTCGATATTGCTTGGCCTCAATTTCGCGCTCTGAATTCATTCGAGTAAACACATTCGACGACACTTCTTGCGGCAATTCAATTTTCTTCACACGCACATCGATTACNTCAACACCCATATCGTCCTGCATGATCAAATNGAGTTCGGCCGTTAATTCCTGCATCAGCTGATCTCGCTGACCAGAAATAACCTCATGCATGTCCCGCACACCAAATTGATTTCTCATGCCTTCATTGATGCGTTCTGTTAGTAATTGCCTTGCTCGAAATTCATCCCCCGAAGTCGCACGGTAATACTCTGGCACATCGACAATGCGCCATTTTGCAAAGAGATCGACAATCAAGGGTTTCTTTTCAACTGTATAGTATTGCTCCGGCGGAGAATCCACCGTCAATATTCGCGCATCGAATTTTTTCACTTCCTCCGCTATCGGTAGTTTAAAGTGCAAACCGGGTGCTATATCTGCTCTAGCAACCGCTCCAAATCGAAGAAGCAGACCACGTTCTTGCTCTTTAATGATGTATATGCTGCTCATAAGCAAAACCGCTAGTAGCACCGTGATAGCGACAAAAAGGGCGTTTTTCAGTGTCATATTAATCTCCTATCGATTGCCGCGACGTGTACGCGGGCTCATTCGATCCGAATCACCAATCATATTCTGACTACTGTTAGTCTCTGGATCGAAAGCAGTTTCTTCATTTTGGATCGCATTTCGCCTAATTTGGTCAAGAGGCAAATACAACATATTATTCCCACCCGCCACATCAACCATGATCTTGGAGCTATTACCAAGAACTGATTCCATAGCCTCAATATAGAGACGATCACGAGTCACACCTTTTGCTAACTGGTATTCGGCTTCCAGTTTCGTAAAACGTTGAGCTTCACCCGTGGATCGCGCAACCACTTGATCACGATAGGCATTAGCACCCTCTATAGCTTTTTGGGCGTTACCACGTGCTACTGGAATAATTTGTTCAGCATAGGCATTCGCTTCGTTGGTATACCGTACCTCATCTTCTTTGGCTCGCTGCACATCGGCAAAGGCTTCCTGAACCTGTGGAGGGGGACCAACGCGATCTATATTGACCGTACTAACACGGACTCCGGTCTCATAGCGATCCAAATAGCTCTGCAAACGCGTTTGTACATCATCCCCCAGCGTTGCTCGACCTTCTGTGATAACAGCATCCATGGTGGAACTACCAACAACATGCCTCAACGCACTTTCTGTGGCGTGTTGCAAACTTATTTCTGGATCCCGAATTTTCACAAGATATGGAATAGGGTCATCTATGCGATATTGAACTTCCAAACTCACATCAACGATGTTCTCGTCTTCGGTCAACATCATGGATTGATGTTTATGGGAGTTAAGTTTAGTTACATTCACCTTCTCTACCACATCCACGATCGGAGGATTCCACGCCAATCCGGGTTGAATTAGTTCGGATTGAACCGAGCCAAATCGAAAGACTACCCCGCGTTCCTGAGCGTCTATTTGATAAACACCCCAAGCGCCGTATAAAAAAACCAACGCTACAAGTCCGAATCCGATTACGCGCGAGTTTAATTTTCCTCCGCCCGATGAACCGCTCGACCCACCTGAGCCTCCACCACCGAATATACTCGAGAGTTTGCTCTGCATTTGTCGGAATGCCTCGTCG
>PAMR01000062.1 GCA_002708205.1 Gammaproteobacteria bacterium
CGTGGATGACTTTCCGGGTGAAGCAAGACGCTATGTTCGACACGCGACCGGATATTCAACCGTTATAGTTAACGGGCAAATCGTGCGCGAGAATGACAGTTATACCGACAATCGTTCCGGAAAAATCGTGTAATCCAGCGTGAGTTACTTTCTAGAAGAAACCAGATTGCAGCGCCTGGACGACACCACTTGGACTGGTGCTATTGGTGAAAATTGGAGCATAGGGGATAATCCCAACGGAGGTTATCTCGTCGCTACGGCTCTGCGTGCCTTCTCAGATCTAGTTCCAGAACACCCGGATCCGATCAGTGTTACCACACATTTCCTGCGCCCNGGGATTGCTGATACTCCCTNCGAAGTTCACGCAGAGATAGTCCGACGTGGACGATCTTTGACTACAGGCAAGGCTACCCTTAGCCAAGATGGAAAAAATCGAATCGAGGTGATTACCAGCTTAGGAAACTTGGACGATACTAAAGNCCAAACTGATACCGATATCACCCAGACACAGCCACNGGCGCCNCCTCCCGAGTCATGCCCCCAAAGGTCTGGCAAGGAACANGGTATACATCTCCCTCTCTTAAACCGAATGGATATTCGAATACANCCCGATCAAGCGCAAGCAGGAGCTGCAGGTAAGCCAGTTGTTTCCGGATGGATTAGATTTCATGACGATTCACCGGTGAATTCTCTTTCGAGCATTGTTTTCGCCGACGCATTTCCACCTTCNGTGTTTGGTCTGCTCGGATCTATTGGGTGGGTCCCGACGATTGAACTCACAGTTCACGTTCGAAGACACCCATCACCTGGATGGATTTTTGGACACTTTCAAACCGACGATTTCCATCAAGATCGAATGATTGAAAGCGGGGCATTATGGGATTCCAAAGGAAATTTAATTGTCCAGTCACGACAAGTGGGCTTAGTGTTACAGGCGACTTAGGTACGAATAGGCCTCTTTCCGACCCACTCTCAAAGTACGACACCTTTGAATATCAAAGTCTCTATGACTTAATATTCTTGAAGCTTAGAACCGTTTTATAGCCACAGTTTCCAACTCTTAATCGATGATAAAAATCGCATTACAAACAAATCTCATAGTGNTCACCACCCTGCTTCTGTCCNTAACACTTAACAGTGCAGAGACNGAGAAAAAGATACTCTTGGTGAAAGAAGCCATGTACCGAGAAGCACACGCCGACTTGCATGGTATGCGCATCCTTCAAAACCAATTAATTCGCGACTATCCAAACGAAANCATCGGTTACCTGCTGAAANTAAACTCCGCCATCGGACGGTTTTCATGGGATATAAACAACTCAGAACTTGACNGTGAAATACAAAATACTGCCGAGAAAATACTGTCAGTGGCTCGCNAATCATCTCAAATAAATCGAGCTGAAAGCCTACTTGCTTCTGGCCAGGCATATTTCGCTTTAAGTTATCTCAAAGCTGTTCGCGGAAGCTATTTACAAGCGAGTACGAATGGAAGCAAAGGTATAAGGGATCTAGAGCAAGCTCTATTCATTGATCCAACACTACTCGACGCCAAATTGCACCTCGGAGCAGCCTACTATTTCGCCGCTAACCTACCGCCATTCATCAAAGTCTTAAGCAATTATGTTTGGTTTATCCCTTCCGGCGACGAAGAAATGGGACTTTTATATCTAGAAGAGGTNGCTGGGTCAGACAGTTCTTTACGAATCGTAGCAAAGTACATGCTCAGCTCTTTTCTCCTCCGCGGTTCATCGGAGGCGCGTCAGCAAGCAACCGCGATACTAGAGGAACTCATAAAAGAATTTCCGGAGAATGGTCGATTCTATCTGAGACAAATTAGCCAATTGGCGGAAAGTGGAAAATACGAGGAAACGCTAAGCACCATTCAACGTTTTCTAACTCCTTCTGAGTGTTGCATACGACTTACTAGGGATATTGCATTTGCTCAAGTATGGAAATCGGTGGCTCTACTGCATCTTGGACAAACTAAAGAGGCAGAACATACACTCAGTCAAATCGGCGAAACAGCAATCTCCAAATTCCCAAACTGGGGACGTATTTGGTACTGGCTAATTTCTGCAAAAACATACGACAAGCTAGGCGAGAGAAATCAAGCTGTGCAGAACTACACAAAAATAATTACAGCGAGCGAGGCAACGTTGGTGCCCTCACACTTGCTTGCTTCAGCTTTCGCCGGACTGGAGAACCCTTCGCCTAACACTTCATTCGACATTACGACCTATGAGTAGGGCTTCTCACCCCGTCAGAATATCTACGCAAAACGCTAGTTGTTCTTAACTTCACCAAAAGTATTTACATTGGCTTGAAACACACCAATTCTTTTCAGTTAAAGTTAAATGGTAGTCGCGTAAAAACGCCGTCGCTTAATCGACTATTAATGACGTTATTGTAGATAGATCCAAACGTATATCGTACACGTCCACCGAACGACGTTTCAAAATCCGTATCGAGAGCGCGGCGACCGAGTATTACTTCCTCGTCCGTCGCTCCACCGCTTCGCAAATAGATCTGATCGCGAACCAAAGAAGCGTTCGCCCACAATCCTATGGATAANCCTCGAGCTATTCGGTAATCAAGATCGCCTTTAAATGACACGCGATACAGTTCCATATCGTCCATAAAATGCGAACCGTTTAGTTCGAGTGAAATTTCTCCCCACCGTTGCTCCGTATCGTATTCTATGAAAAGTCCCTGATCCATTCGTGATTCATCAGACAAACCAAATATCGTCGGCTCTTCATACTCGTAGCGACTCTGACCAAGGAAGTACCCGAAAGTCATTTGTCTTTCCGTAGATTCGGAATAGGGGAATAAATTGAACTCGACNGCTGCNGCCACCCGATGTGCATTTTGTAAATTTAAGAATGTTGAGCTTTCGCTACGAGCGCCTAATCCAGCCCCCCAATGTTCACCCAGGGATTTAACAAAGCCACCTCCAAAGGANCTCCTGCGGCTGACATCCTTCAGTGTAGTACCATCGTCAAAGGTAAAATTCCTTTCATTAAAATTATACGAAGTCCCAAACCACGTTCTCCATTGATCCGTGACNCGAGATGCCCAAAAATTACCCCATCCTCCGATACTATCTCGTCGTTCTTGACCTCTTTGACTGGCACTAATAGTTCCATTGAAAACCCAGAAATTCCACGGATCTTCATGCGCTTGTGTACTCACTTCCCGCCCTTGGTCNGGCGCTTCNTACTTCAACGAAAGGCTTTCTCCAAAGGAAGTATTCAACACAAAGGGCGCTAATCCTATCTCGATNACTCTAGTTAAACCTCTTCGTTCTTCGTCATCCGTTTCCATACGTGGNGANAAATATTCGAGTTTTTGCTCATTACCTTCAAATTCCAAAAGTCCGTAAAAGGTAAACTCGTATGCTCTCCCTGCAGGTCCATAATCGTCTAAACCCAAAATATGCACCTGAGCATCTCTTCTNTCTCGCACATAATTTACATAGGGAATTTGTCTGCGNACAAAATCTTTGTCNCAGCGATCGCAATCGAGAAAAACTCGCAATGCCCNCTGTGAGTNCTNGATTTCCGCTGACTCTGAATATGCCAGCACTGAAAAAAACAACGATAGAAGAATTTTANAAACAANCAACTGTTTTGCTAAAGTTTGAATTTCGTGCAATTTTTCCAACATACAACTTCTAACTGAAACTAAGAACTAGTGCAGAAAGTATTGTTGCCCCGACTTTTATCGAAAAATTCAACTCAACAATCTCTTTTATTGGTGGAGCCAGCGGGGATCGAACCCGCGACCTCTACAATGCCATTGTAGCATTCTCCCAGCTGAACTATGGCCCCAAATCGTTACAAAATATTACGTGTCGTCCTTCATTAAGGTCAACAAAAGCCAACAAGTACTTCAAATGCTTTCTTGTAATTTCGCGAATTCTTTATCCAACCGTCTCGTCTCTTTTTTTGAATTACCTCCTAAAGCTTCGATTCCTGACCGTACACGTGATCTGGTTAACTCCGCCCCCAGAAAAGACATGGAATCAAACAAGGGTAGCGACACGTTTTTTCCAGAAATTGATACAAATAAAGGAAATAGAAAATCTCGGAACTTCAAATGCATCGTATCAGACAGAGCCTTGAGTGCCGTGTAGAGCTCATCCTTACNCCAATCACTTTGGTACTCCAATCGCCGGATTATGTGACTCAATATTCGTTTTGATTCTTCCAGAGACAATGACTTATGCGCAAAGCTCGTTTCGTCTATTGACTGCCTTTCACCGAGTAGATAGTCCACCTGAGGAATCAAGTCGGCCAGACGTTCCGTTCTGTCGATAACGAGAGGTACAAGTAATCGAAGTTTCTCTTCGTTGAAGATCCAATTTCTCACACGCTCGATAAAAGCGTTCTCATCAAGATCGCGTATGTATTGTCCATTCATCCAATTAAGCTTTTCAGGGTCAAAAATGGGACCACGGACCGAAAAGCGCTTCGTATCAAACGAATCTACGAATTCACTGAATTTAAAAATCTCGCGTTCATCCGGCATCGACCAACCCATTAAAGACAAATAATTTGTTAGTGCTTCCGGTAGATATCCAGAGTCACGATAGTAATTAATACTGGTNGGATTCTTCCGCTTGGACATCTTCGACTGATCTGGNTTACGTAGGAGCGGCAAATGATAGTGGATTGGCATTTCCCAGCCAAAGTATCTGTACAACAGCTGATGCTTAGGTAACGAATTTATCCATTCTTCACCTCTCAACACATGAGAAATTTGCATCAAATGATCATCAACTACTACCGCTAAATGGTANGTAGGAAANCCATCNGANTTGAGNAGTACNTGCATGTCCACTTGAGACCAAGGAATTCGAATTTCTCCGCGAATACCATCCGAGAAAACCGACTCGCCCTCATTAGGAACTCGTAGACGGACCACGTAGGTATCACCCGCATCAATTCGGCGTCGCACTTCATCTTTGTCTAGTTCAGAGCAAANGCCGTCATAACGTGTAGTTTGTTGGGCATCCCTCTGGGTTTGGCGCAAAAGATCTAGTCTTTCCTTAGAACAAAAACAATGAAATGCATCCCCCTGGNCGATCAATTGATTCACATACTGATTGTAAATATCCAGTCGTTCGCTTTGTCGATACGGACCATAATCTCCGCCCTTATCCGGTCCTTCGGACCAATCCATTCCAAGCCAACGTAGAGCCTCGTAAATCTTGTGTTCCGCTGCCGACGAACTACGTATTCTGTCGGTATCCTCTATTCGAAGAATAAATTGTCCACCATTTTTTTTAGCAAACACATAGTTAAACAGCGCNATATATGCTGTTCCTAGATGCGGATCTCCAGTGGGGGATGGTGCTACGCGTGTACGGACACTCATAAAAACGATCTTATACAGACTTTCTTCAGTCTAGTCATGAAACGCCTAACTTTAAAACAGCTGGTTTGTTAAACAACTCCATTGAGGCTTTCTTGCAAAGGCACAAGATGTCTTTTTGGAGTATCAAATNGTTGGGGGAAAGTACGACACTATAAGAATCAGCGGGGCCACAAATTATGTTTGCTAATCAGCTGTCGCGATAACTTCTTCTATCGGATCTACGTTCAAATCGTTAGAAATAGAACTAACATGCTCCCACGCATCTGTGCAGCGTAAAACNGTCCGAGCTAGCTTATTATTTAGTGCATGACCAGTTTTATACCCTGATAAATGACCTATCACAGGGAGCCCCAGTAGATAAAGATCCCCTATCGAGTCTAATAGCTTATGCTTAACAAACTCGTCGTGATAACGCAGTCCTTCCGCATTCATGATTTCGTTGTCTGCAATACCCACAGAGTTATCAAGACTCGAACCCAAACATTTGTTCAATGCTTGTGCTTGCTCTAGCTCCTCATACAAACCGAAAGTACGAGCTTTAGCGACTTCTGATCCGTAAGAAACNCTGTCAAAATCAATGTCAATCGACTTAGGGTAGCGGTTGTATAACGGGTGGTCATACACAAATGTATAGTCCGCTCTGAAACCATCGTACGGNCGCAATGACACCCATGCATCGCCCTGGGTAACAGTGAGCTCACGGGTAATCCTAATATACCGCTTAGAATCGTCTAATTCCCGCACACCAACTGATTCGATTAAGTCTACAAAGGGGGCCGCACTTCCATCCATTATGGGAACTTCAGTACCACTGAGCTCCACAATTAGATTATCTATATTCATTCCCCATAGAGCACTCATCAAATGTTCTACAGTGGATATTTCTACACCATTTTCGCAGATACTCGTAGACAAAGTCGTGTCTGAAACATTTTGAGCTAANGCTGCTATCTCAACAGAAGGTTCACTTAGATGTATAAATCGGATTCCACTATTGGCCTCGGCAGGGCGTAATGTCATACGTACTTTTTCGCCGGAGTGAACTCCTATGCCTATGGCGTGTACCGGCGATTTAAGTGTTCTTTGACGCAACATATAATCTGTGAATCCACGACTCAGTTGCTAAGCATACACGAATTAAGGATGATTATGAAAGAAAAATGGAGAAAAGATGAACCCTCTTCAGTTTGTCTACTTTATCNTACAAAAACGTGAAATATCAGATGCATTTGNCAAAACATAAACCGAATTTGGAACCATTTTTTGAAACAAGCCAATTTTCCACATAGCTAATTCTTCTAGCCATTCATGANTAGTGACAACCAGCTTCTACAAATCGCACCTATGATGAATAGAACCGATCAGCACTTCCGGATGCTCCTTCGAATTGTAGCTCCGGATGCCCTGCTCTATACAGAGATGGTCGTAGCNGACGCAATTCGCTACGGCGCATCACCNAGGTCACTTACCCATTCCCCCTTNGAAAATCCGCTGATTGTTCAATTTGGCGGTAGTGACCCAGAAACGCTGGTAATAGCGTGCAAGAAAGCTGAACGCGAAGGCTTTGCCGGAATTAATTTAAACGTTGGTTGTCCTTCAAACCGGGTTCAGAAAGGAAATTTTGGCGTATGTTTAATGCTTAAGCCCGATTTAGTTTGTCGGTGCATCGATGCAATGATGAGTGCTGTCGATATACCCATATCGGTTAAATGTCGACTAGGTGTCGACGAACATGATCGTTACGAGTTTTTGTCTAACTTTATCCAACGAGTCCANGGTGTTGGCGTCAATCATTTTATTATTCATGCGCGAAAAGCTATTCTAGGAGGTCTGACCCCGGCTCAGAATAGAACCATTCCACCACTCAACTACGGTTCCGTTAGACAGATCAAGATCGATTATCCAGACTTACAAATCACCCTTAACGGCGGTTTGACAACCACTTCNTCGGTCANTCAAGCTCTCTCTTGGGCGGACGGAGTAATGATCGGTAGAGCAGCATACGAAAACCCTCGCTGGATACACGAACTAAATGGGAATCTTTTTCGCAAAGTTGAAGTGCCCTTTGATCCGCTTAAGTTAGTTGACGAATATATGCCCTACATGCAGTCTCAGCTAAATATANACACTCCTCTAAAACACATGACCCGACACCTTTTGAATTTATTTAACGGACAGCCCGGAGCAAAATCGTATAGAAGAAAATTGACTGACCAAAGTCGATTAGCNACCGCGGGACTAGAGACTTTAAGAAACGCCNTANGAGAAATTACAGCNTTCTAAATGCATGATTAATCGCCTAAAAAATTTATTCACTCCATCCATTCCAGAAACCGAGGAACACGGCACCAACCTGATAGCTCTGTCGGCCGGGATGCTCCTATTGGAAGTCGCTTGGGCAGACCACGATATTTCAGAAGGGGAAGTAGAGCACATCAAAGTCGCGCTTAAGGAATTATACGAATTGAAGGCAAATGAAATCGCTCAAGTAATAAATCAGGCCAGGTCGGATCACGAATCAAGCGTNGGCATTCAACANCACACCCAGTACTTAACAAATCAACTAACTANAGACGAGCGAATAGAACTTCTGANGTCTCTTTGGCAAGTTGCTTTCTTTGATGGGCAAAAACATAAATACGAAGAGCATCAAATTAGAAAAATATCAGACTTACTTTACTTGAACCATTCAGATTTTATTCGTACTAAACACGAGGTTATTTCTCAAGAAATGTAAATATGGATCCTTTCGCGATTTTCGTCATTCTCGGCTATTGGATACCGTATTGTTTTTCGAGAGCTAGAAACTCTCGCTCCAATCTCCGTTCTGATACTTTCTTTTTCGTGCCTAAGCCCTGACTGAACCGAGCAACTCGATATTCTTCTATCGAAAAGCGCAGCCTAACAAAGCCATACCGAGATTTAGCTTTGGCACCAAGAATTTCCAGCCTCTCCTGCCAGTTAGCAATTAATTGGATAGATTCCACATCCTGAGTTACACGACCTTGCAAATGATNCATCCGATAAGTCATAGCATCGAGATAGCGCGGAACCTCACCCAAATATTCTGGAGGTATAACCGTCAAAAAATCCGGCGTTACGAGCTGATCAAGCTGCTTGAGAAGGTCATTTCGAGCATGGATATATGCCTTGGACGTTAGTCTATCTATCTCCCTTTTTACGCTGAAACGTTTTTCCAAGATAATTCGTGTCAGGCCCAGTAATTCAAGAAATTTACTAACAAGATTCCCCCTGCCTTTCTTTATTAGAGCCTCGAATCCGATACGATTATTTGGCAACGGACCATCCTCAAAAAAAGCTCGCCACGCTGCATTTCTCGCTAGCTCATCCATAAGCATTTGCTTTGTACCGAGTGAAGAGTAATGCAATTGCATAGTCAGCTCTTTCTTGAACTCTCTGTTTAAGAACCGAGTAGACTGCCTATCAGTCAAAAGGGCTAATCGACTGTAACCTCGCTTATTATTCTCGAACTGATTCTCTTGCGTTGAAAATATTTTTAGCTCAACGCTATTACCGTTATCGACGAGAACCGGATAGACAATCGATTCCTCCCCTCCCTCACGGATAAGAACAGACTCTTCCAAACCCTGTTTAGGAAATGAGGTAATTGCANTCTCTTCAAAGCGATCCNTTATCGATCGTTCTAATCGTTGTTCTGCTGTTTTCTTCAATTTCGACTTAAGAAACTCTACGTCGCGTCCCTGAGCCAGGATTTTTCCTTTCGCACCCACGACTTGAACATTCATATTCAAAAAAGAACTTAGTTTTTCCGGTGTCCAGTCCGAACTTGAGATGGAAACTTCAAATCGAGTCTTAATTAATTCACTCAAGACACGAACTAAATTCCCTTGACGATATAGATTGCTACCGATAATCAAAGGCAGCAATNCAGATACTTTATCTGCGATAGGGGCTAAATTTTTTCTATGTGTTTTAGGCAACGTTCGAAGAAGTTCTTCGCATTTTTTGGATATAAATCCCGGCACTAACCAATCTAAATACTCTTGTCGAATATGGGATAACAATCCCAAAGGAACAATCAGATTGACTCCATCATTGATTTCTCCCGGTGCAAAACGATATTTTATTTGCAGCTTAATNCCATCTAATTCTAATTCCGTTGGATATGCCTCGTGTTCTAAAAACACGTCCGTTCGATTTAATAAATCTTTCTCAGTCATGTACAACTGATCTNTTTCACGCCTGGATGCCTGACCATGCCANTTGTCGAACGANTGAATGCCCACGGCTTCTAAAGGAATTCGATCGATATAAAACTGAGCTTGGAGATCCTCCGTTACCAATAAATCGGCACGACGCGCTTTCGCCTGCATTTCAACGATGCGTTGAATGAGTGTTTGATTATGGTCAATGAATTCCAACTTCAAATGCTTGGACGGTTTAACTATGGCCTCACGAATAAATATTTCGCGAGATTGCGATGGATCTATTTTTCCATAACGAACTCTACGTCGCTCGAAAACACTTAAGCCATAAAGCGTGGATCGTTCCAAAGCAATCACTTCACCCTGACGCTCATCCCATTGGGGCGATGAATAGCTACGTTTAATTAAGTGATTCGCCGCCGTTTCGATCCAGCGGGCTTCGATTTGAGCAATACAGCGGGCATAGGTACGGCCAGTATCAGCAATTTCTGCTGCCACCAACCACTTCGGGCGTTTTTTCAATAAGGCTGAACCTGGAAAAATCCGAAAGGAGAGTCCACGCACGCCACGATATTCACCTCGATCCCCTTTGAGTCCAACAAAGCTAAGGGATCCAGCGAGAATTGCTCTATGAATGCTCGCGTAATCGGCACCGCTACTATTTAGATTCATCTTTTGTCTACGACAAGCTAAAAGCAGTTGTCGATGCAAAGCACGCCACTCAAATACACGTTGAGGGGATAAATAATTGCGTTCAAGCGAACGCCTCCACCGACTCCGAGTAGCCGTCTCTCGTATATTTTCAGACCATTCCCAAATTCTTACAAATCCGAGAAAATCGGAAGATTCATCGCGGAATTGTTCATGCGCTATGTCAGCTTCTTTTTGATTATTTAAGGGCCGTAACCGTGGGTCCTGTACNGCTAAAGCAGATACTATGATTAATACTTCGCGTAGGGATCGCTCTTTATCAGCAGCCAGTANAGATCTGGCAAGCCGAGGATCAATCGGCAACCGAGCCATNTTCCGGCCAATCTGCGTCAATTTGTTATCGTCGAAAGCACCCAACTCGTGTAGTAATTTGATCGCATCACGTATGGCTCCAGGATCCGGCTCTTCTATAAAACCAAATCGCTCAATATCACCTAAATTGTACGCTCGCATTTGTAGAACGACCGAAGCTAGATTCGTTCGCTTTAATTCGGGATCGGTATAACTCGAACGCGATTCATAATCCGTCTTNTCNTAGAGTCGATAACAAATTCCTGGGGCAATCCTTCCNCAACGTCCCTGCCTTTGATCCGCACTGGCCTGGGATATAGGTTCTANTGGTAGTCGCTGTAGTTTGGAACGATAACTATAACGGCTTATCCTAGCTGTACCTTGATCCACGACATAACCTATATTCGGCACAGTTATACTCGTTTCAGCGACATTAGTTGCCAGCACCAATCTTTGCATCGATGCCGTTTCAAAAATTCTACGCTGTTCCTTTTCGGGTAGCCGAGCATATAAGGGTAGAACTTCAAAACGATCACCGTAGTGTCGCCGAAGCCATTGCGACCATTCAAGAATTTCTCGCTCCCCTGAGACGAAAGCCAAAATATCGCGAGGCCCTCGTCTTTTTTCTGTCAAAATCTCATCTAGGACTCTGCTAAAAGCTATCTCTAGGCCTTCAACAGAGGGAACATATCGAGTTTCGACAGGGTATCCCCTTCCGCCAATGCGAATTATCGGAGCATTTCCAAAGTATTCAGAAAAAATCTCTAAATCGATGGTAGCCGAAGTGACTATAAGTTTTAGGTCAGGTCTTTTCTTAATTAGATTGCGCAAATAACCCAAAAGCAGATCAACGTTTAGCGTTCTCTCGTGAGCCTCATCGATAATCAACGTATCGTAAGCATTCAGAAATCGATCATTCTGAATCTCATTGAGCAATAACCCATCGGTCATCAACTTTACTAATGTTTTCTGTCCCCATCGGTCCGAAAAACGAACGGCGTAGCCCACTTGCTCCCCCATCGTCACATGTAGTTCATTAGCAATACGCTGTGCCACCGTTCGAGCGGCAAGACGGCGGGGTTGAGTATGTCCAATCATGCCTCGCAAGCCCCTACCCGCCATCAAGCAAGCTTTAGGCAATTGAGTCGTTTTACCAGACCCCGTCTCGCCACCAACGATCAACACTTGATTTGATTTGATAAGACTGACTATCTCATCAATATGCTCTGTTATTGGCAATTCGTCCGGGAACGATACTTCAGGAGAGCCAGCCTTCCGTTCTTCTAACAGATCCCAGGAGTCTTGTAACCTACGTCTAACATCATCGGTGATCTTTCCACGCTCAATAGCTTTTGATAAAGGGAACTCATCCTTGACCATCACTTCCGAGAGGTCAAAGTGTTTTTCCATATCATTCAATCAATCAGGATTATTGAACCACTAAACCACGCATTACTTAGAAAGGGTATTCATTCCCTCCTCGAGACCCCGAATAGTCAGCGGATACATTTTCCCTTCCACTAGCTCCTGGGTCATCGAGACTGAAGACGAATACTCCCATGTTTCTTGAGGCGTTGGATTTATCCATACTAACTTGTCGTAATGTTCCGCAAAACGAGTAACCCATGTAGCTCCGGGCTCTTCATTCCAATGCTCCACGCTTCCCCCCGCGTGCGTAATCTCATAAGGAGCCATTGTGGCGTCCCCCACAAAAACCACCTTGTAATCACCTGCATACTTATTAAGAATTTCCCATGTCGGAATTCGTTCATTCATCCGGCGCTTGTTATCCTTCCAAACCGACTCGTATAGAAAGTTGTGAAAATAATAACTTTCTAGGTGTTTGAATTCGGTTCTCGTGGCAGAAAAAAGTTCCTCGCAGACCTTCACATGTGCATCCATAGATCCGCCAATATCAAAAAATGTCAGAACTTTTACCGTGTTACGACGCTCCGGACGCATTTTTATATCTAACATTCCGCCATTATGTGCCGTAGATCGAATAGTCGTATCAATATCCAGCTCTTCCGCTTGTCCTGTTCGAGCGAATTTTCGCAGCCGCCGCAGAGCCATTTTGATGTTTCTTGTCCCCAACTCGACAGAATCGTCCAAATTCTTATATTGGCGTTGATCCCAAACCTTTTTCGCTTTTTTCTTTTTGCCGCGTCCAGGACCACCAGGCCCATCTCGACCCTGACGATCCGCGTTGCCTTCTTGACCATCCTTTCCTTCTTCGCCTTCTTCCGCCTCTTTCTTGGCCTGCTCCTCTTTAGCCTTCTGAAAAGCCTCAATTAACTTTTCTAATCCACCAAGACTTTCTAATTGCTCAAGTTCTTCAGGAGAAAGCGATTTTTCAAATTCCCGTCTTAGCCATTCATCTGGAATAAGAGATTCCAACATCCCATGAAGATCTTCCAACCCTTTAAAATAAGCGCTAAAGGCACGATCAAATTTATCGTAATTTTTTTCATCTTTAACCATACAAGTACGACTTAAGAGATAAAAGTCATCGATATTCGAATAGACGATCCTAAGCTGCAGAGACTTCAAAAGATCCATAAGCTCTCGAATAGTCGCAGGAACCTTGTATTTTCGTAAGGTTAAGAAAAAATTGATGAGCATTAAGGATCCTTTACCAGTTGAGTTTTACTGTTTCTTAGCTAACGATCAAAAGCTAGCCTCGACTATCTCTTCGATTCATAAACGCTAGACGTTCCAATAGATGCACATCCTGTTCGTTCTTAACTAGTGCACCGTATAAAGGTGGTATGGCTTTGCTTGGATCGCGATTAGTTAAAATCTCATCAGGAATATCATCAGCCATCAGAAGCTTCAACCAATCTATAAGCTCGGAGGTGGAAGGTTTCTTCTTTAAACCAGGAACTTTTCGAACGTCGAAAAAAATATCCATCGCTTCTTTGACCAGGTCTTTCTTAATATCAGGATAATGAACGTCCACGATCGACTGCATAGTGTCTCTGTCCGGGAAATTAATATAGTGAAAGAAACACCTCCTCAAGAATGCATCTGGTAATTCCTTCTCATTATTAGAGGTAATGACGACAACTGGTCTTCGTATTGCAGTAATGGTCTTCTGTGTCTCATAAACATAAAATTCCATTTTATCGAGTTCCTGTAAGAGATCGTTAGGAAACTCAATATCAGCCTTATCAATTTCGTCAATCAGGAGAACAACTCGTTCGTTTGCCTCGAAGGCCTCCCACAACTTTCCTTTCTTGATGTAATTACCGATATCTTGTACCCGGTCATCTCCTAATTGAGAATCTCGCAAACGGGATACGGCATCGTACTCATAAAGACCTTGGCTCGCTTTCGTTTGCGATTTGATATGCCATTGAATCAACGGTGCTTTAAGGGTTTTGGCAACTTCTTCTGCCAACATGGTTTTACCAGTGCCTGGTTCACCCTTAACTAAAAGAGGCCTCTCCAACTTGACGGCAGCATCTACTGCCATGGAGAGTTCGTCTGTCGAGATGTAAGTTTCTGTGCTATCGAAAATCATGGGCTTCCTGGTAAAGTTCGTTTAATGACAACAAATCCACGGTAGTGTACTTGCGTGCGACGATACTTTATCGGCGCTCCTTAGGAGGTGCAAGGAAGAACGTAATATCATCGTGATCGACTCTTCGTCATGGAGCGTCCTTTTCGTAAAGAACTCAACAGAAACAATAATAAGCCGAATAGGCAATATCCAACCACCGATAATCCAAGAAAATTAGCAACGCCACTAAGATCAGCTTCGCGCTCTAAAAATCCTTTAAAAATCAGAATGATAAGAGCCGGAGCATAATGTTGCTGATCAAATTCATAAGGGAGTAACACAACGGTTAAGAACAAACCAAGCACGAATAATCCTAGCAACCCTCGAACTTTTGGAAACATCCAGATACAACACGAAGCAAAAAGAGCCGAACAAATAACTAGGATCCACGCTATTTCGTAGGCGATCATACCCATTTGATATAAGACTCTATGTCTTCCTGGTGGACGTGTTCTTCAGAAATAGTTTTCCCATAGACACTAATGCCCGCCTCCTTAATCGCTTGATGGTTCCCCGCCACGAGTGGATGCCACGGGTGGAGATCTTGACCTTCATCAACCAACTTATAAGCGCAAGTTTTTGGCAGCCAATACAAATCAGAAACATTATCCGCATTTATCGAGACACAGTTTTTAACCTCTACATGACGCCGAGAGTACTGAGTACACCGACAGCTATCATTATCAAACAATCGACATGTGATAGCGGTCTCCATCAACTGGCCCGTCTCCGAATCTTCTAATCGAATTTGGCAACAACGACCACAACCATCACATAGTGATTCCCATTCATCATCACTGAGCTCCGCAAGGGATTTATCTATC
>PAMR01000063.1 GCA_002708205.1 Gammaproteobacteria bacterium
GCCGAGCGGCGTATTTTGGGATTTGGATGCTCTAGGTCAGAACGTGATTTAAAGAATCTTCGAAGCATATTGTCCTAAGTGCCTACTTCAAAAGTCTTACAGGGAATTATGAGTGCCATCACAAAAAGGCTTATTAAGGGTCTGTTTACAACCACAAAAATATAAGGTTTTGTCAGCTTCTGCTTCATAAGCGAGCGGTTGAAATTGTGTATCTTTGTGGGATCCATCACAAAACGGCTGACTATCACTCTGNCCGCAGGCGCACCAGAAATACTTTTTACCGGAAGATACTTCTATTGGNTAAGGTGCTTTTTGTGAAACTTGAGGCTTCGCCATTTCAAAATCCTTTTGCCAGTTAAGAATATTTGTGTTCTTAAACTATATTTTAAACACTCAAGTCTTTATGGTGCCTGAGGGTAGTGTAATTTCCAATTTTGAATATGAAGTTTCCGCTACTTGAAGCAAAATTTTTGTCAAATTATTTACGGGGCTTAGTTCTAATATGGCTCGATGGGAACAAAATTCTTCAGGATCTATCCCGGAATGGTTTTGGGAGGCAATAGAAGACGAGGCGGACAGGCATTCTGTGACAGTTGAGGATTGTGATGTTATTTATCGAACATGGGGCGATCCACAAAAGCCAGGCGTGCTGTTGATTCATGGCATGAACGCTCATTCGCGCTGGTGGGACTTTATAGCCCCACAGATAAAAAATGATTTTTTCGTTGTCGCCATGGATTTGACTGGAATGGGTGATTCCGATTATCGGTATAGCTATGGTGCGGACACCTATTGCCGAGAGATTGTTGGTGTGAGCGACGCCGTTGGTTTGAATGACGAGATGACTATAGTAGGGCATAGCTTTGGGGGAATGATGGCCGCTAAAGCTGTCGCACGATTCCCGGAAAGATTTGGCAGCTTTATTTTGGTCGATTCTGGTATACGTCATCCCGATGAGCCTCTAAAAGAGAGGGTACAGATGGGAGGTAGCCGAGGGAAAGTCTATCCTGATAGAGCTACAGCAGAAGGCCGTTTTCGTTTATTTCCACCTCAGCCGTGCGCCAATGAATACATTCTTAAATATATAGCTAAGCAATCGGTGATGGCGGTAGAAGGCGGTGGGTTTGCTTGGAAATTTGATGAAGATCTTCCAGCTACACTTAAAGATGGTGAACGGTATCCAGAGGACTATCAGTCACTGAAAATTCCAACAGGCATAATCTATGGTGAAAATAGTGAATCGTTTACCAAGCAAACATTGCAGTATACTGTCGATCTAATTCCCGGAGATCCTTTAGTCGAAGAAATTACTGATGCACAGCATCATGTTTTTCTTGATCAGCCAATTGCTTTCACTGAAAGCCTAAGAGCAATGCTGATTAGTTTGAAAGGTAGTGAGTGAACGCATTAAAGGGTTGGTTCAGTCGTTTACAAAATTTTTGTTGGTATTCTTATTGGCCGCTCTATTCCCACGACAAAGCGCCACCGGTTTGATATTCCGTAACGCGAGTTTCAAAGAAATTTTTCTCCTTTTTTAGGTCCATTATTTCTGACATCCATGGGAAAGGGTTTTTAACGCCAGGAAATTGTTCTACGAGTCCGATCTGTGCCAATCGTCGATTAGCTATAAATTTAAGGTAATCGGCCATCATTGATGCGTTCATCCCTAAAACACCTCTTGGCATCGTATCTTGCGCATATTGGATTTCGAGATCTGTCCCTTCGACAATCATTTCTTTCGCTAAGTCTTGCATTGACTCATCCCAAAGCAATGGATTTTCTAATTTGATCTGGTTAATAACATCAATACCGAAATTGACATGCATCGATTCGTCACGAAGGATGTACTGAAACTGTTCTGATGTGCCCGTCATCTTATTACGTCGACCCATCGATAGAATCTGGGTAAAACCACAATAGAAAAAAATGCCTTCGAGTACGCAGTAATACGCTATAAGGTTCTTAAGAAGAGCTTTATCAGTTTCAATTGTCCCAGTGTTAAATTTTGGATCCGAGAGTTCTTTAGTATATTTAATGGCCCATGAAGCCTTACTAGCAACAACAGGAACCTCGTGGTACATGTTGAATATTTCGCCTTCGTCCATACCCAGTGATTCGATGCAATATTGATAAGCATGAGTATGAATTGCTTCCTCGAACGCCTGACGAAGTAGGTATTGACGACATTCTGGGTTGGTTATTAATCGATAGATAGCCAGTACTAGGTTATTAGCAACAAGTGAATCGGCCGTTGAAAAGAATCCCAGACTTCTTTTGACGATCACTCGTTCATCTGTTGTTAGGCCATCATGAGATTTCCATAAAGAAACATCAGCAGTCATATTAACTTCTTGGGGCATCCAGTGGTTTGCACAACCATCCAGATATTTTTGCCATGCCCAGTCGTACTTGAAAGGCACAAGCTGGTTTAAATCAGCACGGCAATTGATCATTGCCTTTTGATCAACGGTCACTCGTTCTGAGGAGGAGTTGTCAACCTCTAACGTATCGACTCCTAGCTCTGTTCGGTTGAAATTGTTGCTGCCGTCTAGAGTTTCTGAATTCAGTTTGTATTGGTCATCGGTCGATGTTGGTGCTACTTCCTCTAAATGGCTGCTTGATATCGATTTGACCACATTTATTTCATCCGGATTTTCCTTTTGTATGGAGGACTTATCGAGGATATCTGGCTTGATGGAATGTGCGGTTTCTTGGGGAGTAGAAATAGAGTCTTTCCGCAGGTCGACCTCTGGCATCTTGTTTACGACTAATTTAGATTGATCGTTTTCGAAATCTTCCCAGCTCAACATAAGGTTTCTCCTTTAACTACTGACAAGCTTCACAATCGGGATCGTCGATNGAACAGGCCAANGGGACGTCAGCGGGGGTCCCTAAATCCATTTGTTCATTTGGTGGATTAAGCTTTGGCGGTTGTCTTTCTGTGGCGTTTGCGGCCATCGCGTTTCCAACTGGATTACTGTTGGATGCGTTTTGAGTCTCTACTGCATTCAATGCTCCGGTGCCTATTGTGGATTTCTCGGCACTAGTAGCGGATAAGGCTCTGAGGTAATACGTAGTCTTCAAACCCCGTAGCCAGGCCATCCTATACATTATGTCTAGTTTTTTCCCTGAGGCATTAGATATGTAAAGATTTAGAGACTGTGCCTGATCAATCCATTTTTGCCGTCGGGCGGCGGAGTCTATTAGCCAGCGGGGCTCTACTTCGAAGGCTGTTGCATAGGTTTCTTTGATACTAGGTGGTACCCGATCTATAGATTGGAGACTACCGTCATAATATTTTAGGTCATTTACCATAACGCTATCCCAAACCCCTTCCCGTTTTAGATCTTGAACCATGTAAGGGTTAACTACCGTAAATTCTCCGGATAGGTTGGATTTTACATATAGGTTTTGATACGTAGGTTCGATGGATTGGGTTACACCTGTAATATTCGCTATAGTCGCCGTTGGAGCTATAGCCATTACATTGGAATTTCGCATCCCGTTGGTTCGTACTTTGTCCCGGAGCTTCTCCCAATCTAGTTGAGTATCAAAATTCGTGTCCAAATAACTTGGTCCCCTTTCAGCTCTGAGCCTGT
This sequence comes from Gammaproteobacteria bacterium, assembly GCA_002708205.1. Lineage (GTDB taxonomy): Bacteria > Pseudomonadota > Gammaproteobacteria > Pseudomonadales > Azotimanducaceae > UBA11889. Next base: position 3,600 of record PAMR01000063.1, read on the forward strand.
CTAGAGAATCAATTGGAAGTATTCCTTTACTCCAGAGAGATCCTTCAAAAGTGGCATAACTCCCTCGTTCTTTTGCTAATTTGCTGGATGCTTCTATCGCATAATAGGAAATCGCTTCCATCGATTGATCAGCGAATTCGACAGCTTCGTCGGAGGCATAAGACGAGCCTTTTTTATAAAGGGCATCTTGAAAACCCATTAGCCCTAATCCTATCGGGCGATGCCTCATGTTCGATGTTCTAGCTGCTGGCACGGCGTAGTAATTCAGATCTATGACGTTATCTAGCATTCGGATCGCAGTGCGTACAGTTTTTTTCAATTTCTTCATATCAATGGTTCCCGCTGATCCTAGGTGTTGCGCGAGATTGATTGATCCTAGATTACATACGGCTATTTCTTCGGAAGAGGTATTTAGCGTGATTTCCGTACATAGATTTGATGAATGCACCACTCCTACATGTTGCTGAGGGGACCGGATGTTGCAAGAGTCTTTAAATGTAATCCAAGGGTGTCCGGTTTCGAAAAGCATAGATAATATTTTTCTCCACAGATCCGTCGCTTGCACCTTTCTAAATAACTTGAGTTCTCCAGAATTGGTTTGTGCTTCATACTCTTTGTAGCGTTTCTCGAAAGCACTTCCGTAGAGGTCATGTAAATCGGGTGTGTCATTGGGAGAGAATAGCGTCCATTCTGCATTTTCAAAAACACGCTTCATGAAAAGATCTGGAATCCAATTCGCAGTATTCATATCATGTGTTCTACGCCGATCATCTCCTGTGTTTTTTCGAAGCTCTAGAAACTCTTCGATGTCTAGATGACAGGTTTCAAGGTATGAACACACAGCTCCTTTTCGTTTCCCTCCCTGATTCACTGCTACAGCTGTATCATTGACAACTTTTAGGAATGGGACAACTCCTTGTGATTTGCCGTTGGTTCCTTTGATGTATGCTCCCAACGCTCTAACTGGCGTCCAATCGTTACCAAGACCACCAGCCCATTTTGAAAGCATGGCGTTGTCATGAATTGCACCATAAATCCCATCTAGGTCGTCAGATACGGTCGTCAAAAAACAGGAAGACAATTGCGACCGTAGCGTTCCCGAATTAAAGAGTGTTGGTGTGGAACTCATAAAGTCGAATGTTGAGAGTAAGTTGTAAAACTCAATTGCTCTCGCTTCCCTGTNGTCTTCTTGTATTGATAATCCCATGGCTACCCTCATGAAGAATACTTGGGGTAGCTCGAAACGATTCTCNTCGTGGTGCATGAAATATCTGTCATANAGTGTTTGTAAACCNAGNTAATTGAATTGCTGGTCGCGCTCTGGCTTGAGTGCGGCCCCGAGTTTTTCTATGTCAAACCTGTTCAGTTCAGGAGCGAGTAGTTCTAATTGGATTCCTTTTTCCACAAACAACTTTAAATTTTCGGGATAAAGAGTGGCCATTTCTGATTGGGTTGCTCTATGGTCGTNACGAGTTGGTACATTTTGATCAAGAAACCCAAGCGCTTCTGTTCTCAGTTCATCTAAAAGAAGCCTCGCCGTTACGTATGTATAATTTGGTTCTTCCTCNACNAGGGTTCTGGCGGTGATTAATAAAGACGTTGCCACGTCCGATTCTGAAATACCGTCATACATATTTGATAAAGCTTCATCTATGATCCGTCCTGCTTCTACGTCTTCGAGNCCGTTACAAGCTTCGTTAACTAATTCGGAAGTTCGTGCTATGTCCAAAGGAGCGATTGAACCATCCTGTCGAGAAACNTGGATAGTTGGTCTTGTTTGTTGCTCTTCTACGGCATTTTTTGTTGCTCTGAGCCTCGCGTGTTCTTCTCGATATAACACGTAGTCTCTGGCTACCTGGTGTTCCCCTGAACGCATAAGCGCTAGTTCGACTTGATCTTGAATCTCTTCGATATGTAGTGTGCCTCCAGATGGAAGACGCCTTTCGAAGGTGTTGGTGACTTGAGTCGTCATTTCCGCCACGACCTCCCTTATGCGCGGCGAAACAGCGGCCATGCCACCTTCGACAGCCAAAAATGCCTTGGTCAGTGCCAGCGTTATTTTTTCGTCGTTATAGGGGACAACGGTTCCATTTCTTTTGATGACTTTTAATTGCCCCGGTGCGGTGGCTGTCAAAGATGAACTGATTTGTCGTGCGGTGTTATTGCTAGTCGTATTTGTTTCGGCTGCCTCGGCCGAAAGGCTTTCGTTACTAAGTGGTTGTTGCGCGGATTCCGCTTCCATTTAGGTTTATTTCTCCCCTGGCAATGTAATACCACCGTTTTCAGGCCTCGATATAGGCCTCAATACAGCGTTATTTGTTGTATATTTAGAGTTCAATTATGTTAAATAATTAACACTATATGTTGTGGTTCGTGGTCTATGAAATATTCGCTCTCGCTATTAGTTCGTTTTCGTTTTTGCTTTATAAAACCTTCGAATAACCCTTATATCGCCGCTAGTTTCGAGTATTTCGCATACTAATTGATGATTGAAGAAACGCGACAATCACTACATATTGTTTTCATAAGATCGCGAAACCCAACATAATGCGGTACGCATCGGAAAGCAAGGACTGACTTGTTGAAAAGCTGTTGATAAATTATAGATAAGCGGTGGAAGGTGATATTGGTTCAATTTTTTGTACTAAGATTTATTCTTAATAAAGGTTACTTTTCCGGTTTCCACATGTTGTGTTTGACAAATCGGGTCGTAAGGGCAAATAGGAGCACAAGTGGATTACGTTCTGGCAATTGATCAAGGAACATCGAGTAGTAGGGCGGTTATTAGTGACATAAATGGAAATATCCAAGCTGCAGGTAGCTTTCCCCTAGGCCAAACATTTCCAAAAAATGGTTGGGTAGAGCAAGACCCGGAGGNCATATGGACCTCGTCGATTCAGGCCTGNAGGAAGGCCATTGACGCTTTCTCGGGAGGAATCGAGGATATATTGGCAGTAGGGATAGCGAATCAACGAGAGACCGTTGTTGTTTGGAACCCAGAAACGGGTGAAGCATACTACAATGCGATTGTTTGGCAGGATCGAAGAACCGCTGACAGGTGTGATCGGCTCAAACTAGATCCTATGTCTCATACTATTCGAGAGATTACGGGTCTCGTAATTGACCCTTATTTTTCAAGTACAAAACTAGAATGGCTTCTAGACATAGATCATATACGGGATGCTGCTCAACGAGGCAGACTGTGTTTCGGGACCGTGGACACTTTTCTTATCTGGCGTCTAACCAGAGGAAAAATCCACGCCACTGATTCGACAAATGCATCGAGGACTCAGTTGTTCGATATTTCGAAGCACAATTGGAGTAAACCGCTGCTAGAATTTTTCGATATTCCTCGATCCATTCTTCCTGAAATTAAAGAAAGCGTAGATGATTATGGTCAGACAGACAAAAAATGGTTTGGCAAATCGATNCCCATCTTAGGCGTTGCCGGTGATCAANATGCGTCCCTCTTGGGACAAGCTTGTATTCAGCGTGGAATGGCGAAAATAACATACGGGACAGGGTGTTTCGCTTTGGTGAACACCGGCAAACAAAAAGTACGCTCCAAGTCAGATTTACTGACCACGCCGGCTTATAGAATAGAAGGTCAAACAAATTATGCTATTGAGGGAAGTATTTTTACGGCGGGCTCTTCGATCAAATGGCTAAGGGACTCTCTGGGTTTGATAGCCAGTTCTGAAGAAACCGAAAAACGGGCTATTAGAGTAAATGGTGATACGAGAGGTGTTTATATCGTTCCGGCTTTCACGGGTCTAGGAGCACCCTATTGGAGACCAAAGGTTCGGGGTTTTGTCTCTGGTTTAACTTTCGAAACCAATGCGGATCATCTTTCTACCGCTGTTTTACAAAGTGTTGCTTTTCAGACTTACGATTTGCTAGAGGCGATGGTAGCGGATGGAATATTGCCCAATATCGTAAGAATAGATGGTGGAATGGCAGCTAATAATTGGTTTTGCCAATTTCTCACCGATATTTTGGACATCGTTGTCGAACGTCCTCAAGTGATCGAAACTACCGTGCGTGGCGCGGCCTATTTGGCGTTGAAAGGGGCAGCTGCATTAGACAAATTTGAGGATATTGCCCAAGTTTGGTCTTTAGATAGGCGGTTTGAATCTATGATGCCTGAAGGGGATAGACGCGAGTTGGTTGATGGCTGGAAGGGGTGTATTGAAAAGGCCTTAAGCTTCGATGAAAGGGCGTCCTCTGCAGCGGATAAATAATCGTAGCGAAGATTTATTTTAGGAGCAGCTCCATTAGTGCCTTTTGTGAGTGCAATCGATTCCCCGCTTCCTGCCAAACGACAGACCTCGTGTCATCCAATAGATCGTTGCTAATTTCCTCGCCGCGATGAGCCGGTAGACAATGCATAAAGATTACATCCTTGTTAGCACGGTCAAGAAGTTCTGAATCGACTTGAAAGCCATCAAATGACGCAAGCCGCTCATTTCCTTCTTCTTCGTGTCCCATGGAAGACCACACATCCGTGACTACCAAATCGGCTGATGCCACCGCTTCCTCAGGATTATCAGTCCAAATGGCTTGGTCTACTGCAGATAAAAGTTTTTGGTTTGGTTTGTGGGATATAGGGGTGGCTATACTTAACGCGAAATCGAATTGTTTGGCGGCTCTGATGTACGAATTACACATGTTGTAACCGTCACCTATAAAAGCGACTTTTTTACCATGTATTGAACCGCGAATTTCGGTGTATGTTTGAATATCGGCCAATATTTGGCATGGGTGGGACATATTCGTCATACCGTTGATGACGGGAATCCTAGAATATTTTGAAAACTCGCAAACGTATTGATGATCTTTTGCACGTATCACAACGAGGTCTACCATTTCCGAAAGTACTCGGGCTGTGTCCGCTATAGGTTCCCCACGTCCAAGCTGTGAGTCTTGTGCACTTAAGTAAATTGCATGGCCTCCAAGTTGTTGGATTCCAGTTTCGAAAGCAACACGCGTACGAGTCGAATTGAGCTCGAAAATCATAGCGAGGACTTTTCCTTTTAATGGGAGATCCTCCAAGCCAGATTTATGCCTTTTTTTTAACTCGATAGCTCTTAGAACGAGTGCATTCAGTTCCGAAGGCGGTAAGTCGTAAAGCGTAAGGAAGTGAAGAGGTTTTTTCATTCGTCTCCGAGGCTTTCCACTAGACCGCTTACAATCTCCACGATCTGATCTGCTTCCTCGTCCGAAAGGTTTAGTGGTGGCAAAAGCCTCAATACAGAATCAGCCGTTACATTTAGTAAAAGCTTTCGTTCCAGTGCCCGTTGAATTAATTCTGGACATGGCTCGGTCGTTTCCACCGCTATCATCATTCCTGCGCCACGAATTTCCTTAACGTGATTTGATCCATCTAACGCCTTTTCGAGACCCGTTTTTATGCGTTGGCCTAAATATTCGGCTCGTTCAATAACCCCACCCGTGGTCAGTTCATCTAAAACCGCCAGAGCCCCGGCGCAAACCAGCGGATTACCGCCAAACGTTGAACCGTGGGTTCCAGCGATAAGAATCTCCGAAGCGATACCTCGTGCCATACAGGCTCCGATTGGTAGGCCGTTTCCAAGCCCCTTGGCTGTTGTTACAACATGGGGGACTACTCCACTGTGTTCACAAGCCAAATATTTTCCGGTACGCCCATTTCCGGTCTGGACTTCATCAAGCATAAGCAACCAATCATTTTCGTCACAAATACGTTGAAGTTCTTGAAGATAGTTATCTTTAGGGATTACTACTCCACCTTCACCGAGAACGGGTTCTACAAAAACTGCCACGATGGAACTGGCTTTGTTACTAGCTATTTTTTCAATAGCCTGTATGTCGTTGTAGGGCGCTCTCACAAAACCACTCAATAATGGTTCGAACCCTGCGTGTACTTTGCGGTTACCTGTTGCGGTTAGTGTGGCCATTGTTCGCCCATGGAAGCTGCCTTCCATAACGATAATCTGAGGGTTTTCGATGCCTCGATTATCTCCGTGACGACGAGCTATTTTTATCGCTGCCTCATTGGCCTCTGCGCCTGAGTTTGCGAAGAACACGTTGTCCATATTCGTGAGCTCACACAATCTATTAGCGAGTTCTTCTTGCAGAGGTATTTCGTACAAGTTGGATGTGTGGATTAGGGTACTTGCTTGATCAGTGATAGCTTTCGTAATTCTAGGGTGTGCGTGTCCTAATCCACACACGGCTATCCCGGCTAAAGCGTCAAGGTACTTGTCTTCATTATCGGCATAAAGCCACGCACCACTGCCCCTGACAAATCTGATCGGTATTCGATTGTAAGTCGGCATCATCGTATTCATGTTTTCCTCCATTGGGTCGGGTCCTCCGAAATGTCTACCCCAAAAAAAAAAGAACATAGTCCTAAAACCACAGCCGGGCAGCCGCAGCTGCCCGGAAGGACGATTAGTGTACTGAAGGAGGCTTGGGCGTCAAGTCAACTATATTTTTGAACGGCAGCTTCTTCGTTTACNCCATCGATAGCCATAGTCAGGCGCCGTAAANCCTCCTTTAGCTGAGCCACTGGGCAACCAAAATTAAAACGAAAAAAACCAGGGCTTCCATAGTCCTTTCCATTCGTGAATCCTAATCCGTGACTTTCAAAAAACAACGTTGGGTCGGTCACTGGCAATTTAGATCCATCAATCCAGGCTAAATAGGTCCCTTCTACATGNGTCATACTTATTCCGGGAAGAGAGGAAACTGTATCCTCTAGAAGTTGCCGATTGTTGCGCAAATATTCGAGCAAATCTGAATGCCAAGAAGTCTGATCAGTATATGCGGCTTCAGCCGCTGCATAAGCCAACGGAGAAATGTCTGAAATCATACCCATTTTCGAATTAACCACTTTCCGTCGTATAACAGGATCTGGAATTACAGCTACCGCGGAACTNAGCCCGGCAAAATTGTAGGTTTTGGTGGGAGCGAAAAAGGTAATCGTTCGTCTGGCTGTTTCACTATCTAGACTGGCTATAGGTATATGCGCTGCATCTTGATCTAGAACAAAACCCCAATGGATGTCATCACTTAATATAGTAAGGTCGTGCTCGTGGCACAACGAGGCTATGTTTTCTAGTTCTTCGGTTGTATAGACCCTTCCGGTCGGGTTTTGTGGATTGCACAAGAGCAGACTGGACGCCCTTGGGGCTAATGCGTTTAGTTCGTTCATGTTTATTAGCCATTTATCGTTTTCGATAAACATCTTGGAAAATAGGCCCATTTTTTGACCGTTTTTTGGCACGGAAAAAAAGGGGTAGTAAACGGGTGTAGGAACGATCATACCGTCACCTGTCTCACCGATCGCTTTGGAGGCTGTATTTAACCCTGGTACTACGCCNGGTAACCAAATCAACCAGTCTGGTTCAATGTCCCAGTGATATTTACGTTGCAACCAATCGATAAAGGCTTCTTGGGTGGATTCTGGTGTGTCGGTATAGCCAAATATGGGGTGCTCCATTCGTTTGTAAAGAGCGGACATGACGGANTCCGGCACGGCAAAGTCCATGTCTGCGACCCAAAGTGGGATAACGTCTCTATCGCCGAACCTATTCCACTTCGTGCTGTTTGATAGCTTTCTGTCAATTGGCTTGTCGAAATTGTGCATGGTGCAAGNAGTTTTAACCAACTATACTCTTGTCGATAGTAACGGAAGAGGCCGACAGTGTGCGTGGTCTTTTAAGTATAAAAAGAGGGTNTTATGAGTGAAGTTGAAGCGACAATCCGAGAACAAATAGAGAACAATGCAATATTACTCTATATGAAGGGTTCACCTCAGCAACCCCAATGTGGCTTTTCAGCACAGACTGTTCAATGTCTGATGCAATGTGGCCAACGCTTTGCTTATGTAGACATTCTGAGCAATCCCGATATTCGATCTACACTCCCACAAATTGCTAATTGGCCGACCTTTCCTCAGTTATGGGTAGGGGGAGAGTTGATTGGAGGATGTGACATAGTTACGGAAATGTTTGAAGCGGGAGAGCTAGAAACTCTAGTTAAAGAAGCGTCTGAAGCTNTAGAAGAAGACCGGGCTCAAGAATAAGCAAATAGTAAGTCAATTCTCGTGCATTNATAGGGCTCAAAGCCTGTGCTCNAGTCGCCACGAGTTGACAATTCGGCAAAANAAATCGGCGGTGGCTTCCGCATCATGTGCGGCACTATGCGCTTTTTCGTTATCGAAATTAACTCCGGCTCGTGTGCAAGCCTCACTCAATACNGTGTGACCAAGCGTTAGTGCTGATAGNGANGCAGTATCTATCACGCTAAATGGATGAAATGGATTGCGCTTTATNACGTTTCTTTCGGTCGCNTCCATNACAAACCCATGGTCGAAATGGGCATTGTGGGCGGTAAGTATGGCGCGATTGCATTTCGCNTTCTTGACTGCTCGACGAATAATTTTGAAACAATCTCTGATTGCNTCGTTCTCCGGTACGGCGTTTCGNTTTGGATCGGACAGGTCAATTCGGGTTACTTCTAAGGANGCGGCCTCGACTACNAAGTTTGCCNCAGGTTCGATATTCCATTGGTGGGTTGCNCCCGGANTAATTTGATTGTCTTTCCAATCCAGNAATACGATNGCAATTTCNAGGACAGCGTGTTTCTTGCNNTCAAAGCCGCCTGTTTCCAAATCGATCACAACCGGAAGGAAGCCTCGGAAGCGGTCTTTAATATCCAAAGATTTAAGCCAAATATTTCAAGGTTTGGTTTAAATATAACGTATTTATTGCTGATTTCGTCGTCGATTTGCTTTCGATTGGTACGAGCCCGTTGCCCGAGCGTTCATGGTCTGTAAACTTTGGCCCCTGTTTCTACATTTGGGAAAAGTGATGACCGATAAGATTGTATTAGCTTNCTCCGGNGGCTTGGATACTTCTGTCATTTGTCGGTGGCTGCAGTCGACGTATAGTGCCGAAGTTGTNACCTTTACNGCGGATATTGGTCAGGGTGAAGAAGTAGAACCAGCGCGGAAAAAAGCTGAAGCTATGGGTGTCAAAGAGATTTATATTGAGGATCTGACAGAGAATTTTGTGCGTGACTACGTATTTCCGATGTTTCGAGCCAACACGGTCTACGAAGGGGAATATTTGTTGGGGACAAGTATAGCGCGTCCTTTAATTGCGAAACGTTTAATTGAGATAGCGAAGGAAACAGGTGCTAGGGCTATAGCTCATGGTGCTACCGGCAAGGGCAATGACCAAGTGCGTTTTGAGTTTGGAGCTTACGCACTTGACCCGGATATCGAGGTAATTGCTCCTCACCGAAGTTGGGAATTAACAACACGTGCTGCCATGATGGAATATTGTGACGTTCACGAAATACCGGTTGATTTCAAAAGGACAAATGCTGCGGAACAATCTCCATACTCTATGGATGCGAATCTTCTTCATATCTCCTATGAAGGTGGTGATCTCGAAGATCCCAATGTTGAACCGAAGGAAAATATGTGGCGCCGAAGTGTCGCTCCGGAATCGGCTCCAGATCAACCAAGGTACCTGGAGATTGAGTTTAGAGCCGGCGATGCAATTTCTGTGGATGGACAAATACTAAAACCCTCTGACCTTTTACGTCATTTGAATGAAGCGGGTGGGGAGCATGGAATTGGTCGTAGTGATATTGTCGAAAATCGTTTTGTAGGCATGAAGTCTCGGGGNTGTTATGAAACACCGGGTGGAACGATTCTCTTAAGGGCACACCGTGCTATTGAATCCATCACAATGGATCGAGAATTGATGCACTTGCGGGATGAATTGATGCCCAAGTATGCAAAAATGATATATAACGGGTTTTGGTGGTCGCCGGAAAGAGTAGCTCTGCAAAGTTTCATTGACGAGTCCCAAAGATGGGTGAATGGTTCAGTCAAACTCAAGCTGTTTAAAGGGTCTGTTTCGATACTTGGAAGGGCATCGAAAGAAGACAGCTTATATGATCCCAATGTCGTTACTTTTGATGAAGATGCGGGTGCATATGATCAAAGCGATGCACAAGGATTTATACAGTTAAATGCGCTCCGATTACGTCTAGCGGCTCGTCGTCGACGAAGACTCGACATCTAACCGTAGGCCATTTGCTTTTANGCCACAAACGAATTTAGTTCAGCTCTAGTGATGNCAACCTCAAGTTCAAAACTGATCGTCGGAGTGTTTGATTCGGGTGTTGGTGGTCTTACTGTTATGCGGGCATTACGCCGAGCAGCGCCAGGACACGACTATATTTATCTTGGGGATACAGCGCGTTTGCCATACGGAACTAAGAGTGCGCGAACGGTTAGGAGTTATGCGCTCCTATCCACGCAGGCATTGGTTGATCGAGGAATCGACGTGCTGATAGTAGCATGTAACACAGCGAGTTCTTTCGCTCTCGACCTTTTGGCTCAAACTTATTCAGACATACCCGTGTTTGGAGTAATAGCTCCCGGTGCTGAGGCTGCAGTCACCTCAAGTGTTAGAGGATGCATAGCGATTATTGGTACCGAGTCAACTGTTCGAGGTGGCACTTATCAGCAAGAGATATTTCGTCTTGACCCGTCAATCCAAGTTTTTGCTCGTTCGTGNCCCCTTCTAGTCACTCTTGCAGAGGATGGCTGGGTCTCCGGCACGGTGCCTGAAACTGTGCTTAGTGCTTACCTTGATCCGTGGTTATTCGGGGATAAGAAACCCGATGTACTTCTCTTAGGTTGTACACATTTTCCCATTCTGGCAGATGCCATTGAAGATATTGTGGGGCCGAGTGTGCGTATTGTCGACTCAGCGATAACTACTGCGATGAGTGTGGTGGCTATGATCGGACACGGTCATGGATCAGGGAAACTCACACTCATGGCTACTGATGACGTTGAGCGATTTGCTAGAGTCGGTGAGTTTTTTTTGAATCAGAAAATTGATAGTTCGGAAGTTGTCCGAATAGATCTCTAATAAGCTGATTGGCGCCTAAATCAGACTACCAGGGAAATATTTGTTAGCTGGACCAGTACCACTTTGGGTAGGAGGAGACTAGGTTAGGCGGATTTGNTGCTGAAGATGAGATTCCGGCTATCGAGAAATTGAACGAAAGGATGTCTCAAGATTCAGGCGATATGCGTTTTTGTAGATCTTGAAAGACGTTCTCCATAGATGGGTGGAATTCTTCATAGTGATGTTGGAGCCATAGTTCTCCATAGTCGTTCAATGGGTCACGTAGGATGGCGTGGTCATGGTTTTCGTTTTGGCGGTTATACTCTATTAATAACCGTTCTCCATGGACGCGATAGTAAAATTGTCCACCCTCACCAGGGTCGCCTGCCCATGAAAACCAGAGGGAATCCCAACCAGATTCCTCGATAAGTCGTAATTGTCTTTCGGCCGCAGTCACTTGAGCATTTCTCAAATATTCCAATACCAATTGACGTAATTTTTGAGCCTGATTCGATCTTAGAAGTGCGGACTTTAATCCTTGGAATTTTTTAATGTCATATCGGCGTCCAGGACCAGCAATNACGTCGTTTGGAGTGACTTCCAGCATTGATTTTTTTCGTTGCTCTGGGTCCAACGAGAGTATCAGATCTATACCCAACGAGCCTTCGTGCGGCAGAGCCATCCATCCTGCATACCGACCCGAATTGACATGCCTAGGATTTGACCCAATAAACATGGGGACGAATTCTATTTTCCCGCCGGCAACGGTGATATTAACAGCGAGATGGTGACCCGTAATTTTCCAACCCCATTTGTCTTTGTTCGGATTGCCGAATATGGCTAGGGCATAATTTCCAGAACTTCTATTTTGGGCGATTGCTACGCGAGTTTTATTCGCTCGTTCTTGGGGATTTGATTGGAGATTATNCTGTTCTATCTCAAACAATATATCGTCGATCCACATAATGGCAGCAGACTTTCCGTAGCCTTGGCTCGAAAGGGATGAACGCAACATCCGATGGACTAAGTGTCTTTGTTGGTCACTGAGATCTTTGAGCATAATCCCTGTTGGTGGGGCCATAAGGACAGGCAGATTCGACCAGGTTGCTCGCCGGTCATCCGTCAATGGAAGTAAAGTCTTGGGACGTTGTTCATCGGTTAGGGAAGTAATTAATTCGTGGGTGGCTCGTTTTAGTTTGGATGATTGGTCGAGGTNGGCGCTATTCGGGTATGCGAAACCAACAAGCAAGAAACATAAAAAGTTACGGATAGTCACTCTTGTTTTTGTATTCACAAAGTTCCTCAATAACACAAGCGCCACAACGGGGTTTGCGAGCAATGCAGACGTATCTGCCATGTAATATAAGCCAGTGATGCGCATCTAGCTTGTATTCTTCAGGTGTCAAACGCANGAGTCTGTTCTCGACTTCCACAACGTTCTTGCCTNCCGCTAGTTTCGTTCGATTGGATACTCTGAAGATGTGTGTGTCAACGGCTATTGTTGGTTGCCCGAACGCGGTATTGAGGACGACGTTTGCGGTTTTACGACCAACACCTGGTAGTGCCTCTAAGGGATCCCGTTTGTCTGGAACCTGACTACTGTGATTCGCCACCAATATCTCGCAGGTTTTTATTATGTTCCTAGCTTTAGTGTTGAATAGGCCAATNGTTTTTATAAATGTTCTGAGTTTTGATTCTCCAAGCGCAATGATAGATTCTGGGGTATTGGCGACAGCGTAAAGTTTTTTGGTGGCTGCATTTACGCTGACGTCCGTTGCTTGTGCGGAGAGCATGACGGCAACCAATAGTTCAAAGTGAGATTTATATACCAGTTCCGTAGTCGGTTTAGGGTTAGAGTTTTTCAGTCGTTCGTATATTTCAGTGCGTTTGGTTTTATTCATACAACTGGGATTCCCTGAATTGACTCACAAGNTAGTTTCCGGATGCTAACAAGATACCGGCGACGATAAAGGATCCAGCCGGTAGGGAAGCCAGCGGTACGAAATATCCTAGAATTTCTCTAATTCCCCCCAATGTAATTAGTGCTAAGGCAAAACCTAGGCTGGTTGCTATAGCGTCAACAAGGGAAGTCGTCACATTGGACTTTGAACTGATAGTCTCTATTCGTCCCAAAATCATGCAATTGGTGACTATTATTTGCACAAACAACGCGACTCGAGCGTACAGAGGAAAGGTAAAAGCTTCCATCAAAAGCGTAACGACGCTAGTCATTGATCCTACGATGAGGACAAATGTGGGTAGGCGATAGTTTGATACGATGAACCTTCTAAAAATGGAGACGAGTAGTGATGACATTATGAGGACGAATGAGCTGGCTGCNGCCAAGCCAATAGCATTGGCTACGGTGTTACTTACGGCGAGTAATGGACATAGTCCTAACAGTTGGACATAGGCAACATTTTCGCGGAATACGCCGTTTGTAATTACTTCTGTGATACTTTTTGACACGTAGGGGGGTCCTTTTCAGCTGATTTTATGCCTCTCAATACCGCTTCTGACGTAATCGTTGCACCTGTCACAGCATCGATTGAGGTTGCCGCGCCAAATTGTCCAATCCAGTTTTCCGGTTTCAAAATACGATCAAAGCCTGGAGTTTCCTTGTGAGCAATGGTTCGCACTCCATTTAAATGGCCGGACTTGAAAAGAATAGCTAGATTAATTGTGCCGCCATATCCTTTTTCAGATACTTGTACAAGTACAGCATCCTTTTGGCATAGGGTGGCAGGGTCTATGCTTTCCACAAACTCAAGAAGCTTTGCGCTTTTTGCGTTGTTGTTGTTAATTTCAATTTTTTCTCTTGTCAGGTTGTTCACGGCCGATAGCAGTGCCCCACTGGAGGCCATTAATAGGATGAAGAAGGCAATGCCTTTCACTTGCCCGATACCGTTTTAACACTGTGCTTTCGGTCCAGTAGGGGAACCAATGCATTTGCTAACAGCACTGAAAAAGCTATTCCGTCGGGATAGCTACCCCACGCACGTATGACGAAAATAAGGGCGCCAACGATCAACCCAAAGAGCCACTGGCCCCTCACTGAGGAAGGGGAGGTTACGGGATCAGTGACTATAAAAAATGCGGCCAACATAGTTCCTCCCGAGAAACAATGCATCAAAGGTGATCCGAAACTCGCAGAGCTTCCCCCATCGTATGCTAAGACGGCGGGTAGACATAGTCCGATTAGAGTTGCCATGGGTAACCGCCATCCGATGATTTTTCGATAGATCAAGAATAAACCACCGGCTCCGGCAAATACGTTAACCCACTCGAAGCCTGCCGCTCCGAAGCTTCCGAAGGCAGGATCAGATTCAATTTCCTGAAGAGTTGCTCCGAATCGGTGACTAATTTTGTCGAGAGATGTGGCTCCTGTAGTCGCATCCCACGCGCCTATATCAAAGGGAAAGCTAACAAGTACAATGGCATAACCGACCATAGCAGGGTTAAAAATATTTTTTCCCAGTCCGCCGAATGATTTCTTTCCCAAACCGATCGCACATACTGCCGCTAAGACAGATATATATATTGGCGTTGTAGGTGGAAGCGCCAAAGCGATCAATAACCCGGTTACCAGTGCGCTATAATCTTGCAAAATCCTAACATATTGAAAAAAAACGGCTTCTGCAACGAGACATGCAATGACAGCCGTCGACAAGCCAACTAATACCCACGGGCCAAAAACTAAAACAGAAGCGGCTATGGCAGGCAAGAGTGCTAGTGCCACTTTGAGCATTATTTGATCAGTCTTTAGTCCGCCATCTAATTCCACGGTCGCTTTTGCGATATTCGTTTCTCTCTCTGTTGTATCGAAGTATTTTTTTTCTGCTCGACTCGGTCATTATGTCGTTTCGAACGGTCTTCAAATCGATTGGCCTGATTTCTTTTGCGTGACTCAGTTTGCAAATTTCCTTTTGCCTTTCGAATGAAATCAAGCAGTCTAATGTTGGAAGGACATACCGCCACGCATGCGCCGCATTCATAGCAAGCTGGGGTATTCAGGTCTTTCAGGGCGCGGATATCGTCCTTTTCAGAGCCTCGAAGGATTGAAACCACATCTAAATCTAGAGGACATTTATTATTACACCACCCACAATTGATG
>PAMR01000064.1 GCA_002708205.1 Gammaproteobacteria bacterium
GAGTTAAGAGTTAAGAGTTAAGAGTTAAGAGTTAAGAGTTAAGAGTTAAGAGTTAAGAGTTAAGAGTTAAGTCTACCGTCTTCGAGTTTACGGCCGTATCGAATAGACTAACGCTTGCAGAGTTTTCTAAGAAAGCGCTAATAGTGATTGAGACAAACTAAGATAATAAAAACGAGTGGGAATTAATGGATCGATTGGGAATCGGTATAGATTTTGGTACGACGAATTCCGCGGCCGCCGTATTTGATGGGGAGGCAGTAAGATTCATAAGTATCGATGGAGAGGAGACGATTATGCCTTCCGCGACCTACATTGATACTAGTCTGCAAACGACTACAGGTTCCGATGCGATAGCGCGTTATGTGACTGATAATACAGGTCGTACTGTGGAGCTCGTACCGGAAATAATTGGCCAAGCATCAATCGCGGTCGGTGCACCTGATCCCGAAGGCCGTCGCTCAGTAGATACACTGACCCAAAATATCTATGGTAAGGCCATGCAAGATACGGGTTTGCAAGGCCGACTCTTCAGAGGAACAAAACGCTTACTCGGAAATTCTGATGTGCGCAGACTCATGGTCTTCGATCAACCTTTTCGTCTCGTAGCGTTAATTACCCCTATTCTTCTGAGAATTAAACACGGTCTCGAGAAAACTGGTTTGCATGCGACGTCAGGGTGCGTTGGTCATCCTGTAAATTTTGAAGGCCGTCAACCAGGAAAGAATGACCTGGCACTTTCGCGGTTGGGGGAAGCGTATGGTTATGCGGGAATCAAACGCCATCGCTTTTATCCGGAACCAATTGCTGCAGCGGTTAGTTTTTTGAAAGATCATCCGGAAGCTTCGGGACGCACTGTTATGACCGTAGATTTTGGTGGCGGAACTCTGGATTTTTGTATTTTACGGCGAGACCAAGGTAATAGCTTTGAGGTGCTTACAACACACGGAATCGCACTGGGAGGGGATCATATAGACCAACGAATTTTTCGTAAGTTGCTGTTTCCGCTTCTTGGAAAGGGCGAACGGTGGCATCGTCGAGGCACTGATCGAATGATTGAGACGGCCTTCCCTTTTGAAGATTATGAAGATTTGTTGCTCAACTGGACCGTGACATATCTATTGAACCAAAACAAATACACGACTCCCGTATTGGAAAAGCTCAAACAAGGGGATGGATCCTCAAAAAAATTTCGACGATTACGAGAGTTAATTCAACAGAATCTCAGCTATATCGTTTTTCAGCGTATCAAGGAGTTCAAGGCCGAATTATCCTCTGTAGAGGAAGCAGTACTAGATATCCCAGAGATTGATATCCGAATCAATGTTACTCGGAGTCAGTTTGAAGATTTGATTTCTGATCTGCTCAATCAAGTTAATTTTGCTGTTCAAGAGACGCTTGAGAAAGCTAATTTAGTACCGAGTGATATCGATATTGTTCTTCGTACCGGTGGATCCTCGCTTATACCGGCAGTACATCGTATGCTCGATGAGCGATTCACCGGTCGCGTTGTAGATCATGATCCGTTTACTAGCGTGGCGGCCGGTCTAGCGATAGCCGACTATGAGAACTCAGCATCATGATTGACACAGAACAATTTACTTTGGTACTTCGTAAATTTACTGATGCAGTGGAGGCGGGCGACGGTTCTGCTTTGTCTGCATTGTTTACCCCCGACGGGACATATTGCGATGGCTTTTACGGTGAGTTTATAGGCCGTGAAGCGATCGCCAAAATGTTGGAGCAACATTTTTGGGGGCATGCTGAGAACTTCCGGTGGATCATGATGGATCCGGTTGTAGGAGAAAATATCGGTTACGCTCGCTATCGCTTTAGTTACACATCCAAATTACCTGGAGTTGAGGGTGAGCAAGTAGTTTTCGAGGGAATGAGTCAATTCTCTTTTCGAGAAGAAGAAATCCAATACTATCGGGAAGAATTCAATACAGGTATTGCGGTATCGCAATTGAAATTCACTCCAGAGCATATTGCCAAACATTTGGCTAAACGTGCACAGGCTGTTAGGTCTCGGGCTAAATGAATGAAGGTATGATTTTTTATCCGTCTGCGTGACGTATATCTCGGCTAGTTTTTTGGGCTGGTATAACCTGGCTTAATGACACTAAAAAGAGTTTGTAATGTTCTGTATGTTAATCCCCATATGAAGTGCTCTGAGCTCGCTCTGTACCCGTCGAACGAGGATTCACCAGTGCCGACCGATCTCTTTTCTTTGGTGTGTATTGAGCCGTTGAGCATCGATTCCAAAGGTACCCAAACCACTTCATCTACTTCATTGTTGGGAACAAAATTGAAATCTTTTTTGATGGAAAATACATAGGGAGCTATGAGCAAAGTTGTTCGATGTCGTCGGGGTATGGCTTGTTGCTCGGACAGACTGCCAATAAGTTCTTCGTGATCTAGCTGTAAGCCAGTTTCTTCGAAAGTTTCGCGCATAGCCGTATGTGCGAGGCTTCGGTCAAAGTTCTCTTTGTGGCCTCCGGGAAATGCCATGTCTCCTGACCACGGATCTCCGGTCTTTTTGGCCCGTTTTATAAACAATATCTCAATCAAATTGAAGGTATCGCGCAATACTATTGCTACGGCAGCTTCGCGCGTGACCGGGTCACGTTTATGCTGGAAGCCTTGGTGAGACTCAAGGCTTTTTCGAATATCAAGAATGCTGCGACTTTCCACATGGCTATAATAACCTGATGTGTTACGAATTAAGAGCGGTAGGGGTGAGTTTGTGAATAGTCTCAATAATGAAGCGAATAAATGCTTTGTATGTGGGCCCGGGAATTCATCGGGCTTAAACATTAGGTTCCGACTCGAAGACGAGGTGTGTCGGGCAGAATATACGCCCATAGATCAATATGTCGGGTATGACGGTGTTGTACACGGCGGCATCTTATTTGCCCTGCTAGATGACGTAATGGCGAATTGGTTATATCTAAGAGGAGAAGTTTGTTTTACGGCGAAAGCGGAAATTCGATATCGCCGTCCGGTATTGGTTGGCGAAACCTTGTCTCTCGAAGGTAGACTTCTGGAACGTAGAGGTCGAAGGGTGGTTTTAGAAGGTAGAGGAATACGCTTACAGGATCATCAAACCCTTATAGAAGCGACAGGCACATTTATGGTCCAGAACTAAAGTGCCGTTAAAACAGAATTAAAGAATGGATGCCTCGCCCATAACTATCGGATCTTTATAAGTAGGACAAGGATGGTTGGAGTCAGTATCGCTTGGAGTATCATGAAGCGCATGAGAACTTGAGTAGTAGACCACCCCAAGTTGTGTCGCATGTGGTCGTGTAGAGGATAGCGAATATCCCGAAAAATACGAATATCGAAGAAGCGGGCTAAACCCAACTTCAACAGGCCCGTTGCACCGTTCGCAAGTAATACACCCGCTACTACGATAAGTAGGAATGGATTTCCAGTGGTTAGTACTAAAATACCTATGAGAAAACCAATAGGCCTTGATCCGGCATCGCCCATGAGCACGCGACTAGGAAAACTGTTAAACCATAGGTAGGCAGACAAACTTCCTACCATGAGAAAGGCTAACAAAGACCAGGTAGATCCATTGGCATAATGGGGTACTAGTAGATAATTGCTAATTTCTTCATGTCCGAGCACCCCATAGAGTAAACCTCCGAGAGAAACTAGCGCTAAAGCCGACAGTGATCCTGAGAGACCATCGACACCGTCGGTACAGTTGGTTGCGTTGATAGATACCCAAATAACGATTGCACCAGCAATAATAAATAAGTAAGCAGGCACTTCAAAAGTCGACGTAACAAAGGGAAGCCATATAGTGAAGTTAGCCAATTCACATACAGCAACTGCCCCCAATATGGAAAAAATCAAGTCTATAAAACCGAGCGCAGCTTCCGAAAATCCTAATCGGTCATCGTAGAAACCAAAGACTGTTAGACCAATCATACAAATACCGACGAGAATAATGGACCAACTGAGTGGAGAAACAATCAGAGTGCAAATTACAAAAATAGGAACAAAAATTAATCCGGCGGAGACTGGTTTTCCGACACTTTTGTCTGCATCCACTGCGAATGCCCGTCCTTGGTCTGTTGGCAAACGATGCCACAGACGTGGCAAAGCCATGAATGTGAGTACGCAGCAAAGAGCAGATCCAAAGCCGATCAAAAATAGCATGGATCCAAATAATCTCGCCGGACCGAAGAGAGGCCCTAAAATTTCAGCTAAATATGGAAGCATCGTTTTTTTCTTTGTCGGTTAATATTTCTAGCATTTTGGTTCTTTAGGCCTAAATCGGCGGCTATAGAATCTCTACGGTTATTTTCCACGAACAATGCCACAATGTGGCGATTTTTTGTGAATGACACAACTCCAGAAGTACCCAGTCTGATGTTCGTTGATGTGGGGTGCAAATGCAAAATGATAAGAGATGCGTTGTAAATTGGATCAAGTTTTTTAGTGAGGGGTAAATATGATTGTTCGAAGGGAAGTGGATCGAAAGAAAGTAGAACAGTTCGTTAAGCACGCGAGTGATCAGGTCGCGGCCGGTTTTAACTGCAGTGTGTCTTACCTAGGAGATCAATTAGGACTCTACAAAATTATCGACAAAGAGGGCCCTGTAACAAGTGAACAACTTGCGGTATCAACTGGGTTGCACGAGCGATGGTTACGGGAGTGGTTACGACACCAAGCTTGTGTGGGCCATCTTGAGTATCAGACCGATTCGGATGCTTTTTATCTAACTCCGGAGGCTGCTGTAGTTTTGTGCGACGATGATAATCCAATGTTTTTTGCGTCAGGATTCGCGGCAATTGCGTCGACGCATGCATCTTTNCCAAAAATGCCAGATGTCTTTCGAACAGGTCTAGGGTTGAGTTATGACGAACATGGNGAAGGTTGTGCTTGTGGAATAGAGCGACTCAACAATTATTTTCCTAGGAACGAACTCGTTCCGAACCTTATCCCACAACTGGACGGCATTGAGGAGATCTTGCGACAAGGCGCTAAAGTCGCGGATGTTGGCTGTGGATCTGGAATTGCAGTGATAGAAATGGCAAAGGCATTCCCGAACTCTTCTTTTGTTGGCTATGACAATTCGAAGCATGCGCTTGAAAGAGCGTCACATAACTTAGTGGAAAGCNATATTCATAATCTTTCATTTGTTGATCCGACACATTTTCCGCTGCCGAATGATCACTCGATGGATTTNATAACGACGTTCGACGTGATTCACGATACGCCGTATCCCGCTGAAATGATCGAAGCTATTTACGGTTCGTTGAAGCCGGAGGGGACTTGGCTATGTTCGGACATCAAGAGCTTTCCGACCTTTGAAGAGAATCTTTCTGAAAATCCAAGCGCAGCGCTGTTTTATGGTTTTTCTTTGATGGTATGTATGTCTTCAAGTATGTCTACTCCAGATGGTGCTGGACTTGGCACATTGGGGTTCAATGAAAAAGTTGCTCGTGAGATGACTAAGGTTGCTGGATTTACTCGTTTTGAAANGATGGAGATAGATAAGGGGATCAACAATTACTATCAGATCCGTCCGTAGATTTCTTTCGGAGGGAAAGGGGAATTTTCTTTGTTAAAAAAGAGCCTTTCCACTAGGTNGTGCGTCAAACGTCCCGGGGCAGTCATACAGTCCGACTGTCTTTTTCGACATCGTATCGATTTGACTTGTTCGAGTAATCGAAATTTTCGATCCCAGTGGTTTTACGCAAGTCGAAGGTGGTTTCAGCTGTTGTTTTATCGAGAGGTATTCCNGTTGAATCTGCCACGCGAGTGATGCCATTAAACCCGGATGCTACTGTGAGTATGTCGACCAAAGTTTGATGTCCCAATATCTTGCTCGCTCGCTTGCGAATTTCTTGGAGGTCTTCCCATTGTGATAGGACCGTAGCATCGGTTAAGTCTCGCAATAGTTCGCCCTGCTCTACTCCGGAGAGTAGGGCAGAATTGGTAATGGAGTTCAGATTGAATATTTTTTCCTCGCGGTCGCCGCTTGCACGAAGCAGCATGGTGTGAGAAGTGGTTCAGTAAAAGCACTCATTTATTGAGGAGACTCTCGACGCGACGTATTCGGCTTGTGATTGGGAGATATTCATTGGGATATTTTTGAGTGCGTAATGGTGCCGAAAAGTGCCGAAGAAGAGTTCAACCGCGCTGGGTACGCAGCCCATAGCTCGTGTTATGTTCGGTGCGCTTGGCATACCAGTATCCGTTAGCGTGAATTTAGTGTCTGCCAGAGGAACCCAGGCTCCTTCATCAACAAGGTGGGGTTTTTTTTGTCCCAATGGATTACCGGAATTAATCTCTGGGGTTTCAGGTAAAGAGATGCCCAGTGCTTGATGCAATGTGTCTATGATTGTGGCGGAAGTCACGACGCTGACTAATTCTATGTACTGCTCCCTGCTGTAGTTTGACGCTAATACCTCGTCAAACATTCTTCTAGTAATGCGTTGTGGGTCCGTTCGTATCCGATGAATAGTGTCTATTAGTACTGAAGGNAAATTGGTGAAAGAAGTGTGTTTGCCCGTAACGGCGTATGGAGACATTGCTTTCTTTCTCNGTATGCAGAAATCACAGCTTTGCGAACTTCTGGCCTCTTGTACAAATGCAACTCGGTCTTCCGCCGTCCAAAAAGCTCCAGGTTGACCGATACGCTCCCATTGGGCAGCGTGTGCGGTAATCAGTTCTTCTCGTAACGGGTATTCTGTTTCTTCATACATAATTACCATNGTGAACTTCCGAGTAGGGGCTGTCTAGGTTTCGCTGATACGATTTNGTGTANTGNGANGACTCGTGTCGTTTAAGAGTTGGAAAAACATGGAGATATCTCTCTATCGAGTCTAGATAACAGTTTACTACTCTGGTATTTCCTAGGTGGATAGCAGAAGGGGAAAGATTTTGGCGAACAGAACTTATGAGGGACCACGGTTGGCAGGCTTTGATACGCTATCTTTGCATGCGGGACAGCAGCCAGATCCAGCAACAGGGGCGCGGGCAACACCTATATATCAGTCCGCCGCATTTACGTTTCCGGATTCCGATTTTGCCGCAGGCCTCTTCAATATGGAACGGATGGGGCATGTATATTCAAGATTATCAAATCCAACAAATGCGGTTTTAGAAGAGCGCATTGCCGCCCTTGAAGGCGGCGTAGGCGCTATCGCAACCGCAAGCGGACAATCTGCAATACACCTTGCGATTGTTACCCTATGTTCTGCGGGTGATCATATAGTAGCGTCACGTTCGCTGTACGGCGGAACGCATAATCTCCTCGAATTTACGCTACCCCGTTTTGGTATAGAGACAACTTTTGTTAATCCTAGAGATCCTGCCGCTTTTGAACACGCGATCCAGAAAAATACCCGTTTGATTTTTGGCGAAACACTGGGTAATCCGGGACTGGAAGTCTTGAATATCCCTGCTATTGGGGAGATTTCTAAAAGAAAGCATATTCCTTTTCTAGTCGACTCGACCTTTACCACACCCTACCTTATCAGGCCGTTTGATCACGGAGCGGATATTATCGTTCATTCGGCAACGAAATTTTTAAGTGGTCACGGGATTGTTATTGGAGGACTGCTGGTAGACGGGGGTACTTTTGATTGGAGCGATCAGGCTGCGCGAAATCAATTTCCTACTCTCACCCAACCCTATCCAGGGTTTCACGATTTGGTTTTTGCGGACGAGTTTAGTACGCAAGCTTTCATAACTCGGGCCAGGAAAGAAGGAATCCGGGATTTTGGAGCATGCATGTCGCCGACGACCGCTTTTTACATTCTGCAGGGATTGGAAACGCTACCTCTCCGTATGCAAAAACATGTAGATAACACCCGCACAGTCGCACAATTTCTTGTAGAGCAAGATGGTATAGATGAGGTTGTATATCCAGAGCTTGGAACACATCCAGATCATGCTATGACCCGGGACTTGATGCCGCGTGGGGTAGGGGCTGTTTTAGCCTTTAACATTGCTGGGGGACGGGAGTCTGGGCGAAAATTTATTGAATCATTAGAGTTGTTTTCTCATCTGGCCAATGTAGGAGATGCTAAGTCTTTGGTTATTCATCCAGCCAGCACTACTCATCATCGAATGAGTCGGGATGATCTAACAATCGCTGGTATTGGGGAAGGCACGATACGTCTTTCAGTAGGTTTAGAAGATCCAAACGATTTGACCGAAGACTTACGTCAAGCCCTTAAAAGGTCACAACGCTGATAGGGAATTAATTTGAGAATTGAACTTGAAAACNGGCATGTATTTGTATCGACTGGAAGCGCACCAATTCGCGAGAAAGCACCAACGATCGTTTTTGTCCATGGAGCTGGACATGATCATAGTGTGTGGACCATGTATTCCCGCTTTTTTGTTCGCAAGGGCTACAATGCAATAGCACCAGATTTGCCGGGTCATGGTCAATCCGATGGACAACCGTTAGGTACGATTTCAGATATGGCAATTTGGGTTACAAATATTTTGCGCCTTCTGAATATTCAAAAGGCGGTATTTGTCGGGCACAGCATGGGTTCTCTAGTAGCGGCCCAGTTGGCTACTGATCGACCAACTATTTGTGAAAGTGTTGTTATGTTGGGAGTATCTATGCCGATGCCTGTTAGTGATGTACTGATGAGTGCTGCGGCTGGAGGCCAGCATGCAGCATTTGATATGGCAAATTACTGGAGTCATGCAAAACAGTCTGATAGTCGCAGTAATCCAGGCGTTTGGAAATATGGTCTCAATAATCGATTGATGGAAAGAAATGGATCAGATGCTTTTTATACAGANCTTCAAGCCTGCAATTCGTTTTCTGCTTTAGCCACTCTGGAAGTGCCATCGCTGATTATTTTGGGCGAGTTTGATCAGATGACTCCCTTTAAGTCAGGTGTGCAGGTTGGGGAAATATTTAGTTCACGAATAGTGAAAATAGATGGGGCTGGCCATGCTATGTTGACGGAGCAACCTAACAAGGTATTGGATGCGCTTTGGAATTTTGTTGATTTATGAAACGCATACAAAACATATGTCAGGTCTTTTGCGACTAAGCTGATTTACCGCGTCCGTCGATTTCCCATATGTCTACCAATCTTGATCCTTTAATGANATGGACTACGTCGTAGAGGTTGAAGGTTGGATCGCAATGGGGAGTTTCTGCCTGTAGCCACCGACCCACTTCAAATGAATNATTACCTTCCCAACGAATTCCACCGTGTTCGTCACCAAAAAAAAAGTATTGGACACTTGGATCATTTCTGTCAGCTAATAGAGGCGTCTTGTCGTCGGTCGCGAATGCTTTCAATCCGGCATCAGTAGTACAGAGATTCGGGTGATTTGCGGAAATCACGGTCGTTTGTACGAAAAGTGACGTAGCAAAGGGCAGTTTACCTTCGTTTCTGTCTTCAATTTCGTTGTATTGTCGGTCCATAAACAAATACGAACCCGCTTGAATTTCATTGAGTATCTCTGTTTCACCATCGATATTGATGGTTCCAGTACCACCGCCGGTCATGATGGGAGACTCGATCCCAATTTGGAGTAATCGATTTCGAAAAGTTTCCATCATTTCGAGAGCTTGTAATGATTTCGTTTGCCGTTCTTGGAAAGAACGAATATGCATTAAATGCCCTGCGTACATCTGAAGTCCTCGAAATTCGAGGTGCTTATTTTTGCTAATTGAGATCGCTATTGCTTCGGCTCGACTATCGGGGGGTATACCTGTGCGATGTAATCCGGGGTCAAGGTCCAAAAGTAGATTAATTCGGACGTCTGACCGAA
This sequence comes from Gammaproteobacteria bacterium, assembly GCA_002708205.1. Classification (GTDB taxonomy): domain Bacteria; phylum Pseudomonadota; class Gammaproteobacteria; order Pseudomonadales; family Azotimanducaceae; genus UBA11889. The sequence goes on from PAMR01000064.1 coordinate 9,775, forward strand.
GGCTTGCAGCGCCAATCATTTCAACGTTTCGTAGGGAATCCACTACTACTGTGATGTCAATCGTTCGCGAGAGATTGATTAGTCGATCGATTCCAGGTGCGGAGACAACAGGTGAAGTGATGAGAATGTCTGAGATGCCCCCGGCTGCCATAGCCTCGGCCTCCCCCAGTTTTGCGCAACAGATTCCTTGGCCTCCGTTTAAAATTTGACGTTTAGCTATCTCGACGCACTTGTGTGTTTTGGTATGTGGTCTCAGTCGAATATTTGATTGGTCACAGTAACGTTGCATTAAAGTTTGATTGGTCTCGAATTTGTCTAAATCGATAACTAAGGCTGGTGTTTGAATGAGGGATGCCCCATTTTTTACACCAATTAGAGGAGCGTTGAGGAATGATTTTTTTCTCATGTTAGTTGTTCTTCTAATATCGATTCGATAATGGTGTACAGATTTGTTTGTTTGCCACTAAAAAAATGATCAGCCCCATCAATAACAGTTACCTTTAGATTGGGACTTTTTTCAACCAATGAGGCTAAATCCTTATTGTTGACGAAGTCATCCTGGGATCCAGTGATAGCTACGACCGGTGATTCAGTGAAGAAATCTGGGCGAATTGCTCGTGTCGGTGGAGCGACAAGAAGGACTAGATCAGATTTTATTTGGGGTGTAGCTTTAGCCGCTATTACCGCGCCAAATGAATAACCGGCGATAATGATTTTTTCGGGTTTGTAAGAATCGGAGACCCAGTTAAAAATGCTCAATAAATCTTCAACTTCCCCGTTTCCGTCATCGTGTTTTCCTTCGCTAAAACCGGTACCGCGAAAATTAAAACGTAGAGTGCTGATGCGTTGGTTAGACAGAGCTTTTTCAACGATCCGGACAATAGCGTCATCCATATTTCCCCCATATAAAGGATGTGGATGACACAGAATTGCCCATAGTGTTTTATTTTCTTCGTTAATAACGACTTCAAGATTGCCGGCGGGACCGGTAACAAACGTATTTTTGATCATTGGTTGTAGGACGTTTTTTAATGTTCGAGCATCTTAGCTCTATATGGAATGTCTTGCGTACCTCTGGAAAGAGAGCAGCAGCCTCAGTAACCTACGCGCCATAGAAATGTGTAACTGATTGAGATCGAAAAATCGGAGGAGTAAGAGTGATTCGGGTGGAACATTTGACTCGTCGTTATGGCGATGTGGTTGCTGCCGCGGATGTCAATTTTGATGTTGGCGCAGGCGAGATCGTGGGCCTATTGGGACACAATGGTGCGGGTAAAACAACGGTCATGAAAATACTGACGGGCTTTCTTGAGCCTAGTTCGGGAAAAGCCATCGTAGATGGTCTCGATGTCCAGCATTATCCAAGTCAGACAAGATCAAAGTTGGGCTACTTACCTGAAAATCTTCCCGTTTATCCCGAAATGTCTGTAGTGGATTACTTGCTTTTTGCTGCAAAGCTGCGACAGGTCGGCAATCAGTCTGCAGAGGAAGCCGTAAAAAAGGCTATGAAAGAAACTGACTTAGTCGATAGGGCATTCGATACGATTGGTACTTTATCGAGAGGCTACAGACAGAGAGTCGGTGTGGCTCAGGCGATTTTGCATACTCCGCAAGCCTTAATACTCGATGAACCCACCAATGGATTGGATCCTTCTCAGACACAGCACATGCGCGAACTGATTAAAGCTCGAGCGGAAACTGCTACGGTGATCTTATCGACGCATATCATGCAAGAAGTCAGTGCTGTCTGTGATCGTGTACTCATCATGCGAGACGGCGTACTGGTTGTGGATGCGCGATTGGAAGATCTTCAACGTACCAACGATATCGAGCTTTATACAAGTTCCAGTATCGAATCGGTGCAGGAAGCACTGCGAGACCACGCGCAAGTAAAGGCTATGGGAGATCGACTGATTGTTACGACTCCGAACGCCTTAGAAAATAAAAACGTCGATGAGATTGCTAGCTTGCTAGTGAAATCTGGGGTATCGATTTATTCACTCACCCCAGAACACCGCAGTTTAGAAACTCTTTTTAAAGAGGTAAGTGAGGTTGGGAATGCGGCTTGATACGGTTTTAGAGGTTCAGCGTAAAGAACTAGCTCTCTTCTTTTCGTCTCCGATTGGATATTTGTTTTTGGCGGCGTATGTCGGTTTTTCACTATTCGTATTCTTCTGGGGCTCGGCATTTTTTGCTCGGAATATCGCCGATGTACGTCCGATGTTCGAGCAATTACCAGTTTTGCTGATATTTCTCAGTGCGGCTTTGACTATGAGAATGTGGAGCGAGGAGCGACGCTCAGGAACTTTGGAATTTATGATTACAGTACCGAGCACTACTTTCGAGTTGGTTGCTGGAAAGTTTCTCGCTTGTTGGTCTTTGTTAGGCATAGCATTGTTGTTGACCGTGCCATTACCGTTGACGGTCGCCTTTATAGGCGATCTTGATTGGGGGCCGGTTTTTGCTGGGTATATAGCTGCAATGTTTTTAGGAGCTAGTTACATCAGTATTGGTTTGTTTGTGAGCTCGAAAACATCGAATCAGATCGTAGCACTATTAATTACATGTTTAATTGGCGGGGTGTTATTCGGTGTCGGTAGTGCTTTCGCGTTGGATTTAGTTTCCAATACAACCGCCGAAATCATGAGGTGGCTGGGTACGGGATCGCGATTTGAGTCGATTACTCGAGGTGTGATCGATTTTCGAGATCTTTATTACTATCTTTCAATTGCTGGTATTTTTCTAGTGTTCAACGTCTTCGCACTTGATTCTCAGGGTTGGGCGACGGATGGTAATGAGGAAAATCACCGCCGTGTACAAATAGTTAGTGGGTTATGCATTGCAAACCTTGTGATTGCTAATCTCTGGTTAGGTGGGATTAATTGGATGCGCTGGGATCTTACCGAAGGCAATCAATACTCGATTTCTCAGGCCACAAAAAGTTATCTATCTCAGCTGCGTGAGCCATTGTTGATTCGCGGTTATTTTAGCGAAAAAACACATCCTCTTTTAGGTCCACTTGTTCCCCAGTTGCAAGACTTACTTCGAGAGTACGAACTTTCTGCTGATGGCAGCATTCGTTTAGAGTTGATTGATCCAGCAGAGAATCCGGAATTAGAGGACGAGGCCAATACGAAATATGGAATACTGCCTGTGCCTTTTCAGGTAAGTGATCGATACCAAGCAAGTCTGGTTAATTCATATTTTGATGTCCTGCTTCAATACGGAGACGAATACGAAGTGTTAGGTTTTCGAGAGCTGATAGAGATTAAAGTACGAGGCGAGTCCGAATTGGATGTTCAACTGCGAAACCCTGAATACGATTTAACGCGGACGATCAAAAATATCGTCTATGGATTTCAAGGGGGTGATAGCGTTTTTACCAATATCAGTGACCCTGTAGTCTTTACCGGATACATTTCGGCCGATCAAAAGCTGCCCGAATCTCTTATTTCTCTTCGTCAGAACTTTGTATCAGTTCTAGAGGAACTCGAGTCTGATAGTAAGGGAAATTTTAGCTGGGAGCTTTTGGACCCTGAGCAAGACCAAGGCGCTTTGGCACAATCGATAGCGGAAGATTATGGATTTCAGCCAATGGCTGCGAGTCTGTTTGATCAGAATAGATTTTATTTCTATTTGACATTAAGTGATGGTGAGACGGTGGTTCAACTTCCTATCCCACAGATGGATGATGCGGAGTCGATACGACGTGGTATTGAAGAGGGATTGAAAAGATATTCCGAGGGATTGTTGAAAACGGTAGGGCTGTCTATTCCAATTCAGGGGCAAACCCCTCAATTTCCTGGACAGCCACCGCCACCGCCGGGTAATCAGTTTGCGGATTTAAGGGATTCGTTGTCCGCTTCGTTTGATGTTCAGAGTCCGCAACTAGAAACCGATAGAACGAATAATCTGGATATTTTGTTCGTCATGGATCCGGAGAGTCTGGACAATAAATCTGTTTTCGGAATCGACCAGTTTTTGATGAGAGGTGGTACCGTAGTCGTCTCTGCGAGTGCCTTCAAAACCGTGCTTACGCAGGATGCTCTAACGGCTATGCCGCGGTCTACGGGATTGGAAGGTTGGCTATCCCATAATGGAATTGAAATCGATGAAAGCCTAGTGCTGGATCCTCAAAATGCCTCGTTTCCTCTTCCGGTAACGAGACAGGCGGGAGCATTTAGTTTCCAAGACTATCGAATGATTAATTACCCATTTTTCATAGACGTTCGGGATGATCAACTCAATCAAAACGTGGGTATTACGTCGGGACTTCCACAATTGACCATGGCTTGGGCATCGCCGATCGAAATCGATGAGGACAAAAATATCGCACGTAGCGTAACGCATTTAGTTCGAAGTACAGACGAGGCGTGGCGTTCATCAGTTCCGGATGTCATGCCACAATTACAACAAGACGGTATCGTTTCTTATGCTCCAGATAGTGACCAGGCTTCACAAACAATGGCTGTGTTGGTGGAGGGTCGCTTTGATTCCTATTTTGATGAGTCACCTCTGGGAGTTGAAGTCGACGAGAGTTTGAATACCGATGATCTTGCGGAAGGTAATGAAATCGATGCGGCTGAGCCGGAAAAGGATTCAGGTACTGTTACTAGTGTGATCAGTCGTTCTCCTGAGTCCGCGCGTTTGATTGTTATCGGTTCTTCCGACTTTGTCGCCGATCAGACAATTCGGATGATTGGAATGCCGGATGGGACAATCTATGCCAATTCCATACAAATGATGGCAAATATTGTCGATTGGGCTCTCGAAGACGAATCACTTTTATCAATTCGAGGGCGAGGACACTTTAATCGAACTTTAAGACCGTTAGCGTCCGATGAACAAAAAGTATGGGAGTACCTAAATTACGGGGTTGCATTAATCGGAGTAGCGATTGTTTTTGGTATGAGTCGATACAAAAGAAAATCCCGTCAAGCCAACATTTCTAATTGGTTAGGGGGAGAATCATGACCAAAAATTCATTAGGAATTTTACTGGCAGCTCAGTTGATTTTGGTTCTGGTTGTTTGGGGATTGGGGCAACGGGATACCGAAGCTCCACAAGCGTTTCTTTCTTTTGATTCAGCAACCGTTGATAAGTTATCCATCTCTGATGGTGAGACTTCTGTTGAATTGCTTCGAATTGGGGAAGAGTGGAAATATGGCGATGATGTTCCAGCGAATAAATCGAAGATCGAGGATGTTTTGAAAAAACTCGGTAATACGAGCGCCGGGTGGCCAGTCGGGGCGACGGGTTCGGCAGCAGAACGGTTTGAAGTTACCGATAATCTATTTCAACGACGCTTGGTCGCGAAAGCTGGTGAAGTTTTAGTCGCAGATATCTATTTGGGGACATCCCCAAGCTTCCGGAAGGTCCATGCTCGGCATGCCTCCGGAGGGCCTGTATATTCGATTGATTTTTCAAACTACGAAGTTGGGGCAGAAGAGAACGAATGGTTGGACAAAGGCCTATTCCGTCCGCAGGGAAGTATTGCCGGCCTTGAGAGGAAGGGGCAGTTTGTTACTACGAAGCGAAACGGTACCTGGAGTTCGGGAGGTGACGATTTGAATCAATCAGAAATAAANAAGCTGGCCGCTCGATTTGAAGGNCTAAGTGTGACCGAACCATCTGATTTCCAATTGCCTNCCGACCCTTGGATCCAATATAGCCTAGACGATGAGGAAGGNACTCAACTACTNTCAATTTACCGAGTGAGTGACGAAAATAATTATGNNATCACNTCNGATAGAACGNCTGGNGTNTANGGTTTGTCNAGTTTCGTAGCCGAACAACTCGATGTGNAATTATCTGATTTACTGNCGAAAGAAGACTCTAAAATGGCAGTGGATGAAATAATGGAACTNGAAGAAGAAAGCTGAGCCGAAAATCGGTAGGAACGCTAGAATAAAACGAATTTAATCTTTATCAATCGTCGGGGAAGACTATGACCTACAACAATATTACTTATGAAACGGACGATCGCCTTGCGTTCATTACACTAAACCGACCAGAAAAGTTAAACCCGCTGAGTCATGCACTGAGAGCCGAAGTATACGATGCTATGCGTCAAGCGGAGCACGATGATTCGATTGGTGTGATTATCTTGAAGGCGAACGGCCGGGCATTTTCCGCGGGATATGACCTCGCCCCAAATGCGGATGAATCGAGTGATTATGTGGAACCACGTTCTGGTATGCCCGATACGGGTTCCACCCACCCGCAGCATTACGATTGGTCACGGCATGCCCTGATGGGCCACTGGCTGATTTGGGAATTAGCTAAGCCAGTGATTTGTCAGATTCACGGCTATTGTCTTGCCGGTGGTACTGAACTTGCTTCTATGTGTGATATCAGAATNGTTGCTGAAGACGCACGCATTGGTTACCCCCCNGTTCGTGCTATGGGCACAATGGATATGATGTGGGCACCATGGTTCATGCCGGCCGCGAAGGCGCGAGAATTCGCGTATACAGGCGATTGGTTTAGCGGTGAAGATATGGCTTTTTATGGTTGGGCCAACTACGCGGTAAAAAAAGAAGACTTAGACGACTTTGTTATCCGTTTCGCCCGTCGAATGGGACACATTGATAATGACCTATTGAATTACAATAAGCGTGCGGTCAATCGTCAACTCGAAATCATGGGTATGCGAACTGGATTGATGTCCGGTACGGACGTAGAAGCCATGTCGAAGCATCGGCCTGCAGCTCCAGAATTTGGGCGAAGAGTTAGGGAAGAAGGCTTAAAGGCAGCGTTGGAATGGCGAGATGGTCCTTTCGGTGATTTTCGNGGCGAATACTCAACGGCGCCGAAAGACAGACCCATTGCTGGTCAAGAAGGGAAAGGCGAACAAGGGGATGCGGACTATAGCCGTTAGTCAATTAAGAGAGGCATAGCCGTGTCGACAAGACTGTTAGTTCCAACGCAAAAAAAGGATGCGACAGAAAGGATAGGGTATGACCAACCAAAGTGCCGACACTAATTGGATAGGAAAACGGACGCTTAGACCAGACGGTGAGGACAAAGTAACTGGNCGGGCGTCTTTCGGNGCGGACTTTTCGCAGCCGGGGATGATTTGGGGAAAAGTTTTGCGCAGCCCTCATCCTCATGCTGTTATTAAGTCAATAAACACCGATAAGGCNTTAGCTTATCCTGGTGTCCGTGCTGTAATCACAGGATCTGATCTACCTTTAATTCCTCTCGACACACCTTTAACCGTTGGTCCGGCGGATATGCGGTACGTGAGCCGTAANGTTATTGCTCGGGATAAGGTACTTTATTCAGGCCATGCAGTAGCTGCGGTCGCGGCCACTTCAGCCTACGTGGCGGAGGTCGCAACTCGTTTGATCGAGGTCGAATATGAAGAGTTACCGTGGGTCATAGATGTCGATGAGGCTATGNGAGCGGATGCACCAATAGTGCATGAATTTTTGCGGACGCAGGGCNTANCNGAAACTCCNGATCAGTCTACTAACATAGCNAGCAGTNTTGAATTGAATCTTGGCGATGCAGACGTTGGCTTTAAAGACGCGGACGTAATACTTGAAAGACACTTCAAGACTACACCAGTACATCAGGGCTATATTGAGCCCCATGCGTGTTTAGTTAGTGTGGCGAGTGACGGAAAAGCAACTATCTGGAGTTCAAGCCAAGGACACTTTATGGTTCGGGCAGTCACCGCTTTCCTGACAGGCGCTAAGATTAGTGATATTCGGGCCATACCGGCTGAAATCGGTGGCGGATTCGGTGGTAAGACAATTGTTTATCTCGAACCGTTGGCCTATGCGTTATCGAGGCAATCCGGCGCACCGGTAAAAATGGTCATGACGAGAGAAGAAGTTTTTCGGGCAACTGGACCGACTTCGGGATCATCAAATACTGTAAAAATTGGCGCCAAAAAAGATGGGACTATTACCGCTGCTACAGCTGAGTTCCGGTTTCAGGCTGGAGCATTCCCTGGTTCTCCGGTCAGGGCAGCATCCAATTGTGCGTTTGCGCCTTATGCAATCGAAAATGTGTATGTCCGTGGATTCGATGTGGTCACGAATAGGCCTAAATGTAACGCGTATAGAGCCCCTGGTTCTCCAATAGCTGCATTTTGTGTTGAATCTGTAGTCGATGAATTAGCCAATGAGCTCGGGATTGATCCGATTCGTTTTCGCTTGCGTAACAGTGCGAAAGAAGGCACACGCGCGGCGTATGGCCCGACTTTTAGGCGAATAGGGTATTCGGAAACTCTCGAAAAAGCACTAGAGCATGATCACTACTCAGCNCCGCTCAAGAAGTTTCAAGGTCGTGGTGTTGCAAGTGGCTTTTGGTTCAATGTCGGTGGCGAATCAAGTGCACAAATTGCCGTCAATGAAGATGGAACTATATCTGTTGTCACGGGGCATCCGGATATAGGTGGGTCGCGGGCATCGATGGTAAATATTGTGGCTGAAATGTTGGGTGTACATTACACCAATGTTTCCGCCATTGTGGGAGACACCAATACNATCGGATTTAGCGCGACGACGGGCGGTAGTAGAGTGACCTTTGCGGCAGGTACTGCTGTTACAACAGCCGCTGAAACGCTAGTAGCAAAACTTCGGGAGCGGGCAGCGCTTATTTGGGGCATCGATACAGATGCAATAGAGTGGCGTGATGGTCATGCGTTGCCTGCTGGTACGAATGCGGGCAATTTTGAACCTCTGTCTCTGCCNGAAATAGCGGCAAAATCATCGCAGACAGGAGGACCCATCGTTGGTCAGGCTTCTGTTAATGCCCAGGGGGCAGCTCCCGCATTTGCAACCCACATCTGTGATGTTGAAGTTGATCCTGATACNGGCCGAGTCGAAGTACTTAGGTACACTGCAATACAAGATGTTGGCCGGGCTATTCATCNGAGTTATGTCGAGGGGCAAATTCAAGGTGGAGTTGCTCAAGGGGTTGGCTGGGCTTTAAATGAAGAGTATGTATTTGACGAAGTTGGAAAACTGGATAATNCCGGGTTCCTTGATTATCGAATCCCTGTGGCTTCGGACCTCCCTATGATTGATGCTGTTATCGTAGAAGTGCCAAATGATGGACACCCACACGGCGTTCGAGGAGTGGGTGAGGTACCTATCGCACCTCCAATGGCAGCTGTCCACAATGCGATTCATAACGCCGTGGGCCTGCGGTTTCGTGAGTTGCCAATGTCTCCACCGAAGGTANTGTCAGCGTTTGGGTAGAAAAATTGATTTAACCTCAGACTATTGGCTGGGAGATATAAATTAGGGTGCGTTTTTAACTAACCGGGACACAATCATAAATAATTTTTAGGATCGAACGATGTCTATCGAACTCTATACCTGGCCCACACCTAATGGACGAAAAATATCTATTGCTCTCGAAGAGATGAAGCTCGATTACGATGTGCACGCAATAAATATCGGAAAGGATGAACAGTTTGCTCCGGAGTTTTTGGAAATTAGTCCAAATAACAAAATACCCGCTATTGTTGATACACAGACTGGTAAAAGCCTAATGGAGTCTGGGGCCATATTGGTCTACCTTGCCGAAAAAACGGCTACATTGAATGGGATAGATAAATGGACCACTTTGGAGTGGTTAATGATGCAGATGGGCAGTGTTGGGCCTATGTTAGGACAAGCTAACCATTTTTTACAATTTAACTCGGGCAAGTCCGAATATGCGGAGAAACGATATGCTTCGGAAGCCAAACGAATATATGGGGTTCTGGATACGCGCTTGAGTAAAGTCGAATTTTTAGCTGAGACCTACAGTATTGCGGATATAGCAACTTGGCCGTGGATTGCNCGGTGGCCTTGGCANCGGATCGATTGGGGTCGATATCCGAATCTAAAACGCTGGTATTGTGAAATTGCGGAGCGGTCGGCGGTGAAGCGTGGATGGGACGTGCCTATGGCGACCACAGACATTCCTATCCCTTAAAGTCATTTTTTCTTGCAGCGTTTTAATACCTGATTGTTAGATCTGCGCGTTATTTTTTAATCTAAACTGGGTTCTTGAAAAGACGTTCACGGAGTTCTCTTACGCATTTTGTCAGTAATTCTTCGTTAACCGGTTCGGCTGGGCCGGCGTTCCATACAGGTCCCGGCCAAGCG
>PAMR01000065.1 GCA_002708205.1 Gammaproteobacteria bacterium
AAGAGCTCCAGTGCAGTCTCCAGTTTCGATCGAGCGGTCTGTATCTCTAAGGCAGCGTGTCGATACAGATCTGTTATTCGGATATTCGTGTTCTCGTTATTTGCATACCGGTCGGCGTGTATCGCCAGTGCCTCCGCTTCCCTAATTAGTTGAACTATTGAATGTGGTGAAAGACCACTTTCCTTAATCGGCGGCTTTTTTGCAATGTCGACCAGTTGCTCGTCTGTGAATCTTTTTTCTAGGTCAATTGGCAGGGCGGGTTGTGTTTTCTCAGCAATGTATGTCTGCTCAATTTGTTCCCAGCTGGTAGGCCAAGACAGGATGGGCAAAGCATTTTTTGCGGCGATTTCTAACTCAGATTGAAGCGCGTAACGATAGACGATGATAATTGGACAAGAGACTATTTCTCTATAGTAATCAATAAGTTGAAAATCTAGACTCGGTAGTTCAATCACTACTGCATCAGCTAAGTGAATAGAATCGATACCGTTCTCGAATGATTCTAGATTTGGCCAGCGAGAAGCAATCTCTATCGTTGTCGGCACCTCACGTTCGTCCTCAAGGCCTAAGAGTCCCCCTCCGACTAGTGCGATTTTCAGTTTTCTATCGGAACTGTGCTTAAGGACACTTACTTTTCTGTGCTCTAACCGAGCTTCAAGTTCGTGGGTGTTTAAATGGATTATTTGACTGATTGGATGTCCTTGGTCGAGGAGCGATTTGACCTGTTTTAACCAATCTATGTCGTTGGAATGGTAAAAACGAGTCCTGCCGGATTTTTCAGCCAAGTCCATGCCGTAACGTCGTTCCCAAGCGCGTAAACACTCGACAGAAATGCCCGTGATTTTGGCTACTGTACCGATTTTATATAGTTCTGTAGGCATTAAGAGCTCTATAGCTATGTTAGATAGACCTTTAAGAAATAAAGGTTGTACAAGAAAAAGGGCCGGCATTGTATACGATTGTATAGTTTTGTCTAGTACATATAGACTAGTGCAGTCTAGCTAGACCTGTCGAAGTTTCTTTCAACACTGAATCTATTATGCGAGGGGGAGCGTGTGTAAGCTGTGATGGCGTCAAATAGTTTTGGAGTCGACCTTGAAAAATAACATTGGGCTATGGCTCACCAAAAGAGCTTTGTTGAGTCCCAGCAGAGAAGCATACGTTGATAGTCACAGTGGGCTCCGTTTGACGTTTGCACAATTGAATGACCGCAGCAATCGACTAGCCAATGCGTTTACTGCTAGTGGCATAGAAAAAAATGAGCGCGTTGGTCTTCTTTTAATGAATAGTGCTGAGTTTATGGAGGCATATTTTGCTCTTGGTAAAATTGGTGCTGTAGTAGTGCCATTGAATTGGCGTTTGGTCGCTGACGAACTCGAGTTCATCCTTAAAGATAGTGGTGCTAAGCGTTTAATATTTGATGAAGATTTCCTTGATACAGTAACTGAATTGCATGTTCGTGGATCTAAAACGGACATTTTTCATTGGCTTCAAATTGAAAGTAATGGTGAGGCAGCTTATTTCGCTGAGAGTTACCAGTCCTTCCGTGATTCTGCCTCTCAAGACGAACCTGAAATCGTCGCTGATGGGGACGATATGCTTTACATCATGTACACCTCGGGTACCACAGGTTTGCCCAAGGGTGTGGTGCACACGCATGAAACCTCTACATGGGGCGCCATATCTATAGCCGCTTCGACTTATTATCAAGAGAATGACCGATTCCTTTCTCCGCTACCCATGTTCCATGTTGGTGCTTTGACACCATTAACTGTCAATGTTTATCGAGGAGTGACCAGCGTTGTGATGCGGTCATTCGATCCTGTACGGGCCTGGGAACTCGTACAAGAAGAAAAAATAACAACCGGACTTGCTGTTCCGGCAATGCTCAACTTTATGCTCGATGTGGGCGACCTGAGCCGCTTCGACTTTAGTCAATGGCGATGGTGTATGTCTGGCGCGGCGCCCGTTCCTGAGTCATTAATCGAAGCATATGCAAAACTAGGAATTGAAATTCATCAGGTCTACGGGCTTACAGAGACATGCGGACCAGCATGTTTGATAGATGCCGAGAATGCGTTGAAGCGCATAGGCTCAACCGGTAAGGCTTTTTTCCATACGGATGTCAAGATTGTTCGACCAGACGGTTTGACCTGCAAGCCAAATGAATCGGGGGAAGTATTAGTGCGTGGAAAACATGTCATGCGAGAATACTGGAACCGCCCCGAGGCGACTGAAGAAGCGATCGTTGATGACTGGTTGCATACAGGTGATGTTGCGGTGATGGATGAAGGCGGTTTTGTATACATTCAGGACCGCATTAAGGACATGATTATTTCAGGTGGAGAAAATGTGTATCCGGCTGAAATTGAAAACCTCCTCCAACAACATCCAGAGATATTAGAGGCTGCCGTCATAGGTCAAGAGAGTGCAAGGTGGGGGGAATCGCCATTTGCGATCGTAGTAAGAAATAATCCGCAGTTAAGTGAAGCTGATGTCTTAGATTTTTGCCGAGGAAAATTAGCACCTTTTAAAATGCCCTGGAGCGTGGTTTTTTCTGACAGTATTCCACGAAACCCCAGTGGCAAAATTCTTAAGAGAATATTACGGGAAGAGTATCCAGGTTCTGCACCGGTATAGCAGTACACAAGGATCTGTCTCCTTTTTCTAGGTTAATGTAAAACCTTTTGTTTAAGTGATAGAGACAGATTGAATCTTATCTATGCGAATGACTTCTCGATAAGCAAGAGACACAGCTGCCAACGTAAAGATTGTACCGACCATACTTAGCAAGGAGCTCAGAATAGTAGCGTAGGGTAGCTGTGAAAGAAGCCAGGCAGGTAAAAGAACAAAGATAAGAGGAAAAAGTACAACGATCCCAAATAGTGGTATTTGGTGTCTCCGTGACATTTGCCACGCTTGCGAAATAGAGGTCTGATGGTTCATTGCCGTCGCGGGAAATATTAAAGAAAGGCGCGTTATCAATATGATTGCCAGCAGGATAGCTATGGGGATACCCACATTAGGTATCGAAAGGGCAAAGGCCGCCGGTATACCGGTCAAAAAGGCACACGCTAGCACCCTCAATAAAAATAAACTTTCCCGTCTGGACCAATCGAAAGAGAACCAGCTGCCCACGGCAGTAGATCCTATTAATGTTAGTCGATGGGAGATGACTGCAAAAATGGTCTGAACTAACAAATTGGCCGTGAATAAAACTAGTAACAATGGCGATTGTTGGGTTGCTAGCGTATCCGTCAATACTGCTATGCCGATTAGGACACATCCGGGGACAAGTAACGCTTTTAAAAACAGATTTCTTTGCGAAATTACATACATGATTGCACCGGCGATTACTTTCCGCGCTTGAAGCTGGTCGTTTTTAGCCATCGGATTAGGCGGCTGGTTTGTNGGCTCGTCGGCGTTCATGATTTGTCACTGTAATTCGAGTAAAACTCTTAGAAGTCAAAGGCATGNTTATTTCTGTGGGAGAAGTTTACCAGGTCAATCGAAATCTTTCTTTTAGAAAGAGCACTGACATTATTGGTGTTCGTCCTAGAGGAACACGAACGAACAAAANATAAACTTCGTTTTGACTCCACAAACTGGTAGCAATGTTGGCTTTTTTAGTCGTCAGATGTTTTCTGGAACTGCAAAGAATGTAATGTGAAATAGGCCCCTTGAGCGCTTAGTAGTTCTTCGTGCGTACCAATCTCTTCTACTCTACCGTCTTGAAGTACTAAAATTCGATCTGCCTCTTGAATCGTCTGCAGTCGATGGGCAATCAGAATCGAAGTTCGNCCTACGGTGATCTTCCGGAGTGCATCTTGTATTAATAATTCNGTCTCCGTATCGATACTTGCAGTCGCTTCATCAAGGATCAGTATTTCTGGATCTGCGGCTAATACCCTCGCAAAAGCGAGNAGTTGTCTTTGTCCTTGNGANAAATTNTGGCCNCGTTCGGCGAGAGGTGTGTGGTATCCAAGAGGAAGCTGATCAATAAAGTCATGTGCGTTGACGGTTTTGGCTGCTTGGATGGCGGCTTCTTCAGAGATCAAACTTTCCCCAAGCGCGATATTGTCGTAGATAGTACCCGAAAATATATGAAAATCTTGAAGTACGACACCTATTCGTTTTCTAAGCTCTCGCGTATGAATTTTATTTAAGTCAATCCCGTCTAAAAATATCTGACCGTCTTCGAAGTCATAAAATCGGCCCAGTAATTTGATAATCGTACTTTTCCCTGATCCAGTCTGACCTACAATAGCTAGCTTTTCGCCTGATTTAATACTAAATGTTAAGTCATGAAGTATTGGAATGTCTGGATCATAACTAAAAGTAAGATTTCGAAATTCGACAGACCCTTCAAGTCGAGGAGGTAGTTTTATTGGTGAAGCCGGTTCGTGTATTTTTTCGTCCCAATCGAGAGCTTGAAATATACGTTCTCCACTGGCCATGGCTCTAAAAAGAATATTAAACTGTTCGCCGAACACGACGATCGGATGAAATAACATGTCTATAAATCGTGTAAAAAGGATCATCCCTCCTAGAGAAATTTCGTTTTGAATAACCTGTCCTCCGGCATACCAAAGGATGGCACCTATAGCGATGGATGCCATACTATCGTTGAAGGCCGCGTAGAGTGTCTCTAGTTTCATCGACTTAGTTTCGAGAGAAAGGTTTTCTTTATTAATCTCGTTGTAGCGACTATGGTTATAGGTTTCGCGATGCGACAATTGAACAACTTGCAAACCGGCTAGATTTTCTTGCATATTTTGATTCATTGACGAGACAGATTGTCTAACAAGACGAAAAAGTCGTCGGGTGTATTTTCTGAAGAAAATTGTTGCAGTGGCCATTAGTGGCACCGCAATCATCAAGATGAGAGTCATCTCAATATCTATAGCGAACATTATAAAAAGTGCGACGAAAAAAGGTACAAATTCACCCAGTAAAGAGCCTAAGCCACGGAGTAATTCGTAGAGAGCTTCAACATCGTTTGTAACGCGAGTCATAATTCGGCCAACTGCTACACGATCATAAAATGATGAGGGCCGAGTCTCCATGTGACTAAACAGATCCAATCGCAGGTCTCGCAAGCCGTTGATTACAGATCCAATTAGAGTCATACGATGATAATGTCCGGCCACTGCCCATGCGATTTGCACGACAGCATATAAGGCACATGAGGCAAGGAGCATAGTGAGTCCGGTTGAACTGGCTAGCCATTCTGTAGCTGAAATCATGCCGAGATCAGGAGATAGGAGCTCTGTTTCTCCTCTGATAATGTGGTCGATTACGACGATAGAAAGTATTACTGGTAGCAAAACAGCGAGAGTCGATGCGATGAGAATAAGTATTGCGCTGAAAATGAAGGTATAGCGATAGGGTTTCATCCATTTGAGTAATCGCCGAAGCAGCTGCATATTCAACACAGCCCCCGTTAGGTCAGCATCGAACATCGAATAGTCACGTTTAGCGAATGGTCTTGTTTGTCTTGCCGTTGTTTTTTCAGACACTATTTGAGCCCATCCCCGGATAATCGTTCTCGTCGGCGCCTTCTCGCTGGATTCGTTCTAGTTCGAAATAAAACCCCCCTCGATGTAAAAGTTCTTCGTGAGTACCGATCTCTACAATCTTTCCTTCATCAAAAATCAGGATGCGNTCCGCNTGGCGGGCGGTTGAAACTCGATGGGAGACGAGGATAGTCGTTTGGCCGCGTCTCAAGCGTTTTAATTCTGACAGAATGTGGTCTTCAGTTTCAGTGTCGACCGACGAGAAACAATCATCTAAAACAAGTATTGGTGCATGCCGAATGAACCCTCTGGCGAGTGTGGCCCGCTGTTTTTGGCCACCCGACAGCGTAACGCCCCGTTCTCCTACGATCGTTTTCATTTTTTCCGGCATATCTTCCACAGTTCCGGAGAAATCGGCTGAATCAGCGGCTTGCCAAATTTGGTCGATGGCTCGANTTGGCTCATCGTATGTCAGATTCGCGCTCAGGGGCTCTCCAAATAAAAAGGGGTCTTGTGGTACAAGAGCGACTTGAGTTCTCAATTGAAGGAGAGGGTATTTCCGGACGTCGTAACCATCGATAAAAACACTGTCAGTCGGAGTATCTAATAGGCGAACCAATTGTTTAAGAAATGTTGTTTTTCCCGATCCGATGCGACCCATAATTGCTATGGATTCGCCGCGTTCAATTTTCAGATTGATGTTATGTAGGGTTTGAACTTGACTATCGTCGTACGAAAAACTGAGGTTCTGAATTTGTATATTGCCTTTGATGACATCAGGTGCGTTTGAGTCTGGGTTGTCCTCGATCTCGGGTTGCTTATTAAAGACTTCAAACAACCGGTCGCTAGCAACGGCAGCACGCTGAAAGAGATTTACTATAAAGCCTGCTACTCGAAACGGCTGGACCACCATATTTACGTACATAAAGAAGGCAGTAAAGGCACCTACTGTCATTTCGCCATTGAGCACAAGATTGCCACCGTAACCAAGAATGGTAATTGCCGAGACTGATGCCAACGTTGGCATCCATGCACCCATAAGACTATTAATCCGTGACTGACGGTAAAACGCGTCGGCGTAGGATTGATTCGTTTTTGCAAATCGCCCTATTTCATTATCTTCCTGGACCATTGCTTGAATAGTTCGAATACCGGATAGGTTTTCTTGTGTGTGTGCTCCGAGGTCAGATAGCCGCTCCTGTACTTGTCTAGAGGCGATACCCATCAACTTCGATGCCCTCCAGGTATAGACAAAAACAAATGGCAGTGGCGGTAATACGAGTAAGGTAAGTGTCGGTGACAGGTATGTCATAAAACCGAAGCCCACCAAGGAAGCAAATAACATAATGACGAGGTGAACAGTTCCGTGCGATATCAAACGCTGAATCAGAGAGATATCAGCGACTGCCCGCGTCATCATGTCACCAATCGTATATTGGGAAAAAAACCTGGAGCCCATGAGCTGCAGATGTTGGTACAGCGTATATCTCAAATCAAAAGAAACGAGAAAGCCAGCCCGTCTAACGGCTATGCGGGCCCAGCTAACTATCGCGAAACGAGCGACTACCGCGATGAGTATCCAGCTCACTGGTAGTAGCAAATTGTTGTTACCTTCTGCTACGCGGTCTATACCAGCCATCAACGCAATGGGAATCGAAGCTTCGAAGATTCTAGCGACCAGAAATAGCGTGACGCCCCCAACAAGTCGGCCCTTGTATTTTTTGACGAAACGGCCTAATCGCAGTATTGATCTAAACACGTACGAGCTTTCCAATCTGTTCGGGATGAAGTACAAAAACTGTTGAGCGATACATCATTGAATGCTCTTTGCCTAAATCAATTCTGCAGTATCTCTATTAAGGGATAGCCTGATTTCAAAATGATGCATTATTGGGAACGCGCGGGTAAGGAATGACGTCTCTGATATTTTCCATTCCTGTCATATATAACACGAGCCGCTCGAGTCCAAGTCCGAACCCTGCATGTGGTACGGTTCCGTAACGCCTGAGATCTGAATACCACCACAATTCTTTTTTCAGTGTTTCGTTCATTCGACTTTCAAGTATATCTAGTCGTTCCTCTCGCTGGCTTCCGCCGATAATTTCGCCGACACCAGGCACTAACACGTCCATCGCAGCGACGGTTTTCTCGTCATCATTTACACGCATGTAGAATGCTTTAATCTCTTTTGGATAATTTACAACGATGACCGGTGCGTCTACATGTTTCTCGGTGAGATAGCGTTCGTGTTCAGATTGGAGATCTTTACCCCATACAACCGGATATTCGAAATTTTCTTTAGCCGATTTTAAGATTGATACGGCTTCACTGTAATCAATCTGAACAAAATCAGTTTGAATCATTTTTTCCAATCTAGGGATTACCCCGTTATCAATTCGATCTTGGAAAAAATTCATGTCATCCGGTACTTGGTTTATCACTCGTATAGCAATTTGTTTCAAAAAGTCTTCGGCCAGCGCAGCATTGGCATTTAAATCTGCGAAGGCAATTTCAGGCTCGATCATCCAAAATTCAGCCAAATGTCTGCTGGTGTTTGAATTTTCAGCTCGGAAGGTGGGCCCGAATGTGTAGACCTTACTTAAAGAAAGGCAATATGGTTCCACATTAAGTTGACCAGAAACAGTTAAGAAAGTCTCCCGTCCAAAAAAATCGTCTCTATGGTCATTGTCTGTCCCATTGAGGGAATCCAATGTGCTCACGCGAAATAACTCGCCAGCTCCTTCGCAATCACTACCCGTTATGATGGGTGTGCTAATCCATACAAATTCGTTTTCGGAAAAGTATTCGTGAACAGCCTGCGAGATTGCGTTTCGTACCCGAGTAACCGCGCCAAACGTGTTGGTTCGTGGACGCAAATGAGCGACTGATCTCAAATACTCAAAAGTATGACGTTTCTTGGAGATCGGATACGATTCGGTATCTTCTACTTTACCCACGACAACTAATTTTGAGATTTGTAGTTCCCGGTCTTGGGTTTTACCTGGCGACATTACCAACCTGCCCTCGGCAGTAACGGCACATCCGGTGGTTAGTTCCGTGATTTCGGAATAATTATCGAGTGTCTTGTCCGCAATTGCCTGTAATGCTTGAAAACACGAACCGTCATGAATCTCGATAAAGGAGAACCCGCCTTTGGAAGTTCGGCGTGATCTGACCCATCCGTTGACTTCGATTTCCGTGTTTAAGGGGAATTCAATATTTGATATAGCTTTGATAGAACTTTTTTTCACATTATTCTGGAAGCAAAGTGGTACTACTATCATAGTTGATTTTGGTTACATGCGTATTCCGACTCTATTTATTTTGAAAACATAGTCTGTAGAGAGGCTTTCATCTGGTGGGAATAAAAATTACGGGTTGGGCTGTAGCAGTTCTGGTCTTTACCGTAGTCTTGATTTTGATATTTGATCCGTGGAGGTCTTCAGAGAACGGCAATTTATCCGTTGATGGCGAAAGTCTTACGTTAGACTCGACTCCTTCTCCGAAAAAAGTTGGATCCATTCAGAAAAACAGTCGCGAGGAGCAGTTTCCCACTAGGTCATTGGGCCGAGAGAAGTTAGACCACCCGAGTCTTCGACAACGGCGCCCGTCTAAAGGCACCGCCCTACCACATCTTTCTAACAGCGATCGATTTGTACGAAGTTTGATCCGAGAGATTCCGGTTTCTGATCCCCGTATTTCAGGCTGGTTGGAACAAGAGGACTTGATTTCTCTGCTATCGGAAGTACTGGTTACGTTTTCGAATGGACAAGTACCGCGTTTTGTACGATTGCTATTGAAATCCAACGGAACATTTTTAACGACAGAACTCGATGAAGAATACTTTATTGCCTCCGCAAATTACGCTCGTTTCGATAGTCTCGTTGAGATGTTGGTCGCATTTGACTCAGATTCTGTTGCAAAGGTTATGAGGACGTGTGAGCCGCTTTTTTCTGAGGCATTAATAAATCTTGGTAGTCAAGAATCATTTCGTGGATTGTTAATAGAGCTTACGAAAGAGGTATCCACCACCCCGTTGCTGCATAGCGACATTATGTTGATTCGGCCCAATGTCCTATATGTTTTCAAGGATCCGAAACTTGAGAGCTTGTCGCCTTTACAAAAACAACTACTGCGCATAGGGCCGATAAATATTCAGAAAATTCAAAACTACCTAGATAAGCTAATCTTGGATTTAGGAATAGATAGAAGTTAATCCAATTTTTTATGGTAATTCGTTAAGTCAAGATCCTTTCGGAATGGAGTATGCTTTTCTATCCAATCGATATCTTGTTGGACAAAGCTCTCTTCACTATTTAGGTAGTTTTTTATCGCATCGCGAAACTCAGAATTTCTAATCCAGTGGGCGGAGTAAGTTTGTTGTGGCATGTAACCCCTGGCGATTTTATGACCTCCTTGTGCTCCAGCCTCGACTCTATTAATTCCATGTTGGATAGCAAAATCGATAGCTTGGTAGTAACAGGTTTCGAAGTGAAGAAATCTATGATCCTCGATACAACCCCAATTTCGTCCGAACAGCGTGTTCGAACCGATGAAGTTAATTGCGCCTGCAATATACTTGCCTTCGCGTTTACACATAATCAGTAAAGTTTCGTCCGGCATGGTTTCGGAAAGCATGCTGAAGAACGCTCGTGTCAGGTAGGGAGTTCCCCACTTACGATTTCCAGTGTCGACATAGAATTGGTAGAACGCGTCCCAATGGGATTCAGTTAGGTCCGATCCGGTAATCCACTCGATTTCGATATTATTCTCTAAGGCTCCTCGTCGTTCTCTTCGAATGTTTTTACGCTTTTTGCTAGATAACGCCCGAAGGAAATCTTCAAAACTATCGTAATTTGCATTTGTCCAGTGGAACTGGGTGTCGACACGCTTCAAAAGACCTAATTTGCCAGCGTTTTCCCACTGATTCTTGGGCATAAAGGTAATGTGCAGTGAGCTAACTTGTATTTTTTGAGCAATCTGGAGGGTTGCGCTAAGTAACTGCGCCTCTACTTCTTGGATCGACTGAGTATTGTCGAGTGGAGTGGCAACCAGCAGCCGCCTTCCCGTTGCGGGTGTAAAGGGAATACTAATTTGTAATTTAGGGTAGTACTCTCCACCAGCTCGATACCATGCATCAGCCCATGCTCCATCGAATACGTATTCACCTTGCGAATGCGATTTTAGGTACGCGGGTACTACCCCAACAACGCGTCCCTTGTCTCGCATTATTGTATGAAAAGGTTGCCAACCAGTATTCGAATTGGCACTTCCGCTATCCTCTAATGCTTTTATAAAACGGTGATCAAGAAAAGGGTTGTATTCCATTTGTTCTGGATTAGCGCATTGATTCCAGTCGCTCGAATCGATGTCGTTGATACTATTGATTGCGGTTGCAGTACGTTGGGTCAAAAAGTGAAGTCCTACAAAGCTTGAATCCGGGATGCACTATACCCTGCCACGTTATAAGTTGGTCGAACTTCTACCGATATTGACGGTTCCGAATTACAAATCAGCTGCGGCTATTTGCAAGGGTTATTTGGGTCCGATGGCCCAGTCTTTCCACATATTTTGAGAAACTCGTGAGTCTTGCGTAAAAAGTTTTGTATCCTTGAACCACTCGTATTGCAGAAGTTTACGGTGCTCGCTATCGGCTAGTGTGGGCTTCTCATGGGTAAAGTCAGCGAAAAGGGCCCATCGGATATTTTTTGTGTTGTGAATACCTACGGAATGAACAAGGCGACCGTGCCAAAATATGACGGATCCTTTGGGGGCACATACTTCAAAAGGAATAGTCTCCTTTGCTATCTGTTGCACGGTCTCTTGATAGCTACTTGTTGGTGACCAGTTCGACTGGAATCTGTGTTGATGGAATATTTTTTTATGACTTCCTGGATAGATGGTGAAGCCACCAGTTCGTTCAGTGACATTTTCAAGATAGGCGCAGGCGTTAAGTTGTTGGCATACCTGGTCGGTATGTGGTCCTAATTTAGATTGTCCATCTTTTCGGCTGGGCGTTGTAGGGAATACAGCGTAGACACCCCGTGTCCGAGAACTTTTCCGTAATTTCTTGCCTAGCATACGTTCAGCAATCGCCCTTACTCTGGGGTTGTTTGGAACCAGATCGACTAGTAATGGATGAGACCCAATGTCATGTAATTTGACGATCCCGTTTGGGTAGTATTCGCGTGGTTGCCGACCCTGAAAAGGACCTGAAGTTGGGTGATCAGGCATCTTCTTCCATTGAGGATTTAGCCAGCTGCTATGGTCGTCTCTAGACAGCTGTTTTTCTGCTCCTCCTTTTATAGGTACGGTTTCGATCAGATGGTTCCAAACCAAATGCATGGCCGAATCGACTTGATTGTCATCTAACAAGGATTCTTTCACTAAAAAACCATTATGAGTGAAGAAATCGATTTCATCCTGGTTTAGAAGTTGATCCGTATCAGCGATATGCGGCATAAAGAAAGTGCGACTGAAGGCGTGAGCAATTTTATTCTTATCGCTTGGCTGCATTAGAGTTCTCTATTGGATAAATTGATTTAGGAAAAGGCTTTGTCTCGTATCTCATTATCAACAATGACACCTTATCTATGTGGTAACCCTAATAGATACCAGCGTCTAGTCCAGCTGCAATTGACATTCCGAGCTCCATGGCATTATTTAGATCAGTTGTTCTAATTTCCCCTTTTACGATCAGAGGCTCCTGAACTTCCGTGAACGGATATCCGTTGGCAATCCGTCGGATCGCACGAAGAGCTCCTGAACCGTCGTTTCCAGCACTTATAAATACCGAATAAGGTAGAGGTTGTATCTGTCCCTCCACTTCATAAAAAGTACGATCTAGAAAGTCTTTCATTGCCCCTGACATATAACCGAAATTTTCGGGCGTTCCTAATAACAAAGCGTTTGCCCAGAGCAAATCGGTTGGTCCTGAATCCTGGGCTCGTTTAGATACAACATCAACGGTGGTAAATAACGGATCATTAGCTCCAGAAATCACTGCTTCGGCGAGGCGTCCAGTGTTACCCGTCTTTGTGTGGTAAACGATGAGAAGGTGTTTGTTGTTAGCCATGCGTGGAAATGATCCTTTGATCAGATTGTGAAAACTGTTTACTTAGATCGGTTATCCGCGAACAGATTTTACGATATCTGCATATTCATCCAGTAGTGGTAGTACCTGATCTGGGCCCTCCGATGGCAAGCTAAAGATCACCTCATCGAACCCTTGTTCAATCCTGCCAACGATTTGTGCCCTGTCTTTTGGACCCCCGAACAGTGCCAGTGTAAGGTCTTCTATTTTACGGTTTTTGCTGTCCAATGCTTCTTTTAAACGATTCATGTTGCCTGAACCTAGGCCCCCGATGGGCATCCAGCCATCTGCATAATCGGCGATACGCTCAAATACCCACTTCGAGTTTGCACCCATCCATATGGGAGGTCCTCCGTTTTGAATAGGCTTTGGGTATGACCAAATTGGATCAAAATCTACATATTTTCCGTGATATTCGGGTTCTTCATTGGTCCATATGGCACGCATTGCCTCGACTTTTTCTTTTACGATCTGCCAACGGTTCTTAAAGTCGGCACCATGGTTTTCCATCTCTTCTCGGTTCCAGCCTGCCCCTATACCGATGATAGTTCGGCCATTTGAAATCATATCCAGAGACGCAATTTCTTTAGCGGTTGTTATTGGGTCACGTTCAATAATTAGGCAGATGCCGGTGCCCAAACGTATTTCACTAGTTACAGCAGCACAAGCACCGAGGGCCACAAAGGGGTCGTGACTATGCCAATATTGTTTTGGTAGTTCGCCACCACCTGGAAAGGGAGTGTTTCGGTTAGTCGGAATGTGTGTATGCTCCGGAAAAAACAAGCTTTGAAATCCTCGGGCTTCAGCTTCTTTTGCAATTTCAACAGGTTTGATAGAATAGTCGGTCGGGAAGATGGACACTCCGAACTTTGCTTCGTCTACACCTTTAAATGCCATGATGTACTCCTTATTTGATAATGCTGATGTTAGGGGGTTTTGTCATTTGAGCTAAAATTGTTATGCGAGATAGAATGGATTTAGTCTATTAAATTGACACATAAGTAAGCATAGTCATGCTAGCTAAATAGAGATCGTCGTGCTAATCAACTTCCGGCGAAATCTATTTCGAAAAATTATGACCTCTGTCACTTATGTTGAAGGAGCCTTTAGTGGTATGCAGTTCGTTAACAGTGTGATTGGGTTAGTTTTTGTATACTTTGTACTGGTCCCTATCCAGGATAAATGGAGCGTAGGTGCTTGTTTAATTGCCATTGTGCTCTCAATACTGTCACTTAGAATTTGGACTTATACTGCGATAGTGTCGCTCTTTGCTGTTATATCCAGCGGACTGATGTTTTTCTTTTTAGGTTATTTTTTAAATAGTGCTCCCGGGTTGGATTTCTCAGGAATTTCAGAAAACCACGCTTCTCATTTGATAGCAGCGTTTTTGCTAATCCCGATAATTTCGGAATTTACTAATCAGTCGAAAGCCGACGACGAAACGAATAGGTTACGACGAGAGAACCGCTCGATTCGAAAAGCCAAATTGAAAGGCCTCCTGCGGCAAGGAGGGAAAAACATATGACCGAGTTGATAGTCCCAAGGATATCCGCTTTATTTATGCCGGGTGCGAACTTGCGTGCAATGGATAAAGCACGTGTCCTCGCGTGCGATGTCGTGATCTTTGATCTTGAAGATGCAGTCTCTGTCAATGCGAAGGAAATAGCGAGACAACAAGTTGTAGCTCAAACGAGTAAAGGCGGTTATGCAAGGCGGGAGCTAATAATACGGTGCAATGGAATAGAGACTCCTTGGTTTCAGGATGATGTGCGCCTTTGTGCGGCCGTAGATAATGTAGATGGACTATTGTTCCCAAAAATTGAAACGGAGGAAGATGTACGGCGAATTCGTTCTGAAGTTGATGCTATTAATCCAGGATTACCGATATGGATTATGGTAGAGACTCCTAGAGGGGTGTTAAATGCGTCTTCGTTAGCGCAGCTTGATGTTGATGTGTTAGTTATGGGCACGAGTGATCTAATTAAAGAAACTCGTGGTCGGCATACTAGTGATCGGCGTGGACTGATTTACGCACTGTCACATTGTGTGTTGTCAGCCCGTGCGTGTGGGAAAATCGTCTTGGACGGTGTACATCTTGAGTTTCAGAATTTGAAAGACTTTGAGGAAATTTGTCGCCAGGGTCGTGACCTTGGATTTGATGGAAAAACGCTTATACACCCGAGCCAAATCGCCTTGGCGAATGATATTTTTGGAATCGAAAGTAGCGATATACAGAATGCTGAGAAGGTGGTGAGTGCGTGGTCGGATGCCAAAGCAAAAGGGGAAGGCGTTGCCGTTTTGGACGGGACATTGGTTGAAAACTTACATTACGCCGAAGCACAACGCGTTCTGGCTTTTGCCAAAGCCTTAAAAAATGATGGCTAGCGCTATAATGTGGCTTTACGCACCTCGGGGATAACCTCGCCGAGGTATTTTTCTAAAGCCTCCTCATCCCAAGGTGCTCTTAACGCGATGTTCACTGCTTCCGCGCCGGCATCAATGTATTCGCATATGCGTTCAGCTGCCTGTTCGGGGGTACAAATTAGAGCGCCGGACTCGATTTGGGCCGGATTGTTTGCCCATTGGTCGCGCAGACGCTGTCGTTCTAACTTGACCTTTTGTGGTGTCGTTGCCATGGCAAAAGCGATGTTGACACCTCGTCGAATAGATTCTGGTGCTCGGTTGTGTTCCCCGCACCATTCATTGAGGACTTGATTTAAATGGAGAAAATCGGACGGACTAACGTATGCCGCATTCCATCCATCGGCTCTCCGCGCTACTATTTCTAAGGTCTTTTTTTCTCCGCGGCCACCTATCCATAGCGGCATTTTTTTCTGCAATGGTTTGGGTTCGCACGTTGCATTATCCACTTGGAAATGTCGGCCGGAGAAAGTGGTATTAGGTTCCTGTAAAAGTCGGCCTATGATTTCAGCGGCTTCGTCGAGCATATCAAGGCGTGTTCCTATATCAGGAAAGGCGTAACCGTATGATCGAGCTTCCCAGATATGCCAGCCTGCGCCAATACCAAGTTCGAACCGACCGTTTGAAATGTGGTCGAGCGTTGATGCTGCCTTAGCCAATAAGGCAGGGTTTCTGTAGCCGACATAGAATACCAGACACCCTATTTTTGCATGGGACGTATCTGCCGCTAATGTCGCCAAAGTTGTCAAAGCTTCGAAGTGGTCTCCCTCACCATTCTGGTAAGGGGCTTCGTAGAAATGGTCCCACAGAGATATCCAATCGACGCCGGAGCTGTCTAGTTTCTTCCATAGCTTGCGTAGCTCGACCATGGAAATGTTCTGTTGGCCAATATGGACTCCTAGTGACACTGTCATGGATCTGTTTCACTGTAATAAATTATGTTTACGTAGAATAACGCACCAGAGCGCAGAGCGGACGTGTTGTTCTAGAATCGATGATTATGATTCTCTCGGGAATGACTTCTGCTAGAGAATAAAGTGTGTTTTCCAAAAAAGCCGGTTTCGTATATATGACACTAGTCTTATTGAGGGCAACTGTCCTCTTTCAAGTGAGCACACTCAGTACTTGTCAGTGAAATTATTTTGAGCGATACGGTTTGGGTTGATTGGTAAGCCGATATCGAGGCATGTAGTCGTAGGGTTGCTTACCACTCCCCTACGTTAGGCATCGATTTCCAGGGTTCCACCGGGGATTTGGCACCACCGTCCTGCAATATTTCTATTGATATGTCGTCGGGTGATCGAACAAAAGCCATATGCCCGTCGCGTGGCGGACGATTAATTGTAACGCCGGCATCCATTAACTTTTGGCATGTTTCGTAGATGTCCTCTACATGGTAGGCTAGGTGACCGAAATTACGTCCACCGGAAAGATTTTCTGGTTCCCAGTTGTACGTTAGTTCCACTTGCGCGTCTTCGTCTCCGGGGGCTGCCAAGAAAATCAGCGAGAATTTGCCCTGATCATTATCGATGCGTCTTAATTCAGACAACCCTAACAGTTTGAAGAAATTGAGCGATGCGTCTATATCGGTTACGCGTATCATGGTGTGTAAATACTTCATAAATCTCCTGATAGCAGATGCGAGAATTTCGCGACGAAGGATTATAGCCTACTAACAATCTAAGAATTGAATAAATAGTTTCATTTTATTATTGAGTAAAAAAATAAGCCCCGACATTTCTATCGGGGCCTTTAACGAACTAAAGAGAGTAAGTGTTAGCTGAACCGCAAAAGACTAGCGTCGACTTCCCAACCGGTTCGAGTGTTAGAATACACATGAATTATGAAAAGATTATGGAATAATTCTGGTTTAGACGTAATCTACATGACTAGTAGTGTGCGGTAGTTTTATGCAAAAAAACAAGATTCCTCTGCTGCCTATTCTTCTCATAGGTAGTCTTTTTTTTCTTACGTCGTGTTTGGTGAACCCGGTCACTGGAAAGCGGGAGCTCGGGGTTGTAACGCAGGACCAAGAGATAGCTATTGGTACTGAACAGTACGGATCTACTCAGCAAATCCAGGGAGGGACGTATTCCGTTGACTTGGCCCTCGAACGCTATGTTCAACGGGTAGGACACCGAATAGCTGAAGTGAGTGGAGTTGATCNGCCTTATGAGTTTGTTGTAGTAAACAATTCCACGCCTAATGCATGGGCCTTGCCCGGAGGTAAAATNGCANTAAATAGAGGCCTACTAATGGAATTAAGGAGTGAAGCAGAGCTAGCGGCGGTTCTTGCTCACGAGATAGCACACTCAGCGGCCCGACANGGTGCTCGCNGGATTGAGCGAGGAATGTTGTTGCAGGGCGGGTTACTCGCGGCTTCTATCGCCTCTAAAAAATCTGAATATGGTCGATTAGTTGTTGGTGGTGCGCAGCTAGGATCACAGCTTATTCAACAGAAATATTCGCGTGAAGCCGAATTTGAAGCGGATCAGTATGGGATGCAGTTCATGTCCAACGCGGGATACGATCCGGGTGCGGCCGTGGACTTACAAAAGACATTTGTTCGTCTTTCTAATAATCGAGAAAAAACATGGTTGTCAGGATTGTTTTCAACACATCCGCCCTCGCAAGAGCGTGTGAAACGCAACCAGAAGAAACTAGATTCAATGCAGATCACTGCCCAAATCGGAACGATCACTGGTGTCCAACAATACCAAGATGCCATTAGTTACATAGATCAGAAGAAGCCGGCCTATGAGAAATACGCGAAGGCGCGACAAGCTTTCACAAATGGGCATCTATTAGAAGCTGAAGAGACAATCAATGAGGCGATCAAGATTGAGGATGAGGATTCAATATTCCATACGCTGCGGGGCGATATACGGTTCGAAAGAGGCGAGTTTGCTGCATCGGTAAGTGATTATGACCGAGCAATCCAACT
Organism: Gammaproteobacteria bacterium; assembly: GCA_002708205.1. Lineage (GTDB taxonomy): Bacteria > Pseudomonadota > Gammaproteobacteria > Pseudomonadales > Azotimanducaceae > UBA11889. The sequence goes on from PAMR01000065.1 coordinate 17,975, forward strand.
TTCTGATCATTTTGCTAGTTTCCTTGGACGGGGTTTGGCGCGTATACGNTTGAANGAGANCCTTCCGGCAAAAACGGATTTTTTGAAATCCGTGGGGCTTTTACCTACCTCTGAGGCTCTATATGAACTAGGGAAAATTTCCGAACAGGATGGAGAGTTCGATGTTGCTCTTGATTACTACCGGAANGCAGCGAGCTCAGAATCGGTTTCAGGNCGAGAAGCTACAAGAGCTGCTGTTCGAATTGATTTGGCGCGTAATCCAGACGATTTTGTGAGTGTTCGTGTGGAGGGAATTGCTCCAAATATTGTTGTTGGCATTACTAATTTGACGGCATTTGATATGTCTAACGTAGTTGTAGCAGTTGATGTCATTCAGTCAAATCTCAAAAAAAANCAATACCGGATCGATCTGNTACGTCTTGATCGAAACNCGACCGCCTTNCGTACACTTGCGGCGGATAGCGGTATTTTTGTGCAAAACGTAACAATGAAAGTAGAGTCAGCTCAATTGCAGCGGATGTAGTNTTCCCGACTTACTCGTATTGAGATNTCGCATTCGGNGAAATTGGCTCGACGAATCACCATTACTAAATTGTATAACCGGCTTATGCTACTAATTGAGACCTGAAATAGTTCAAATGAGCGAGATGATTTTTTATTGTACAAACTTGGAATTTCAACCGGATGTTTAATAAATGAGACCCTTAGAAGGGATTCGAATCCTATCCATGGAACAGGCAGCAGCGTTGCCATTTGCCACCCGTCATCTAGCGGATTTAGGAGCAGAAGTGATTCGTGTCCAGTCACACAAACGGCCGNTAGGAGTTCTGCAGGAAATCCACTATTACCGCAACAAAAAGATGATTGGCCTAGATCTTTCACACCCGGAAGGACCGGAAGTATTTAGACAGTTATCGGATGGCGTAGATATTGTTGCGCATAATTTTACTCCTCGTGTTATGCGTAAGTACGGGTTAGATTTTGATAGTCTTTCTAGTCGAAATAAGAACCTTATTTATTGCGCGGTCACCGGCTTTGGTACGACGGGTCCGTGGGCGGATCGACCCTTGTTTGGCCCCGGGGCGGAGGCGATGTCGGGGCAGAATTCTATGATTGGTGAGCCAGGTGCATTAACTCCGGGTCGCCCGGGTACGATAACTTATGCAGACAATGTGTGCGGTCTCTATTTGTTATTTGCTGTTTTAGGGGCACTCGAGAAACGACAGAAGTCGTCCGGCTCTCAACATGTTGAAGTTTCCTTGTACGAGACTGGAGTTGCACATATAGGGTGTGTTTTAGCAGAGCGTGCGGCCGGTGCGGAAATACCAGAACCGATCGGCACTTCAGAGATTGCGGTGTCAGACGTCGCCGAGGTGCTTCGAGACACAAGAAAGTGGCGTAGAGGCTGTTTCGTCCCGACTCCTCAAGGATTAACTTCTGCACCAGTATGGGGTGGGGGAGCTGATGTATGGGTNGCGGATNCNGTTGGNCAGCATAATCGCGCCACATTACAAGATATTGCTCAGATGTCGCCCGACCAAATCAATAAATTGTGTGAAAACGATGTGGTTGGAGAAGTACCCCTGGATTTCAGTATTAGTCCAAAGTCGGATATCCAAACAGCGATTGAGCGGGGTATGTTGGATCGTATCGATCCAGATTTTGAAAATTGGAAACAATTACAGCAAGAGCCACTAACTCCGACTTGGTCTTTTACAGGAACCTATAAAGCGTCGTTTAACAGATGTGTAGTGGAAGTCTCCGGTTCAGTCGCAGTGGCCCAAGCGAGCCGTCAATTTGCCGCTCTTGGTTGGAAAGTCATACGAGTTGGATCTCCGGTAAAACGAGACTATCGGTGGGGGCAAGGGAAGGGCGCAGCGAATGCCTATCTTGACTACGGCAAGATCGAAACTGACAAAACACTAACGGAATTGGTAGAGCAGGCTGATATCGTTATCGGAGATGAACGAGTGGCCGCAGTACAAGGACCTGGTGTCGTCTTGGTCATTAGTGGGTGGGGTATGGGCGATCCACGAAGCTGGGATGATCTGGAATTGCAGGCGACTAGCGGATTTATGAGTGTCACGGGGGAGTACGATCAACCGCCTCAACAATTACCGCCGTACGCGGCGGAAATGACCGGAGGTCTCGCAGCCGCTGCTACTGCCATGGCTGCCTATATGGAATGCAGCCGAGTGGGGCATTCGATTCGGATAGATTTTGCATTAGCAGATGTACTTACCACATTTGTTCAGAGTGAAACCGGGAGGTACGCATCGACTGGGGAGGTGGCTGGTCGCGAATCGCGTGTTAAGTATGCTTTGCGGATGGTTCCTACGGCTGATGGTTTTCTCTATTGCGCGCCGGGAGCCGTCATGAATGTTGCGATGGATGGGGTCGCGAAATTAACCGGGGAGGATCGACTCGCTGATGAGCGGTTTTCAACAGCTGAAGGCCGAATGGACAATTGGGACGAGTACGTAGGCTTAATGATTGGTGCTTTTGCTTCACACTCGGCTGCGTTTTGGTTTGCGGAAGCAGAGAAACTGCACCTAACATTTGCTCTGGTTCAGTTTGTCGACGATTTATTGAGCTGCCCTCAACTGCATGATCGGGGATTGTTAATAGATTCGAAGGGAACGCGCTTTCCGTTATCTGGCTTTCGAATAGAGAAGAATTAATAAAAGGATAGTCGTTTTGTTGAGCGAATCTCAAATTACTGCATTTATGGAAGATCCGGACCAGTCGAAACCGAATGCTATTCATTCGACGATGGGAGCAAAAAAATATGGCTTTAGCGCAGCCCTTGTAGGTGGTGTTACGGCGTATGGTTGGTGTGCCAAAACGATTATTGATGCTTTAGGACAGGATTGGTTATCTCATGGATGGGCAGATATATCTTTCAAACGACCAATTTATCCGGGCGATGAGTTAGTTGTCCGTGTAGATTCGGGGAAAAAAATATCGGTAACAAAACTAACTGACGGATCGGACTGTTTTGGAGGTGTTCTAGGTTTGGGTGACGCACCGTGGCTGGAAACCTTGAAGAGGCCTACGAATTTTCAAGTCGATAGGTTCGAGGATCGACTTCCCACGCTAACATTAGAAGATGCACCTGTAGGAAAATCTCTTCGTACTCTTGAGGTGTCACTGAATAGTAAAATAGCCAACTTATACTGTACTAACAAACTTAGGGAGAGTGTGGAAGTTTTCCTGGGATCTGAACCGATTGTCCATCCCGCATGGATAGCAGAACAACCTATACATTGGTTACATCATTCCTACGAGTATGGCCCTGCGATACATACCCGGAGCAAAATACAGCATTTAGTTGCACTCCGTGCTGAAGGCCCTGTCCGCATTGCAGGTATTTGCTCGGAAGTTTATGAACGGAAGGGGCATCATTACATTGTGAATGACACCGCTTTGATCGACCAGAAAGAAACCGTTTTTGCTCAGATTCAGCATCAGGCTATCTTCAGGGTCGCAAAAAGATAACTGTCTCAACGATTTTTGAAAAAAGTCTCAATTTCATTAGCGACATGTTTTTTTAATACCAACGTATTTGGTTCTACGGAGTATTTGTCGGCGAGTATGCTCATATCCACTTCAGAAAAGGAAAGACTAATCCTTGGACGTTGTATCTTCGAGTATGGAAGGCCGACAACCTTGCGAACATAGTCTGAAGGTGAAAGTTTATGGTGGGCGGCCTCCGTTCGCACCCGGTGCATCAATTCTTGTTGGAATTCAAAATGTACTTGAACCTTACGAAGTGCTTGCTGTTCTGCTTTGAAGCGCTCGGGTTGCTTGTGTGCCATCAATTAATTACCGGGCCACAGATTTTCGATCGTATTACTGGGACATGTCACATCTGCTGTCACGTCAGTTTCGCCGTCACCCCATACTTCTACCGTTATAGTGAATGAATCGTTAATTCCTTGAGCTTCGTGATATCTAAATTCCTCACTACCATCATCTTCATACACGGATAACTGCTCGTTACGGCAATCGCGGTTGTGAAAATATCCTGTACTGTTGCAAATAGTTTGCACGTACTTTTCATCTAACCAGCCTTCGTAGAGGGAAGGAGTCCGTTGCGTTACGAGTTCCGAGAAAATGTCTTCGTCCCACAAGTCAGAAAAATCGTCTGCATCGAAAATAGTTAGTACGTCATTTCGCGGGATACTTATAGAAAGGTCAAAGTCAGCATGAATATCCTGTGGATCCACTCCCATAAGATATTTTGTCTTATTTTCACTGACTAATGAGAGTTCAAGGTATTGGCCATCGTCGTATTGATACGTACCGACTGTAGTAATTTCTAGAGTACTTCCTTGAAGTGCTGGGGGTATGACCTGGCGGTGTTTAAATGTAACGAGATCACCAGGCAGCAATTGACAGACAGAAACTAGGTTACGTTTTCCGCTATTCTTTGTTTCTTTTTTGCCTCCAAAAAATTTACGTAAGATCAAGGTTTAACCACCTTTCTTCGCTTTAAGTCGAGCGAGTACGTCACTGGCTCCACCAGTCTCGGAATTGCCTATTCCTTTGGCTTTAAGTTTGGCATCGAGATCACTATTAGCATCCGCCTCGCTCATCCAATCACCTGCTTCCATACGATCTTGCCAATTTTGTTGCTTGCTTTTTACCCGCTCCAGGGCTTTGGCGACTCTATGTTGGCTAGTTCCTGTCGCTGCAAAATTCGACGACACACTTTCAGTTGCACGCTGTAACTCCTTTACGGTTCGAACCTTGTCGAGTTCCCTTTTATTCTTTTGAATAGTATGTTCGCGCGCTTTAATCATTTTATGAATTTTATCGATTTCGCTCTCTAGAGCTGCTTGTTCTATAGACTTTTCGTTGTGTTCGCTTTCTATTTCAGCAATACGCTCGGCAACTTCCACAGCTAGGCTTTCTTCTTCAGCTTCCAATGCGGCGATGGCTTTTTCCTCGTAATCTTTAACATCCTCGCTTAGAGCGTGTATCTCCCGCTTAAGACGAATATCGGTGCTCTTCATACGTGTTAAGCTTTGCTTCGAGCTGTTAATTGCATTTTCTGCATCGCGTATTTCTTGCTCGAGAATTCGAATTGCATTTGCATCAATAATTGCTTCGCCAACTTCGTTAGCACCACCCTTCACTGCAGCAAAAAGATCTTTTAGTACGCCCATAGTTGCCTCTCTATTTGTTATGTTTAGGCGAGCAAATGCTCAACAGCCTCGAGAACGTCAACGGTATTTTCAGCTTGAATTTCAAGTTCATGCGCGATGTTTTCGAAACGTGTATCTAATGCCATTGAACCGAAAAGAATGTAGGTTGAACCCTGAAGACCAATCGACGACAGTGGTACAGCTGGACTCAGTCGCAAGAAGATCTCGTTCAGCTCATGACTATTACCCGGCTCCACCTCTGCGGTTGTAAATAATGGAGAAACCGAAAGAATCTGTGTTTCGGTTGTTGTAATGTGTATTGGAAATTCATCATTGTTAGAACAACTAACTTCGAGAATATTTTCTTCAGTGACCAATGCGTCGAACGTTGTACCTTCCTCCCCCTGGAAAGCATTTAGCCGATAAGCTAGTTCTTCAAGATCCATGTCCAACTCCAACATTCGTGGAGGGGAAACATACGACATAATATGTCCTATGTCAATCTGATTCCTAATTTATTCGCCTGCGTAAAACGTCCCTTGGTATTGCTGCCATGCACGTTGGTGGTATTGAAAAATCGCATGACTACCGAGATGATTTATTTGGATGTTCCCAATATTGTCGTAGAAATTTGATGGAAAGATAAAAGACGCGAGGATCTCGCCCTTGCTCAATAAATGGTTGTCATGAATCTTTTTTTGGGCTCTTTCAATTCGGGTTAACCCGCTTGCCCCCGTGAGAGTTCCGAGGGTCCAACCCCATTCTCCAAAACTGGGAACATTGGCGTGATATTGATCTACTAAAAAGCCAGCGTCGGCCAATGTTTTTCCGATGGCCTGGAAGGCTTCTTTTGCATGGTAAGGCGATGTCGACTGAATACCGATAGCGCCGTCCGCTGTGAGTATGTTTCGAATTCGGGAGTAGAAAAAACTACTATAAAGCTTATTCAGATCAGGATGGCTGGGGTCTGGCAGATCAATAACAATGGCGTCGTAATGTGGCGCGCCAGAAGCTATTTCCTCAATTTGGTTTTCGATTTCTACGAATGCATCTTCTCGGATAACCGTAACTCTCGAATCATCAAACGCGTTTCGATTTATCGTAGTCAGTGTTTCGGAAACTGTTTGAGGGGCTTTTAGATCGTTTCCGGAGAAGAGGTCAATTAATTGAGAGTCTAGGTCAATGAGGGTTATGGAGCGAGGGTTCCATTTTAGTAAGTCACGTAACGCGAGCCCGTCGCCTCCGCCTATGATGAGTAGATGGGCATTTCGATTAGCTGCTAACATGACGGGCGTGGTTAAGTACGCATGGAAGATTCGTTCGTCATTACTGGCGAATTGAAGTCGACCGTTAATATAGAGACTGGTTATTTTGGGGGCGTTAGCATTGATGGTTCTTTCAGTAATAACGACATTCTGATACGGCGTTTGAACTTGATAGACTACGTCATCTTTGAATAGGGTATCGTTTAATCGAGACATCCATTGAACCCCATAAACCGCCATAATAAATAGAACTAATGCAACGGCACCGTGTCCGATCCATAANGGCAATACATGATTGATTTTATGTCGGTANATATAAAGAAAGATCAGGCCCACTAATACNTTAATCCCCGCAGTGCCTACTGCTGCGTAGGTCACTGGTACCTTGAGACAGACTGTTATCCATATGGCAGCTCCAATACCAGCGCCGATATAATCGGCGCCGTACATGGTCCCGAGATTATGCTCGAGGTGTTTTCCGTGGATATTTTCACGGATACGNGCGATCAGAGGTATCTCCATACCTACAAAAAAACCGATTACAAATCCGAAAGCGTACGGNAAGATTTTTGAAGACAGACGTAATGTTTCAATAAAGCCTCCAGCTAATTCGATGGAGAAATCGATGCCATAAGTGGATTGAATCCATTGGGGAAGCAAGTAGACGAACGCGACCGATGCACTCATGACTAAGATCGATATGCCTCCGAGTAGTCCAATGGTGAGCTCAACCCAGGCAAAACTTTGATAGATCGAGTTAATCCATTTGGCTGAGAATGCCCCTACGCCCATGGCTACTATCATGAGGCCGATCATTGCGTAAATCGTTGGTTCTACGGAGCCAAGTATTCGACCGGCAAAATGTGCCATCAGATATTCATAGACTAGACCGCATGCAGCCAATATAGCCATAGTGAAAACCAAAACTATATCGTGACGTCTTTTATTTACTTCGGAGGCCATGCTAGCCAGTCTCTAGACTTGGTGTAACAATTAGCCGACGACTGCCTGAATGATCAAGCCAAACCCTACAAAGATTGCCGCTTCGATCGCAGCGACACCAATATTTTTTTCCTCATCCACTTCTCTGATGACGTCAATACCAAGGAGAATGATCCGCTGTGCCATTATGGAAAGTAGGCTGAGTATTGCCGCAAGTACTACTGCCCAAGCAATCCACGACACATAGGCGTTGATATGAAATCCNATCAAATATTGAACCATTCCACCTGCTGCTGAAGCGGAGAGCGCGGTACCTAGCAAGTGTCCAGCGTATCGAACGGCAAGTGCTGTATTACCGTTTGATAATGCATCTTGAAGGCGNGCACCGTCGTGGCGACGAGCATATATATAGGATCGTAAACGGGTCACTCCGATGACGACAATTTGGGCTAGGAAAAAAACAATCGCTACTGAAATGAGTGCTTGAGTGAGCGGACCGTCAACCCAATCGATTGCCCCTTTAATTAGTAACCCCAAGGCGATGAAGTTGGCAGCTTGAACAGTCCCGGCCGCAACATTTTTTTGTGTTATTGAGAGTCGAACCGAGAATCGATGAAATACGACTAGATCGTTGATTACTGTTCCTATTTTTAAAAGTACTCCACCCATTAGAACGTACGCAGACACGGTGCCNAGCTCGTCGAGCCAACTCGCTTTTGCATCACCGGAACTCGCGGCTGCCAAAATGATAGCTATGGAGATCGTTCCGCCTGCAAGTGTCAAACCAAAAGCCAGATTATCTTTTTCCGCTAGTTCTTTTGTGGAGTCGACGCCGAACAACAATCCTGCACCGTATCGCAGAGCCATTATCGCGAAGACGGCTACCGCGAGATCAATCGCTATGATGCCCCACATCCATAAGTCAAATGACTCAAACATAGTCAACCTCTCATTTACCCCGTGTTGGCCCTCGTCCACCACTACCNTACCCGCGAAAAGACGCGCTTCCGCCTCTTGTTCGAGATGCGTTGGAAGCCATCAATTTTTGGTTTCTTATTCGATTGGTGGCACCTGTGCGTTTAGTGGCGTAAGGGCTATTAAAAGATCTACCCTCTGATCTAAATTTTTGTCTGGTTCGATTTTCGAGTCTGTTTTGCTGATTGCGAAGATTAGGAGATGTGTAGTTGTTGCGTCCCCAATCATGGTAGTAACTGTAGTTGCGGCCGTATGACCAGCGATCGTATCCAATCGGACCACCTCCCATAAAACGACTGAGAAGTGCGTATTGNCCGTACCAAGCCCAAAAGCTGTTGCCAGAAGAATTGGTACGCCATTGGCCGTAGTGTGGATTTCCAACCAGCTGTTGGCCGGTACCTAAATTACTAGATCCGTTAGTTCCTCGGGTCTTTGATGATGGTAAGGCGTCTACTCGCGGTAAGCTCCCCTGGGACAAGTCAGCTAGGACGTTCAGAGGATCACTTAGTGCCCGATTGTATTCGTCGAGTCTTGTCGCTTCGTCGAGTGCATTCGCTTCCGTCCCAATTGCTAAAAGCTCTTGCTGATCGACGGCTCCGCTTAGACGAGATTGTGCGTTACGAATACGTCCATCCAATGCTCGGTAGATTGTCGCTCCTGTAGTGCTTTCTGTGCGAAGAACGTTCGTTAGTTCCTGAAGTTCCGGACGAATTCGGAGAACTTCATCTGCGTAACGCACAATCATCTGGGCATTTTTTACGTTCCCTCGATTAATGTGTTCGCCGAGGTCTATATAATTTTGCTTGATTCTCACCATTTGGTTTTCAAGGAACGCGAGGTACCGCTCTTCGTTGGAAGTGCATCCCGAGATTAACGGTAACGATAATACGAGATACGCAAAGAAGATCGCTGACCTATTCATGTGTGTTTCAACCTGAGGTGACTAGATTCGAGCGGGGCTGATCGGTCTAACGAATGCATGTTAGTTAGATCGTTAGGGAACTTGTTACATATTACTTCAGCTGCCGCTTGAGGGTCGCACCTACCACACATGAATATGTCGAATGCAGCGTACAGCGATTCGGGCCAGGTGTGCACTGTGATGTGGGATTCTGCTAGTAGAACAACTCCTGTCACCCCCTGCTGAATGCCGAAGGTATGGAAATGGCAGCCTACGATAGTCGCTCCACCTTCCGAGGCGGCGTTGATCATAAGTGTCCTTAGATCGTACTCGGACAGTGTCGCATGCTGACCTTTGCACTCTATGATCACGTGTTTGCCTACGACGGCAAGATCCATCTTCGTGTTGAAAACATCCGGTGTCGACATAATATGGCAGCCTACGGTCGTGCGATAAACATTGCAAGTCATACTCCGAGAGTGCTTTTGCGGAGATGACTTAGCTTGGATGTTTAGTGTAACCACTTTTACCGGAAAGACTAACTGCGCTACGGTAGTACATACGATCAAACGAGAGAGGATGGCATGGATTTTCCGGGTAAGGTGACGGTAATTACTGGCGGAGCTAGCGGTATTGGCGCAGCTACAGCGCGGGCATTTGCGAAAGAAGGCGCCCGCGTCATCGTCGCTGATTTGAATGAAGCAGGCGCGAAAGCAGTGGCTGATGAGATAGATGGTATTGGAATTCGATGTAATGTCGCTCAAGAATCAGATGTTAATTCGCTGGTACGAGCCGTGGAAGCTGAGTTCGGTCGGATTGATTTGTTTTTTAGTAACGCCGGAGTTGCTTCGGGTGGCGATATACTCGACACAGAAATCGATGTTTGGAATACGCAGTGGCAAGTAAACCTTATGGCCCATGTGTATGCAGTTCGAGCAGTCCTACCAGCTATGCTGAGTAGAGGGGACGGGTATTTGGTCCACACGGCATCTATGGCCGGGATCTTAACCACGCACGGGAACGTTCCCTATGCTGTGACTAAGCACGGAGTCGTGGGTTTAGCGGAGTGGCTTTCCATTACTTATCATGACAAAGGTATTCGAACGTCGCTGCTTGCACCCTTGGGCGTCAATACACCGATGTTGACCGGTGGCGATTCTTCTTTTGCAAACAGTTCGGCAGCAGGCCCGGTGAAAGAAGCCGAAGAAGTGGCCGAAATGGTAGTAAAGGCGGTTAAGGCAGAAGAATTCTTAATACTCACGGATGAGATTGCACAGACTTGGATGGATCGAAAATCGGGTGATCTAGACAGATGGTTGGGAGGAATGCGCAGGCTTCAAGGGAAGATAGAAAGTGCTCGGGAACAGGGTATCTAAATTATGGACGGTCCATTGAGATGTGCTCTTTGCATCCGACTAGGAGGATTCATCCACGCCAAGACTCTCTTGAATGGCATGGATGTAGGGACTGCGGATGTCTAACTTGTTTTTTACATAGGCGTCTGTGGGTAATTGCGCAAGTTGTTGCGCTACTTCGATAGACTCTTCCAGCACGGTCTCTGACCCAACCGCGCGATCAAGAAATCCAGCAGCGATGGCTTCTATAGGATTGAATAGCTCGGCTTGTACGAACGAACGCGTCAGATACGACGGATTTAAACGAGCTAAAGCAAGTTGGCTTCCGAAAGTTGGAAAGGTCGCATTAATCGCTGTCTCATTGAGACCAACTTTGAAGTTTCCGGTTGTGCCTATTCTCGTGTCTGCTGTTAGAAGAATAAAGGCTCCTGCCGCTATGGCATGTCCAGTACAGGACACGACCAAAGGCAGGGGCAGCGTGAAAAGTCTCAGTAATAATTGTGCTCCCGATAACATTAACTGTTGGCTTGCGAGGGGTCCTTTTTTGAATACATTCAAATCAAAGCCACCTGAGAACATTCCGGTTCGCCCACTGAGTACTGCCGCTTCGGCATCTACTAGTGCTTGGTCTAACGCACTGTTTAACTGGTCTACAAAAATCGGTCCGATAGCATTGGCTTTCTGATCATCGAAACGAATTACAGCTATGTTCTTAACTATTTCGAACTCCATACAGTACCCTATCCTTGACCAGCGAATATCATATCGATTTTTAGAGCGCGTGCGGCTTTAGATCGGGGTTCTCGGAGTCGGAGTGGAGCAAGAGTCGGAATTGTATTGTCTATTTTCGATCGATTTACGTTCCGATGAGTAGAAATAACGCTATGATCGGTCTGGAAATATAATCATTCGGGGAGGGCGAATGAAGTATCGCCGATTCGGTCGGACCGAAATGATGGTGTCGCAGTTTTCACTCGGTTGTATGCAATTCACACGAGATACGCCCGAAGAAAACGCAATAGCAACGGTTGAAAGGGCTGTAGAATTGGGTGTCAATCACCTCGAAACCGCGCGTGGCTATGGCAATTCGGAGGAACGCGTCGGCAAGGCGCTCAAAGGAATACTCAAACGTATACCCCGCGAAAAAATTTATGTGACCACTAAGATCGGACCATCGACAAAAACTGACGACTTCAAACGTAACTTTGACAAATCGATGAAGTACCTGGGAATCGATTATTTAGACAATTTGGATTTTCATGGCCCAGGAAATCTGTCGGTGATTCAGCCCGCTATGCGCGATGACGGTTGTCTTGGTTATGTACGTAAATTGATGGCCGAAGGAGTGGTTCGGCACTTTGGCTTTTCGACACATGGGTATCCAACTGGGGTGATGGATCTCGTAAATACGAACGAATTTGAATCGATCAACCTGCATTACTATTACTTTTATCAGGGATTGCGCGAAGTTGTAGCAAAAGCCGCTGAGTTGGATATGGGTGTATTTATTATCAGCCCGAATAACCAAGGAGGACGTTTGCAGGCGCCCACATCCAAACTCACCAACGCGTGTGCTCCGCTGGCACCGATGAATTTCAATCATATGTGGTTATTAAATCAGCCGAATGTCCATACGTTATCGTTTGGACCGGCTAACCCGAGTCAGATTGAGTCGAATTTGGTTGCTCAAGACTATGATGGAACGGGGGATCAGCGTGAGCTTTTTGATACCGTTTTGCGTCAAGTAGAGAGTGCTTACCGATCTCGTTTGGCCGATGATTTTTGCACGGTGTGTAACCAGTGTTTGCCTTGTCCGGAGAATATAAACATCCCGGGCGTGTTGAATTGGCGACAAATGCACAAAGCGTTTGATATGACCGAATACGCCCAAGGTAGATACGAAAAAGTGGGCTCTGGTGGCGCATGGATTCTTGGTGAGAAAGGCGACAAATGTACTAAATGTGGGGATTGTGGACCGCGATGCCCGGAATCTTTAGACATTCCTCAACTATTGTGGAAAGCGCATCAAGAATTAGAGACCGGATCGGTGTCGGGGCCGGCCTGGGAGCACGAGGGAGATTTACTGAAAAAGGATCTGCGAAGCTAAGAACGGTTGTATTGCTAGATTCGAAAAGTACGTTCTTGAAGACTATGTCGCGACTTTTTAACACCTAGGTGACAACGTTAGCTATTAAAGCATCTAGTCAGGCAACGGTTTCGCTGGCTTATCCGTTTCATCATCGAAATCGCGTTTTAGACAACGAATCAACGCCCCTGTCATTAAAAGGATGACCAGGAGTAGAGGAACCGAAACTACTGTTACTGCGGATTGCAAAGGAGATAAACCGCCGATGCGAATGAGAGTGATTGGTAGTAGACCCAATGCGAATGCCCAAAAGATGCGATTCCATCGGGCAGGATGGCTGCCTTGGGGCAGGACTTGAGTAGTTGTAGAAGCTAGTGTGTAGGATGCTGAATCTGCGCTGGTTGCAGCGAAGATTACGCAGATGAGGCAAAAGAGTGGAATGACTAAAAGGTTTAACGGTAAAGATGCGATCACTTGTGTGACGGCTTGGGCAGCCCCATTGTTCTGCAGTTCGAGCAAAACGGCCAATTCGCCGCTGATTTCGAGATNGACGGCATAGTTTCCTAGCACCAAGAAAAATAGTGTAGTCCCTAAAGTCCCATAACCGAGTGATCCGAGCACCACCTGCCTAATGGTCCTCCCNCCCGAAATTTTAGTGATAAAAATTCCCATGAAGGGTCCTAATGCCAGCCACCATGCCCAGTAAAATACGGTCCAGGTTTCGACGAAATTAGAAGCTGCATTCGGATCGGTCCATGTACTCATCGTGATGTAATTCTGGACAACGAATCCAAGTGTGGCGGTACCAGCTTCCAATATATACAGGGTGGGCCCGGTGAGTAGTACGAAAGCTAGTAAGAGGAACGCAAGAGACACAGCGAGGTTACTCAGTCTCTTGATACCGCGATCAAGACCGATCCATACACTGACGGCAAAAACGCTGGTTACGATGCTAATCACCCCTACTTTTAATGCGAAAGTATCCGGAATATCGAGCATCCATCCGAGGCAGGCTGCGATGAGGGGTACCGTTAGTCCTATGCCTGTGCTGGCGGCTCCCACGAGGCCTACCATATAGGTTAAGTCGATAATTCGACCAGGAAAGCGCTGGCTCCATCTTCCGATGATGGGTTCACACGTAGCACTTAGCGTAAGGGAAGTTATACCCCTAACATGATAGGCGTATGCGATTGCTATGGCGGGCAGGCAATAGAGGGCCCAACCGGTAAAACCCCAATGAAAAATTGGATAAGCGGTTGCCCATTGAAGGGCTTCCCTCGATTCTGCTTCGAGGCCCATGGGTGGATTTTGGTAATAGTGGGCCCACTCGATTGTGCCCCAATAAAGAACACTCGTACCTATGCCACCGCAAAACAGCATGGCGGCCCAGCTAAAAGTCGAAAAATCGGGCGTATCTTGTTTCCCGAGAACTATGGCGCCAAACCGAGAAAATGCCAGGTAAAGAAGAAAGATGATCGCGGCTACGCTAAACAATATATAAGTTATACCCAGCTTATGCGTCACGTAGTCGAAAGCTTCTTTGAGTACGACACCGCCTTTATCCGGAAAAATAACGAGAGGAAGGCAAACACAAATTATGATCACTGCGCTGGAAACGAAAATAAACCAATCGATATTTGCTTTAGATGGCCTAACGATTAGATTACGCATGCTTCTTTCCAGTTCCCGAATGAGACCAGCCTACATTACAGGACAATAGGGTGTTAATAACTGTCGAACAACTNCTTGAGTCGTACGATTATGTGATTGTGGGNGCAGGCTCGGCAGGTTGTGTTATCGCAAATCGATTAAGTGCAGATTCTTCTGTTCAAGTGCTCTTACTAGAAGCAGGGGGAGTTAACCAAAGCATTTTAATAGACATGCCGAGCGCATTGAGCCTGCCGATGCATGATCATAGATTTAACTGGAACTATCGAACGAACCCGGAACCGGGCCTTGAGAATCGACGGATAGCTTGTCCTCGTGGGCGCGGATTGGGTGGTTCGTCGGCGATTAATGGCATGGTGTATTTGCGGGGCAACGCCATGGACTATGACNGCTGGCAGAGACTTATAGGAGATTCGATNACAAACTGGTCCTATGAAAGTGTGTTGCCCTACTTTAAGCGTATGGAAACNTGCCTCGAACCGAATGCGGATTACCGATATCGCGGGGATTNCGGGCCAGTTGNAGCGACGCAGGGGAAGTTTGCTAACCCTCTTTACGAAGCATTTTTGAACGCTGCGAAAGAGGCAGGTCACTTTCTAAGTTCTGACCTGAATGGATACCGACAAGAAGGCTTTGGTGCATTTCCGATGACTGTAGATGAGGGCATTCGATGCAGTACCAATAGAGCGTATCTCCGACCCGTAANTGCTNGAAAGAATTTACATATCATGACCTCGGCCACAGTCAAACGGTTGGAAATCAAGAACCATCGAGCTCATAGTGTGGAGTGGTTTGTCGACGGTAATCGCAGAATTACACAAGCCGCCAGAGAAATAGTGGTTACCGCAGGCGCCATTGAATCACCATGTATCTTGCAACGATCTGGAATAGGGCCGGGNGCGATCCTCAAACGGTATAATATTCCTGTGGTGAAGGATCTCGCGGTCGGTACGAATCTGATGGATCATCTCGAGATNTACTTGCAGCAAGCCTGTGAACGAGATCTTTCACTGAATCGGTATTGGAACCCCTTTGGAAAGGCCTGGATAGGACTGCAGTGGCTTGCTTTGAAAACCGGATATGGCGCCACGAATCATTTCGAGGCAGGTGGTTTTGCGCGGAGTCGGTCTGACATTGATTGGCCCGATACACAATTTCATTTTTTGCCGGCAGCCATGAATTACGANGGTACTAGCATCGCGCCTTCGCCAGGCTATCAATTACATGTTGGTCCTAGTNTGCCAANNAGCCGAGGGTCGGTAACCATCAGTTCGNCAGATTTAGGTCCAAAACCTAGCGTGTGTTTTGGGTATTTGAGTGACGAGCGNGATATGCAAGTCTTTGTGCGTTCGATTGAGATGGCCCGAGAAATTATCAGACAACCATCGTTGTCATCGATTAGTGGTCGAGAGATTCAACCGGGGAGCAGTGTTCAAACCNCAAAACATTTGGCTGAATGGATTAGACGGAATGCCCAAAGCGCTTATCACCCCTGCGGCACCTGCAAGATGGGCCTTGATGCGAGTGCTGTAGTGGATCCGAAGGGTTGCATTCACGACCTCAAGGGTATTCGTGTGGCAGATTCGTCCATATTCCCTTCGATTCCCAACTCGAATCTGAATGCGCCTACNATCATGGTTGCAGAAAAGATTGCTGCGGAAATTACGGGAGAGACATTAGCACCCGAAACTGCCCAATACTTCGGAAAAAATACTAACCAGTAGACTAATGACTGGTATCGGGAATAACACTACGGTGCCAATCTATTCCCACCCCATATGGCAATTACGATTGAGCAATCTTGTTATTGCCGTATCCTTTTACAAGGATTTGAGAAACGAATCGAGGGCNTCGTTTGTTTCTCGGGGAGCTTCTTGTTGGACCCAGTGACCAGCATTTTCAATAATGGTACTTCCGCGAAAATCTAAGCAAGCAATACCCGGATTAGCATACATGTCNAGCCCAGATACAAAATGCCGAACNGCNTCTTTGGCTCCACCAATAAAGTAAGCTGGTTGTTCGATTTTCTTTCCTCGAATTGCAGTCAGTTCATCGACATCTATGCGCTGGGCTCGATANCGATTGAGTGGACCCGTAAAACCGCCGGCTTCGAACGCTTGACTGTATATGTGAAGGTCATCGGAAGTGAGCCATTCTGGAAACGGGTTTGGATCGATCATTCCATCGAGGAGAGAGGCTTCTTTAGGCTTGTGCTTGAGCCAATCATCGGATGGGGCATCACCCGATATCGCGTAATAAATTTTCCGCAAAGCCGTTGGGATATCGGTTTCTAGCTCCGATTCTGCTTTGCCTTTTTCTTGGAAATAGATTTGGTAGAAGAACTGGTCTGCATAAAGTTCGCTNGCGACATCAATGAAAGCCCTGTCACTACCCGGAATGTAAGGGACACTTAATCCTGCAACGGCTCTAATAAGATTTGGATAGAGTAGAGCGGTATTCCACACAATCGGAGCACCCCAATCGTGTCCAATCAAGATTGCTCCGTCATCGCTCAACGAACGAACCACAGCGGCNACATCACTAGTCAACTCTTTCAGGGAATATGAGGCTACGTCATCAGGTTTACTACTTTTACCGTATCCTCGAACGTCCAGCGCAGCGACGGTATAGCCGCGTTGGCTAAAGTATTCCAATTGGTGGCGCCAAGAATACCAAAGCTCTGGCCAACCATGTACACAGACGATCAAAGGACCACTACCCTCAATAGCGACATTAATAGAGATATCTTGGTTGGTTACTTGCGTAAATTTCATCGGAATGTCCACCTATTCACTATTGGAAAGTACNTCTAGTTGTTATTTTCAGGTAGAGAAAATACAACTAACTCAGCCTTTTCGGAACCCCCGCCACCAGCTACTGCAATATATTGGCGACCTTCGTACATATAAGTGATAGGTGCCCCATGTAAGCTTCGATCAATTTCCACCTGTCCCAGCAGTTGTCCCGTCGCTTTATCTTGGGCTCTCAGAAAACCTCCATGGGCGACGCGGTCACCGAGTTCGTCTAATGTAGCTAAAAAGCTTATCAGCAATGTTTTTGTCACGAGGATTCCTCCCTCGACGACGCTTCCAGACGGATACCGGCTTCCCATCGGAGGTAAGTTGAGGTGCTTGATTGCGGGATGATCGATGGGACCATCTCCGACGGGTATCTGAAAGACATGCTCACCGGCTTTAAGATCGATCGCGGTCATGCGTCGGTAGGGTGGTTTGATTAGTGGAAGTCCCTGAGGCCCTTCCATCGGTTGGTATTTGATCTCATATCGGAAATCGGAGGTCCCGAGTTCTGTTTGGGAACGAGTTACGTTGTCTGCGGTGCTCACTAGTGACATGACGATGGGACCGGTATGGGATTCGACATAGAGAATTCCAGTATCGGGGTCGAAGGAAGCGCCCTGGAAACTTGCTCCTCCACCAGGACCAGGAAGATTGAAAGTTCCGATTTTCCCGCCCGCGCCCTCGACTATGAGCGGTTCAAACATGGGTCCCAATTGAAGTGTTTTTGCGATTTTAAGGGCTTCTTCTTTGATCTCTGGAGTGAAGTCGACGAGATCATCTTCACTAACACCTTGCCGTTCAAATGGTGGTGGCTTCGTGGGAAATGGTTGAGTCGGAGAGAGTTTTTCACCAGGCACCAGGCTCGGCGGCACTGGTTTTTCCTCGATGGGCCATACAGGTTCTCCTGTCGCTCGATCGAATACATAGGTAAAGCCCGTTTTTGAGACCTGAGCGACGGCTTTGATCAATTGACCATCGACTTCGACGTCGACGAGATTAGGGGCTGACGCGATGTCGTAATCCCAGATTCCGTGATGGACCGTCTGAAAATGCCAAACGCGTTCCCCGGTTTCCGCATTGACGCACACAAGACTTTCTGCGAATAAATTGTCACCGTGGCGTTCCCCGCCATAATAATCGTTGGTTGGGGTCGAGGTGGGTAGGTAGACATAGCCAAGCTCTTCATCGGCAGCCATCATTGTCCACACGTTCGTGTTGCCCATGGTTTTCGAGGAATACTCGGGCCAAGTGTATGCAAATGGCTCATTTTCTTGAGGGATCGTGTGGAATCGCCACTTGAATTCTCCCGTGTATGCATCGTAGGCACGCACATGACCTGGAGGATTTCCGAGCTTCGATACGTAGTCATCAATTTTAGATCCTACGATCACCGTGTTTCGAACGACGATGGGCGGTGCGCCATGCGACATTTTGGACGTGTCGATGTCTGTACTCCCCAGGTCACCTTCTAAATCGACGACACCATTCGTTCCGAAGTTAGGGTCTGGTTTGCCAGTCACAGCGTCTATGGAGACCAATTGTCGACCTAACGTCGCCACAAATATCCGCTCGATTTCTCCATCGGTCCAGTATTCGATACCGCGCGTCCGTCGCGGCAGGGACGTATACATGGTTCGGGCCCAGCTCCGTGGATCGTAGAGCCACAATTGTTGACCGGTCGCGGGATTTAACGCAGCAACCTGTCCGTGCGACGTTGCAGCGTACACTTTCCCACCGACCATCAAAGGAGTCGCCGTGTAGTGTCCTGTCGCAAACACGTCGCCTAACCGTCTGTCTGCTGATTCCCAGCGCCAGGCGACTTCTAATTGATTGAAATTGTCTGGGTTAATTTGTTCTAGAGGTGAATATTTAGAGGACGCTAAATCTTTTCCATGGTGTGGCCACTCACCCATTCTTTCCGCGTTCGATTCGACGTTGGTGGACGGAGAACAACCGGCAAGTACATAGATAAGGCTGATAGCCATCAGATACCGACGATAGGCGAGTGGTTTCATGGTTGTACCCTCTGTTTTGTTCAAATCGATAGGCGATCAGACAAGAGGCCTACCCTATAAATGCTTAGATCATATTTCCAATTGTTAGATAACGTCAAAAGCACCGTCAAGCAAATAGATGAACTAGGAATGCCGCTAATATCTAGGGCTAATTCTTTCTCTAGAGTTGCATGTCCAGATGCTCCGCCGCATATGCCCTCCATTCAGAATCAGACATACGCCCAATCCCAATCCACTCTTCATCTGAAGTCGAACTCCTAGCTTTCATCAGGCTTTCGGCGTCGGGACCGATCAAGTACCTTAATTTAGGCGTCTTTGTCTCAATCGCCTCCTGAATAAGTTCTGCAACCGCGATGGGCAT
>PAMR01000066.1 GCA_002708205.1 Gammaproteobacteria bacterium
TCAGTTGATAATCTGGTTTCTAAAACTGTCTCTAGTTACGGTAAATTAGACGTGTTAGTGAATAATGCTGGCGGAGCTATGTTTATTAAATCCCCGTTAGATTTAAAAAAAGAAGAATGGTCTGCAGCGATCGATTTGAATTTGACAAGCGTTTTCTTATGTTCACAAAGGGCTGTACCTGAAATGATTAAGGCGGGAGGAGGGAGGATTATTAACGTGTCCTCTGTTGCCGGTATTCGCATGTCACCAGCGTTTGTCCACTATGGGGCTGCAAAAGCAGGCGTAATCAATCTCACAAAGTCTTTAGCATCCTGTTGGGGTGGGCACAAGATTAATGTGAATTGTATTGCTCCAGGACTTACAGCTACTGAAGGCGTGGCGGACTGGCTTCCACCGAAATCGAAGAAAGATGGGACTCCGGTGCCTATGCTCGAATATCCACCAGACCCTGAGCACGTCGCAGACTTGGCCGTCTTCTTATCAGGAGAAGGATCGCAGCATATCACCGGTGAATTATTTCCGATTAGAGCGCTAACGGAACTGGCTTAATTAACGATCGAGGGTGCCGCTTGCAGTATCTTGCGAGTCTATAGTTTCTTTTTGACGTTTTGTCTCTAAGGCTTTAAGAATTTCGGCGTGTCGACTATGGTCAATTCGATACATGAGATAGAAACCAAGCGCAATTAGAGAAAATATTGAGGTTCCGGGACCGGCTATAAAACCAAGATTCCATACCATATCTTCAGGGATGCTTCCTCTGGACGCATTCGTCGGAAATTCTATTGCGCTAAGCAAAAATCCTCCGAGCGTTATCCCAATAGCACCGGTAGCTTTTCCAGAGAAGGCTCTAAAAGCGTAAATCACCCCTTCGCGTCGTAGTCCGGTATCGAGTTCTATTTCATCAGCAATATCGGCGAGCATCGAGTTGATGCTGGCGCCTATGATAGGGGCCGCTAGAGCTCCAATGCAGGAAGCGCTTATAAAAATAATCAGTACCCAATCGGATTCATTCGATGGATACCACGATACATCTAGAAGTCGAAGAGTTATGGGAATGTTCACTGCTAATATCCAACAAGCCAGTGGAATAATTACGGCCATGCGTTTGTCTAGTAACCGAGTTAGTGCTGGGGTTAAATAAAACGCGATAGGAAAAACAAATAGCCCAACGTAGGTTAGGTAATAGAGATCCTCTGTGGTAAATCCCCAAAAATGAATGCCGAGAAAGGGAGTAAATGCTCCCTCTATTCCAGAAATTACGGCGCTGAAAAGCAAACCAAGAAATACGGCTAAAAAGGATCGATTTTTTAAGACGGCAGCCATTTCGCGAAAAATCGTCGTAACGGTAAATCGCTCTCGTACCTGCGTATTTCGAAGGTGTGGGATTTGATTCTTGGTTCCCATAACACAGAGAAGAATTGCTGCGATCATAACGCATGGGTAAGCGAATGCCATGGCGTTGTAAGGCTCTGGATTTAAAAATCCGGGATCAAATTCTTCTGTGGTTGGAAAATAATATGCAGTGATTAAACCGTAAGAAACGGCAACGGACATCGCACTAATGAATGCCTGATACGCGAAAAGTTTAGACCGATCTTCATAATCACTTACCATTTCAGCACCCAGTGATAGGTGTGGAATATTATAGAAGGTATAGCTCACGCGAACTAAAACAGCGAATACAGTAAGCCAGATAAAACCTTGTAAATTAGTGAGATCATCAGGCGGAGAGAAAAGCAAGTAGAAACTCAAGGATAAAGGTATCGCGGAAAACAAAAGCATCGGATGGCGTCTTCCCCATCGGGTTCGTATTCGATCAGACCATGTCCCGATTAGAGGATCTGTGATTGCATCGACCATCATTGAGATGGCAATCGCGAGTCCAACCCATGATGCTTCAACCCCGACTACTTGTTGGTAAAAAAACAGCAGGGTGACGCCCCAAGCCATATTAAGAAATGCGCCTGCTGACTCACCGATACCAAAGGAGAACTGAGTGCCTATAGATAGCTTTCTAGATGTCATAAGGGATCCCAATGTCCATTCATGGATAGCTTCTACCCCGTTTCTCTATCGGAGATTGAATCATTCTCCTGCTTTCGGTCATCCGATTGTAATGCCCGAATCGCATTGGCTTCTTGAATTAAAAAGGCTCTAATTTGGCGTGTTTTGTCCGCGTCTAAAGTGCCTTCAAAAGTGGGCATACCTTGTTCAATCCTCTCTCCACCAAGGACGATCGCATCAAAAGAGGCGTGAGTCTCAAGGGTCATATTACGGAGATCAGGAGTCGCTGTTAGTACGATTGACGCCTCACGAATCCCTCTATGGCAACTTGCGCAATGGGAATGGTAAAGCGTATCTCCCATGGTTATTTCCGCCTCGGAAACGTCTAGCTCGGGTTGTATAGGAATCTCTAAGTTTGATACCGCTGTGGATGCAAGTTCATGCGTTCCATCAAGTTTAAAAACAAGAACAGTCCCTTTTAAACCCCGCGCTTGATTCCCACTAACAATCGTTCCCACGTATTGGGTCCCATCGATCATATAATTCATGATGGATGACGAGAAACGTCCATATGTGTCGAAATGCCAGATCGGATTTCCGTCAAGGGTGCTACGCACTGTAAAACGTCCATTGCCTTCGGGGTGAAAAAGGATACCGCTTTGAGTAGCGAGGACACCGCCATTGAAAGCGACATCGAGTTCATGACGCCAGATATGCTCGCCAGTCAGTGGATCAAAGGCAGTGATAAATCCCTTCGTTTCGGGTCGCGGACCCGCCTTTGCTTCGAGATTTCTTCGATATTCTCCAAAACCAATCCCCAGACTCAGTCCCGTTTCACGCTGCTTATATACCCCGGTCTTAACAAAAGATTCATCTAGCGAATAAAAATTGGGGTAGTCATGATAATAAAAGTACATGATGCCTTTATTTTCGTCCCACGATTGGGGCTCCCAATTATGGGCCCCTGCATTAGCAGGAAGTATCCACTGAGGGTTATCGTCGTAGTAGGCATCAGGATTTTCTACAGGACGTCCAGTGTTCATATCTACGTGGGTTGCCCAGGTAATGCCATCGGTATACGGATGGGCCCGAAGCAATTCGCCAGTAACACGGTCTATCACGTAAAAGAATCCGTTTTTAGGTGCCTGGAGCAGCACTTTACGCATCACTCCATCTACTTCCATTTCGGACAGAGTGATGTCTTGTGTGGCTGTGTAATCCCAATTGTCTCCAGGAGAGGTCTGGTAATACCAATTCATCCGTCCTGTATCCACATCAACGGACACTATGGCGGTCAGGAAAAGATCGTCTCCACCGCCGGGAGAACGGATGGTCCGTGGCCAAGGAGCACCGTTGCCCACTCCTATATAGAGACTATTCAGCTCTTCGTCGTAAACGAGCGTATTCCACGCGGTTCCACCTCCTCCTAATTTCCACCACTCACCTCCCCAGGTTTTTGCAGCCATCTCCATTTCAGGATGTTCAAAAGGTTCATTCGGATTTCCGGGCACGAGAAAGAAACGCCAGTCGATTTCTCCAGTTTTTGCGTTATATGCGGTCACATAACCACGCCTTTTTCCGCTTTCTCCACTACCTTGACCGATAAATATTTTGTCTTTTGCCGCCCGTGGAGCTCCAGTGATATTAAAGCGGCCTCCACCGCGAGGATCCCAGGTGTCGATATCCCAAATCTGCTTGCCATTTTGAGCATCGATGGCAATTAGGCGACCATCAAAGGTTGCGATATATACCCGACCTTTGTAGACAGCTACCCCACGGTTCGTCGGTAAATCAAAGGCGTAGCGGCTAAAAGAACGATCCGTTCGAGGGTCAAACGACCACACTTCGTTTCCAGTAGTCGCATCTAAGGCGTAAACCACGCTCGTGCCATTGTTCACATACATGATGCCATCGACTACTAACGGAGTCGCTTGCATACGCTCCATGTCGCCAATGGTTTTGGCCCACGCCAGTCCCAAGCGGGAAACAGTATTTGGATTAATTTGGGTTAAGTGCGAGAAACGCTGTTCTTTATAAGTTTGACCATACGTTAGCCAGCTTCCTGGCTCTTCAAAAGATGCTCGAATGATTCGGTTATCATCCACGTTTCCGGCGTTGATGGACCCTTCTTGAACCAGTTCATCCTCCGTCATGTTTTGGTTCGAAATCTGATCCTGGCAACCAGCCACAAGAATGCACAAAACCGTACACCCTATAAATACCCTAAACATATTTCTTCTCCATCTGATGTCGTCCAGCCAACCTGGAATCTCTTTCTGGTAAGAATAAAGGGACAATCAGTCTATATTTGCTGCAATGTACAGTCATATACAAATTAACAGCATGTCACGCGATTCATGGGATAGCATCCAACTTATACAAAGTAATCTCTAGACCGATGATTAAACAGGAGCGCAATATGGAATTAAGCACATATCTTCCCGGTAGGTTGGGAAACCCTGACCTAGATTTGGTTGACGATCCACGTCTCGATCCGCGATTAGTTGAAGCATTTGCGGCTATGCCGCTGCAGCAGACAACGATCGAGATTAACAATCAATCGTCCTATAAGGATATTCTTGCATATTGCGAAGAAGCAGAAAAACTAGGCCGCGAATTACATCCGATACAATTTTCAGCGATGCCGACTTTTCCAACAGTCACCACTGAAACGATAGTCATTGACGGAGTCGACGGTAACAGTATTCAGTTGTACCTACATAAACCCCACAATCCGACATCCAACATGCCCTGTATTGTGCATACACACGGAGGCGGGATGGCCTTTTTAACTGCAGCGGATCCCAACTATGTACGGTGGAGAAACAGCTTAGCCGAACAGGGGATATTGGTAGTCGGAGTTGAGTTTAGGAATGCCGCGGGCCAGCTTGGAAACCATCCATTTCCAGCTGGTCTAAACGATTGCGCGTCGGCAATTCAGTGGGTGACTGCGCAGCGCGATGATCTTGGTATTGGAAATATTGTGATTTCCGGAGAATCAGGCGGTGGTAATTTATCTCTTGCCACCGCGCTCAAAGCAAATCGCGAGGGTTGGATAAACCAAATACAAGGGGTCTACGCTCAGTGTCCGTATATCTCGGGATTATATGCC
Source organism: Gammaproteobacteria bacterium (assembly GCA_002708205.1). GTDB lineage: Bacteria > Pseudomonadota > Gammaproteobacteria > Pseudomonadales > Azotimanducaceae > UBA11889. The sequence continues at coordinate 5,117 of PAMR01000066.1, forward strand.
AATCCACCTGCCGAACTGTTGTCGTTGATCGAAAATGATACGTATCTTTTAAGCTGTTCTATGATGGGCGCTCTAGTTAAAACCTACGATCCTAACGATACGTTGCGTCATGAGGCATTGGCTTGGCCACTTTCCGCAAAACAACCGGATCTTGAAGGCCTTCCGCCCCATATCATCAGTGTTAATGAATTGGATCCATTGCGGGATGAAGGACTCGCGTATTTTAGAAAATTACTGCATGCCGAAGTCTCCGCTGTCTGCCATACCATTCATGGTACCCCACATGGGGCGGACATGAATTTCGCTGACATCACCCCGGATACGTATGCTAATAGTGTTCGAATGGTTACTCAGTTTGCTTACTCTCTATAAGAGGCTATACGCAAAAATGAAGTAGTTTATTATTCGATTTAGTTACTTTTCTATGAGTACTATGTGCCTGTCCAAAAGAGACAGTCTCGAATTCTGCTTTAAATTGTCGGATTTACGTGGAAAGTCTCGTACGGATGCATTGTTAAAATAATAAGGAAAAAAATGAAAACTATACGATTAGCGGTTTGTTTTTTGTTTGCTATATCGATACAAGGTGTTTTTGCTGGACACCATGAACAGAATGAAGCGCTAGGTTCATATGAACTAGAACATGTTAGTAACGTGTATTCCAAAGACGCGAACGGTAATATCATCTTGCAGACCAACTGGAGAGGGACCGCTGAGAATTTTGGTACGGTGTTTGGTACGTTGACGTTAGGACCTACCAGTATGGCAACCCTAGCTAGCAATTTACCGGTACGGGCTACCTGGATAGGACAGGGCTTTTTGCCAGATGGAACTACAGCTGTAGGTGATGGCGAAGGCGCTTTGTCGACTTCCGCAGACCAACATACTTGGAACGTGGAACTAATCATGGATCTTTCTGATGGTAGTCAAATGATAAGTATTGGTGAGATTGACTTGGAAACTACAACATTCAGGGGTAAGAACTATCCTATGAAGTGATCCCGAACAATACTCTGATTAATTCATGCGCTTCTCGTGTCTGAAAATCGCTATCTTTGAATGTATTAAGTCGGTGTATTGTAAAAAGGAACGTGGGGTCGTTTGATCCCACACTCTCACTCAAATAAAAAACTTCGATTCGATGGCATGAAAGTCAAACCGCAAGTCATTATCGATAATTTAGACGAGCCGCATCATCTCGAAAAACTTTATCAAGATGAAAGAACGGGGTTTGTTACTGCATTAGCAGAAGCTCTTAAGGTACGCCCAGACTCACAAGTTCTACGTGTATGGGAAGCGCGACTGCTCGGTGCTCCAGGCCACGTGAACGAGAGGAACGTTAAACCTTTCCGAACTATTTTGTCGATTGTTACGATCACTTTCTTGTTACTCACCATTTCATCTAGCCATTTCGATGCCGAATGGTATTACCCTCGGTATACGGGCCTATGGGTCTCATTATCGATGGCAATCTACTTTTGGATACATCGGCCCGATACTCGTGTCGGAGCGTATCTGATCATTGTTACCAGTCTAACGGTAATATATTTAGGTGTTTTACCTAATACCTCATCAGATTCAGTGCTGATGGCGCTAGTACATATAAGTGGGGCAAGTGTAGTGTTGCCAGCGATGGTATTTCTCCGCCGACGGTGGCTCCAAACCGACGCTTGCATCGAACTGCTCGAGAGAGCTGGCGAATGGTTTGTTATTTGCTCGCTTCTTGTTTTAGGAGGAAGTGTCTTTACTGCCTTCACCCTCGGTTTATACGAGATTATGGATCTTGAACAAATTGAAGAAGAATGGATTATTCGGAATATCGGCAATGTTGGGATAGTGACGATTCCTGTGGTTGGAATGTACTTATATGACAGCATATTTCGAGACAAGCTCTCTATTGCACCTGTCCTAGCTCGAACGTTCAGCCCGCTTTTCCTTTTGATGATTAGTTCTTATCTGATCATTACATTGTTTCAGGGATACAGTCCGTTTTATGACCGTCAGTTTCTCATTATTCTCAATGGTTTACTGTTAGTCGTTCTTGGAATGACAGTCTATTCGGTCTTGGCTCGTCCTTTGTATTCCGATAGCCGATGGAGCGATTGGATTTCTTTCGGATTACTTACCGCAACATTGCTAATCAATGTACTAGTATTGGTAGCGATAACATTTCGCTGGTACTCGTTTGGTATAACTCCTAACAGAATGGTTATCACAGGACTTAATATTATCGTCTTCGTACATTTTGTATGGTTAACAGCCAGTTATGTGCCATATTTGATGGGCCGCAGAAAGATTACTATTGTCCGGAAGACGATCGTCAGTTACCTACCGATATATTTTGGATGGGCAATGGTCATCGGATTTTTGTTTCCGTTATTCGTTAATTTTGAATAAAAAAGTTAATTTGACGTAGTTTGATTCTCTCTGTAGAAGATATTTAGGTGATTAGTTAGAAAGTAGAGGAGGGGAGAGGAGAGATGCAGTATCTTAATGGTATTCAGACTCGTGTGAACGACGTATGCGAAGGCAAAGGAAACGGTCCTTGGGTCGAGCGTCTCATTCTGACGGATGAAGTAGTAGCAACTCTTATTTGTATGCCACCAGGAAATTCAAGCCGACGTCACTTTCATCCACAAAACGATGAGTTTTGGATTGTAATGGCGGGAACGCTTACGTGGGAGATTGAAGGAGAACAACCGATTCATTCCAAGGAGGGCGATATTATGCGTGTTCCGAAAGGTAAGTCTCACAATATCGTGACCACAGGAGATAAAGATTCGCTGCGCTTGGCGATAGGTATTCCCGACATTCCACACGTTGATTCGAAAACCAACGAACTATTNACTTGATGTTTATGACAGCTCCAATCGGTAGGCATTAGCTGCTGTCCGACGAAATATCGCATCCTTGTCTCCGTCGCTGAGATGCATTCGTTCGGCGATAATTTTAAACGCGTTCCACAGGGTCCTATACGAGACACCTTCTTTGTCGACCGGAAAGTTACTTTCAAACATGCAACGGTCTGGCCCAAAAGCTTGAATAGCGTATTCATAGTATGGAAACAACTTCGCACAGAGTTCTTCGGATCCGATAGGCTTTGATCTCTTGTGCATATGAAAGGGAGGTTCCCAGGAGCCTACCCGTTGTTGGGCGCCACCTACTTTCATCACAGCTTGTGGGCAGTTAGCGATAGCACTGATGTTTTGTTTCCAGGCACTAAACTCGTTGTCGGATGCATCTGGATCAATTCGCCCACCNAGATGATTTACGATGATTGTGACCTCTGGNTGTGCATTACCTAATTTTGCGAGGTTTGGAAGTCTATGATGATCGGGAGAATAGTTATCATAACTTAAATTATATTTTGCAAGAATTCCGTAACCTTCTAAANATTCTTGATTTAAATCACTTGGAAAAGCAGTTCTTACACCACGGAAATTACTTGAAGCTGCTAGATGATCTTGAATTACAGATTCTACGGATTTACCCGGTCTCAGGTCGGCAGTCCCAAAAATACCCGNACATAAACGTGTGTTGCCGTATAAACCAGAGCGACTCATAGCGGCAATTCCCTGAACAAATTCCGTTTCTCCAACGCATCTGGACGCCTCGTCCCCATCGGCGCGATAAAAAGCGCCACATTGGGCAAAAACGGTCTGTTCAATGTTGTGACCAGACTCGTTAATATCTTTCATGACATCTTCACAGAAATATATTTTTTGCTCGAAACTTAAATGGGGGTCTGCCTGAGACCACCGTAGATCCCAAAGGTGGTGATGAGGATCTATGATCGGCAAATCCGGTTCTAAGACTTCCTCCAGTTTCTCGGAATCTATCCAATTCTGAATGGGGTCGTTTTCCGTCGTATGTATCACATTAAAAGCCTCTTTTGTCCTGTACAAATTGTAGTCTCTTTATGAATCGTCGTGCCATTATTGCTGTATCGCATATTCAGACCGGAGTGCTCACATGAAAAATACGAAACCAGTAGCAGTCGTAATTGGCGCTACGTCTAAATGGCAGTCAGACGGGCGAAATACACGATTAGTTCATGGAAAAGATATCGATGACAGCGAATTACCGATTGGAATTCGATGGGGCGTTGGTGGCGCGATTTCCCAAAAATTTGCGAAGGAAAATTTCCATGTGGTNCTNACGACCCGGGACAAAAATAATGCCTCCACATTAAGTACAGCTATCGATGAAGCAGGTGGAAGCAATCAAGTAGTCGAGTTGGATTTGATTTCTAAGTCGTCTATTGCTGCTGCATTTGACGAGATACGTGAAACAGCTGGTGTACCGGATGTATTAATCTATAACGCGGGATATCTCGAAGGNCGNGAACTGCCACCTGAGTCAGAATTGTTAGAACANATTCCTGTTGAAATGTTAGAAACAGCTCAACACATTACTAGTACAGGCCCGTTTCTGGTGATGAAAGAAGTNCTTCCTGCTATGAGAAATAATGGACGAGGGACCATTCTTATTTCAAATAATGCCGCCTCGTTGAGGGGAAGAAAGAGACTTACTGGACAATCACTTTATTATCCACGTACATCGATGCGGACATTGGCGCAGGTTCTTACCGAGGAATATTCGGAACATGGAGTACACGTAGCGAACATAATTATCGACGGCCTTATAGATTCGCCCGGTACGCGATCGCTACCCATCGCTCAAGAACGCCCCGAGATGGTTATGAATCNAGAAAAAATAGCGGACGCATTTTACTATTTACATACTCAAGATAGTTCGTGTTGGACTCATGAGCTGCAGCTGACCCCTCATGCGGCTCGCCCAAGTTACTAGACCATAACCAACGGATTAAGACAGGCGATACTAACTGTATCCGATTAATTCAACACNCACGCCGTCAGGAGCTTTGACGAAAGCGATGCTTATCGTATCGCTNTATCTCGGCTCCATAAAAAATTCTGCACCCTTACGTTTCAGATCAATTACCGACTGTTTTAGGTCTGAGACTAGTAATCCAAAATGGTCGATGCCAATAACACTGTGCGGACCATCCCCCGAGATGCNATTGTGTTCTACTGTCGATATCAAAATGGTGTGATCACCCAATGATAGGTTGGCCCTAGGCAATCCATTTGCGCCCTTTGATTCCTCCATCATCGCATCAAACATCGTTACGTAGTAGCGGCCAGCCGCCAGAGCATCACGGCTCATCAGATGGGTATGATGGTACTTATACCCNGGNATCAATCCGTTGATCTGAGAATTCGTCCATTACGATTACCCGTAAGTTCGTCATTCTCGAGAATGATCTGTCCATTGACGATTGTGTTTTTATATCCGCTACCTCGTTGGATCAGACGACTTTTTTCATGTGGAAAATCGGTAACAACTTCCGGTTGGCGTTCCGCGAGGCTACCAAGATCGATGATATTTACATCAGCGCGTTTGCCTACGTTCAACACACCGCGGTCATTGAGATCTAATACTTCCGCAGCACGTTGAGTCATGCTGTGTATCGCATGCTCTAGAGTAATTTGCTCGGTTTCTCGCACCCAATGACTCAAATAAAACGAGGGCCATCCAGAATCCATAATCATTGATACATGGGCTCCGGCATCGCCTAAACCTGGAACCACCCAGTCTCGTTTCATTAATTTGCCTACGGCTTCGAAATCCCTGTTGAAAAACGGCTGATGAAAATTTGCCGCGCCATCGGATTCAAGCGTTATGCGCAGCCACGTTTCTGCCGGATGCTCACCGGCTAAGGAGGCCAATGCTGCAAGTGTGTCGTCTTTCTCTTTGGTATAGATGGGTCTTTCTCCATCTCCCATCCAATAACAGCGTTTCGCAAAATGCATCGATTCTGGATGCTCCTTTGCTGCCACAATCAATTGCTTTCTAAATTCTTCATCTTGAATGGCCTTTAATCGTTCGTTCTCATTTATATCGTGCAGTGCCTTCCATCCAGGAAATAAAATTGGTGTTTTGAGATTAGATACAAAGCCGCCACATCGAGGAACAGTAACCCCGTAGATACGGCAACCCTCGGATCGTAATCGCTCGATTAGATGATGGGGATCCGGTTTTTGAAACGTGTTCGTTTCGACAGCACTAAAGAGGATGCGTGTGTCATTACTTTTCGCACCCTGTCCAAGTATTTTAAAATCATTTTCAATCCAATCTCCCTCGCCAGTGTAGTGGGGGACACATTGAAATAATCCATTACCAGCTCCCACCTCACGACAGATAGCTTCCACTTCATTCGCTTCTGCAAAAGTTCCTGGGATCGGTCGGCCGTCGGGCAAACGATGTCCCGGCATACGGTTCGTGGAAAATCCAACTGCACCTTGACGGACTGATGCGCCTGCAAGTGCTGCTATTTCAGCAATTTCACTGGCGTTCGGATTCTCATCAATGCCTCGATGACCCATCACGTAGAATCGTGTCGCTCCATGACCAGCCATCCCAGCAACGTTAATTGCGGGACGTAGTTTTTCGATTTAGTCTAGATATTCTCCGTAAGACTCCCAGTCCCATGGTAGCCCATCGAGAATTGCCTCCCTTGGAATGTCTTCGACATTTTCCATCATTTCAGCGAGAAATACCCTGTCGGCTTTTTTGCACGGGGCAAACGTTACTCCACAATTACCCATTAGTGCCGTAGTAATCCCATGCCAAGATATTGGTGTTAAAAGAGGATCCCAGCCGATTTGAGCGTCGAGATGTGTGTGCAAATCAATGAATCCAGGCGTAACAAGGCTACCATCTGCATCGATTTCACGATGCCCAGTCGATTCGACAGTACCAACTTCCGTGATTAGATCATTGTCTATTGCGACATCTCCCATGAAGGAAGAATTTCCTGAACCGTCTACGATTTGACCGTTTCTTATAACTAAATCGTGCGCCATGTGTTGCTCCCCAACTCAGACTTTCCTCTAGCTTAGCGAGTTTGCTAGGCGGGTTAAACCCTCATAGCGACATTGACGTATCGTTTTCGATTTAACATCGCCATACTCGGTCCATATATATCGTATTCCGGATGATTACTTAAATTTTCTCTCCTATCGGATTTGAGGTATATGAATGAGAATTTTGTTAGAGGAATAACATGAAAATCAAAAAAACAGCTTTACACGTGTTTTCATTATGTACTTTAGTAGGCGCCATTGCTTCCAACACAATGTGGGCCGAACCGACTGTTTCTATCTCAGCGACTGCTTTAAATGTCGAAAGCATAGAACGATCGGAAAAATTTTATGCAGAAGTATTTGGCTTAACGAGGGTTTTTCAGTATCCGCCCCAAGGAGAACCGGTCATTGAAATTGGAATGACACCTCCGGGTCAGGCGTCTTTGATGTTAATCCTGGCACACTTTTCTGACGATCCTCTGCCAGAAGGGAAAAAAGCGTATGGCCGCGTTATCTTTAATACTGATAATGCTCTGGCCATTGCTGCCAAAGCTGAAGAAAGGGGAGCGACAATTCGTAATCTATCGAGTCCAGGTGGTGCCACTATTATATTTTTTGATGACCCCGATGGATATGACGTAGAGCTCTATCAGGCTGTAGAACCTTCTGAATAGCTGTCTGTACTTTTAAAGTGAGATCGCACCTAGGCTTCATTAGTGTTTAGTCGGGTTAGGAAACAGGGTCCTTCCAAGTATTGTGATAAGTGATTTCTTTCGCGTCCCGGCGTTTTGACGGAATAAAGTCGTTTCCCGTGTAATAAGCGGTTGGCAGTAGTGCTACTTGAGTAACCGTGTCTGGAATTCCCAACAGGTCGTTAGCTTTTAGGTCGTTGTAGAGATGTAGGGTAGTCCATGCGGAACCAATTCCTCTCGAACGTAATGCCATTTGCAGACTCCATACTCCTGGCAGAACTGATCCGAAAAAAGTAGCTTGTTCAAATAAAGACTTTCCCGGGAGTCCCATTCGTAAAGGAATTATCATCAGAGGTACGTCCTTGAGATGTTCCAGGAGATAAATTGAAGACTCAACGACACGTTTGGCTGTCGGATCGCTACCGAGTTGCTCTACTTGTTTTTTTCCATTCTCTAAATAATCTTTTCCGTATTCGCCATAGAGTGATGCAAGCGCTTGTATTTTTTTCGCATCATCAATAAGAAGCCATCGATTAACCTGCATATTTCCGCCAATAGGAGCTCTGGAAGCGATATCAATACAGTCCAAAACAGTATTTACCGGTACCGTTCGCGTTAAATCTAAGCGTTTACGAACCTGTTTTGTTGTCTGCATTAATCTATCGGTCTGTGCTAAATCGAAATTTGTCATAGGATGTCCATAATCGGATTGTCTATTTTTTATAAGCCGTCTCGCTGAAACTAATTCAGCCAGGAAGTCATGTTATGTATCACTTTCATGCAGCTCTACGATGCCGGCATCACCATCAATGGTAAGCGTTTGTCCATGTTGTATACGTACGGTTCCATTTCCAACCCCTAAAACGGCTGGTATACCGTACTCGCGTGCAACGATAGAACCGTGAGCAAGTATACTTCCGACATCAGTAACTAATCCTGAAGCATGTGCAAATAACTGCGTCCAAGCTGGCGTAGTCAAAGGACTCACCAAAATGGAACCCGGAATCATTTTGTCGAATTCTGTAGGACCGGTAATGACACTAGCCTTCGCAGTCACCCGCCCTGAACTCACAGCAAAACCACGCATGATAGAACTTGTTGACTCGTTCTTAATTTGTGTTTCTTTAAATGCAATGCCATCAATCTGACTGGCTTCTTCTGGTAGAGTTCCTGGCGGATGAAGTTTCTTTCGAGCCTCCCTTAACTCCCGTCTTTGGGCGGCGGCGACGCCTAGTTTTGGCAAGCAAGTGCCACGGTTACCTGCATCTATCGCCCGTTGAAGCTCTTCGGTATTTAAATAATACGTGTCAGTGGCATTGTGAAGTGTTCCGTGATTTTGTAAACGCCGTCCGAGCTCTTCAGCCATTGGGCGCAGAACTGCCCACGTAAATCCGAACAGAAATGCTACCTCTTCGCGAATATAATTGTACTTGCGGGCAAGCCAGAGCCGAAATCGAAATTGCCAATAGGGTAGGCCATCTAACAGGGCTTCCACTTCGTTATATTTCTCTATACGGATTTTTTGAGCCCGTAATTGTTGATTTTTAGGTTCATAGTTGCGGTCTAAAACCATAGCCTTCAGAGTCGTAAACAGCGCAGAAGGATCTTCCCTCTGGGTCGGTTCTACGAAATCCAAGCTATAACCTTGGTGGCCATAGTCGGTCAAATACTGCTGGATCATGTCGGTCAGTTCGCGCGTATCATCCCTAACATGTAATTCTTTCATAAGAAATCTGGATGGTGTCGTGGCAACAATAAAGGATAAGGTCTCATTCCTTCGTACGAATTGTGCGATTTTGTACAGGTCCGCGTTTGCTTGCATTGTTTTTGATTCAAAGCCCGACAAAAATTGGCCACTGATAAACTTATGTTCTGGAAGTGTCTCCCTAAGAAAGCATTGCAATTGATCATCGGTTGATTTTGCCACTCCGAATGTATGGCCTGAATTACTGGACCAGTAGTATCCTTCTTCAATACCCATTTCTTGAATACCGTTTAACAGTGTTTGATCGTCAGCCTTATGAATATCGACCGCGCGCCATTTCTTTTCGATTTCACGAAGGCGTGGCTCCGCTCCGTTAAACCATCCACCAAGTTGATGGTCGTTCCATTCAGAATTATTGAATGCCACATAAGTAGGATTAGTGCTTTCGGGCATTGTGAGATCGCGAACACGACTGGACGTGTCACGTGTTTTCCACCAGAGGTCAAATTCATTTCTATCGGAGGAACTTAAATCATTGCGAAATTTATCGACGTCCTTTGCATGAGCTTCTGGAGTATCTTTTGGACTTGAAAAGGTTTGTTTGTTCGATTTCTTTTGAGTTGATGACGTATCCGTTTGTTGAGCTTCGCGTTCTGCTATGTCGATTTCAACTTCAGATGGCATTAACCCTTTTTTTCGCGCTTGCTCATGAATGACGGGAAAGTCAAAGCGTTGGTAACCATAACCGTTTACTGTGATATACATTGATCCTCCGCCTACCATTAAACTTCGATTCTTGTAGGGAGAATCCAGCCCTTTGGTCAGGTATAGCTCTTCGAATAGCGGACACAATGGATCAGGCATATTTTCAACGATTTGTCGTCGTGAAACATATTTAGCGGGTTCGGGGACACTCCAGTCGACGTGAATGGGTTGAACCGGAAGATTAGTGATAGGCCTCGACTGCAGTACATACAGATTATTTTTTTCATACGCCCATTCGATATCCTGCGGGACTCCGTTATACAGAGTCGTAATTTCCAGACCAATCTCCGTGAGCTCTTGGATCTGTTGTTCGTTGAGTGAGACATCTGCACGCTTTCCTCTGTCATTGTCCTTGGATTGAGTTCCTCCAAATTTCTGACCTACTATCTCGTATTGCTTAGCACCTATAACGGTCTGTTCAATCATTTTCGTCTGGTTATTTACAACAAAAGTATCTGGAGTAATCTCTCCGCTAACAATCGCTTCGCCTAATCCATAACTGGAGTTGATGACATGTTCAGATCGGTCACCGGTCAGTGGATTTGCCGTGAAAAGTATGCCTGACACATCTGAGTTGACCATTTTCTGAACTACTACAGCCATCGCGACCGTTTCAGATGGAATTCCATTCTGATGCCGGTAGGTCATTGCCTGTGGCGTCCAAAGTGATGCCCAACAATTGACCACGGCGATTAATAACGACTCAGTGGAGGTAACCTGTAGATAGGTTTCCTGCTGCCCCGCAAAGGAAAGATCGGGAAGATCTTCAGCATTAGCAGAAGATCTGACTGCAAATGTTTCTGAATGTTCGAATTGATCACTATGTGCGCTTTTGATTTCTTCACTGATTACATGTGGTATTCGGCTCTTTAAAAAGTGGCTTCGAATACGGTTTGACGCACGATCNAAATTTACACNTTGTCCGACAATCTCAGGCTGGACATNATTTAAAATAGTTTTTTCAAGATTGTTTTCTCGGATAAAGGTTTTGTATGCATCGGTAGTTATTAGAAANCCTTTCGGAACTTTATATCCAGACCGCGTTAATGTGGTCAGCGATTTTCCTTTACCACCAACGAGATCTAATTNGTTATTTATAGTGTTGAGGGGTTCAATTATCTGCATATATACAACAATTGTAGTTANCGGCTAGTTGGCTCCGGTTCCAGACCTAAAATAAATCGTCCTACCGATCTGTAATGGGATGGTCTTCCTTGTATTTGTTGCGANAATGTATGTATATCTTGGAAGCATCGTTGTATTGGATGATCCTGAAAAATGCTATCAGATCCTGAAAGTTCATAAATTTGGTCGACAACAGATACCGACTCACGCATGGCATGTGTTGCTGCCAAACGAAGACGTTGTCGCAGTGGCTCAGTTACCTCAGCTGTATCGCGAAAGGTATGCTCAGATTCTTCGGCTACATCCAAAAGAAAACCGCGTAGAGAGGACCACAATGCTTCAGCTTTAGCTAATCCCGTATGTACTAGATCATCATCTAGTAATTTTCTGTTAGTAAAAGCAGGCGTTTTACCCTGAGCCAGATCATTGAATTCGTCTAATGCACGGCGCCCGATACCCAAAGCAACACTACCAAAAGCGCAGGCGAATAAGAGACTATTGGGAAGCCCGTTCGCTATTCCATCATGGCTAGTAAAATTTGATACCGGTATTGCGTGATTCGATGGAACAAAGTGATTGTCGAGTTGATATTCACGACTTCCGGTACCGCGCATACCACTGACATTCCAACCATCCAATAGGATGACTTGGTCCCTTGGAAATAGAAACATACTAAAAGGTAGTTTATCGCCGCCCTCGGTAGTAGCAGGGCTCATGGCCGCGAGCCAGTCGGCATGCATAATCCCACTTGCGAATCGCCAATGTCCCTTCAGAAGGTATCCATCTTTTTTTTGAGTAGCCTGACAATTTTGGGGCGTTCCGGTTGCTACAACGGCACTAGGATTTATTCCCCAAATAGCCTGTGCTAAATCTGGATGAAGTGTTTGTGCGATATTAGGAAATACAGCTCCTTGACCAACACACCATCCGCAACTCCCATCAGCTTGCGCAAAGCTCTCTACAACTCTAATGAAATGAGGTAAAGAAAATTCATGTCCCCCAAGAAAAGAAGGGAGAAGCATGCGAAAAAAACCAGCATCCTTTATCTGCGAACTCAAGCTGTTGGGCAACTCTCGTTGATTTTCTATTGTGACTTGTTGTTCTCGGATAATCGGATGCAGAGCAATTGCGCGATCTAACAAATCAAATGAATCTCGCCGACTGTCGAATCGCATACTTTCAGTCGTTCACTTTCGAAAAGTTTGAAACAAAAAGATTACGCTTGGTCATCTAATCAGCCACAGCGACGTTTAACGAGTCGTGTTTGCTTAGATGAAATCCTGGATAACCTTCTTTTGCTATCTCTACGCATTGTTTTCGATAGGTTCCGACTCCCCCTGCATAAGGCATAAATACTCGTGGTTTTCCTGGGATATTTGCTCCGAGGTACCATGAATTAGCCTGCATATAGAGCGTTTTTTCGGCTATCTCATTCACATGCTTCCCCCAGTCTCGTTCAGCTTCAGGTTCAGCCTCTATTATGTCGATCCCTTTGTCTTCAGCGTACTCAATGAAGTCTTTGATCCATTCGATATGTTGTTCAATTGAAACCGGCATATTGCTTAAAACGGATGGACTTCCTGGGCCAGTGATCATAAACATGTTGGGAAAATTAGATACTTGCAGTCCCAAATAGGTAGATGGACCGTTTGACCAGTCGTCTTTCAATTTTCTGCCTTGTCGTCCGGTAATATCCATTTTGAAAAAGCTTCCAGTCATGGCGTCAAAACCGGTTGCGAACACTATAATGTCAAAATCGAAGCTATGTGATTTAGTTTGGATTCCACTTGCCGTAATGGATTCAATGGGATCCTCATTCAAATCGATTAAATCGACATGTTCTTGGTTATAGGTGTCGAAATAGTTCGTATCAATTAATGCTCGCTTGGATCCAAGTGGATGATCCATTGGTAGCAATTTCTCTACTTTCAGTGGGTCCTGAACGATTTCTCGAATTTTTGAACGTATGAAATCGGAGGCTGTCGCATTGGATTTTAGATCGCTTGTAATATCGCCAAATGATCCAAAGATGAAGCGATGACCTCCTTCCTTCCATCCTGCTTCATAGATTGCTTGCCGTTCTGAGTCGTTTACATCGAAAGCGGAACGTTTTGCAAAATCAACGGGTATTCCGCCCGCTGACCAACGAGCCTTCTCAAGGAGTTCAGCATAATTAGGTTTAACTTCTTCTTCGATAAATTGTTGATCTATTGATCCATGGCGTGCTGGAATCGTAAATTGTGCAGTCCGTTGAAATACCTTCAATTCCGCGCACTGATCCGCAATTACAGGGATTGATTGGACTCCGCTCGAACCCGTTCCAATAACGGCTACTTTCTTGCCGGAGAAGTCGACCCCTTCGTGTGGCCAGGAACCGGTGTGATGCCAGTCGCCTTGAAAACTATCCAGTCCGGGGATGTCTGGAATGTTTCCGGTAGATATACAGCCAATACCAGTGATTAAGTAGCGTGCACTAACCCGGTCACCTTGATCTGTTTCTACATGCCATAGATTAGTCTCCTCATCGTATGATGCGGCAGTAACGGTCGTGTTAAATTGAATATTCCTTTTGAGATCAAAGCGTTCTGCTACGTGTTCTAAGTAAGACAAGATTTCTGGTTGTTCAGGATATTTTCCACTCCAAGACCAATCCTGAAGTAGCTCTTGCGAGAATGAAAAACAGTAGATGTACGACTCTGAGTCACAACGTGCGCCAGGATATCGATTCCAGTACCACGTTCCTCCGACACCGCTTCCTTTTTCGAAGACTTTCACGTTCAGTCCTAGCTCTTCTCTTAAGCTATGCAACATTCCTAATCCGGAAAATCCAGCACCAATAACGATTGCATCTAGTTCCGACTCATTCATAGACTTTCTCCATACATCGACCGATTTACCGTACCTCTTTTTCGCACAACGCGCATCCTGAGATTAACGAATAAAGTCTTCCAGTTCTTGATAGGCTGATCCGATATTCTGAAGGGTTTAAGCTATGCATAAGACATTATCTGTATTTTTTATACTAACCATGTTCGCTTTTGCACCGTGGATCAAAGGGCAAGAACTCGACAGTGTGGTACTCCATACCACTAAACTCAGTGATACCGTCTATTTACTCCTTCCGGAGCCTGGATACGGTGGCAATATCGCAGTTCTGGTAGGAGAGGACGGTATATTGATCGTAGACGATATGTTAATGCCTCTGACGAATAAGATTCGGGATGCGATAGAGAGCATTAAACCGGGGCCAATTACTTACTTGCTCAATAGTCATTATCACTATGACCATGCTGGCGGTAATGCTGCGTTTGGTAATACATCAACTATCGTCGCCCATACGAACGTACGCAAACGTTTAGCCGAAGGGCGAGAAGCCGGTTCGCAGTTTATTGAAGGGCAAAGGCCGAAAGAAGCGTTACCCGTTATTACATTTGAGCAGCAAATGTCGTTTTATTGGAATGGTGAAATCGTAGATTTGATTCATTTAGATAATACTTCTCATACAGACGGTGATTCAGTCATATTCTTTCGAGATTCGAATGTGGTGCATACAGGCGATCAATATGTAAATTTGAACGGATTTCCTTTTATCGATCGCGATGTAGGTGGCAGTGCTATTGGACTACGCGACAATATCAGAATGTTATTAAGTATGATTGACCACAAGACACAGATCATTCCAGGCCACGGACCCTTAGCGAACAAAAACGATTTACAAAATTACTACAAGATTGTCTCGGATAGCATCGCCTTTATCGAAGCGCATAAAAACACGGGGAAAAGTCTTGAGGAGATCCAAGAGATAGGGTTACCGAAACAATTTTCAGAAGTTACTGGATTTATGCCAGCAGCCACCTGGATAGGATTCGTTTATCCTGATTTACCATAGGGACTTTTCAGGACCGACCATAGCAAGTCACTGGCCATTCAGTGACTTTCGCTTCAGCTTTTTATCTAATAAACAACTATAGATTGACGGGAGAATAGACACTATAGAGGAACGAAGCATGCGCTGCGTCATCATCATACGCGGAAGGTGAGATGTGTTTGCTGCTAGCGTATGTAATAAACGCAAATCGCAAAAATACACATCCCCAGGCTTTCCCGTTAATTCGACCGCTTCGAGCAAGGTGTTATTCGAACGTCCAGAAAAAAATGAGAGACTATCTCGACTTAATGCATTCTTGTCGAATAGTTTTTGAAAAAAGGGCTCTTTCGACAAAAGCCGTTTAATCGACTTTGATTGTATGATTCCCTGCTCGTTAAGCAGATGATGCGAACCGGCGATTTGTATAGTTCCTCCGCCGCCAGGTTTTACGTAATCTAGAAAAGTAAACATCTGCGTACCCGGAGAACCCTCCTTTCCTAATCGGGGATAGTCTGTATGCCACACGCTGGAAGGGACAATCCATTTCTCCGCATAGGGCGGAGTGAATAGAAGCGATGGAAAAGAAGCGGGAATTAGCTCTTCTCCTAGAAGCAATTTTTTTGCCACTGTAAGGACTTGTTTGGTAATGAGCTCTTGAAATATGTTCGACTTGTTTACCCCGCGGAGGGCTGATTTCATGGAAGTCTTCTTTTGATGATTCCATTTTCTATTCACCCAAAGTCCGCTTTTTTCTAAGCGTAAGTATATGTCTTCGCGAACACGATCAATCAAAGAAAGAGAAATCAATCCATCAAACTTAATAATTCCTCTCTCTTCGTATTCCGCCAACTGTCGTTCGAGCACTATCGGTACAGGCAAAGTATCCGTCCCAGTTTTAAGATTCTCCGTCTCCACTAGGCTCAACCAATCCCGGTATCCCCGTTTGACAGCTAAAGCATCCTGCATGTCTTCTATAGTGATTACTTGTTTCATCACTTCGCCGACGGATAAATGCGCATAGCGACTTAAGAGGCGCAAGTAATAAAAGGATTGCCTATCCCCCTCCAGATGTTTTTCTAGAAGACGACGTGCTTGTATCCTTAGATCA
>PAMR01000067.1 GCA_002708205.1 Gammaproteobacteria bacterium
TGGGCCCGTCGGGTGCTGGAAAAACAACCATAGCCAGTTTGATCCCGAGATTCTACGATGCGCAATCGGGCTCCGTGATGATCGACGGAAAATCAGTGATGGACTACCAATTAGCGAGTTTGAGACAACAAATAGCGATTGTTAGCGAGCAAGTGACTCTCTTCAATGACACCTTATTAAAGAATATAGCGTACGGGTCATTGGCGAACAGCACGGAAAGCGAGGTTCGGACGGTATTGGATCGAGCGCAAGCGACCGAATTTGTCGAGAATCTACCAGATGGATTAGATACGCTTCTCGGCGATAATGGAGCTTTGTTGTCTGGTGGACAGCGCCAACGGGTGGCGATCGCACGAGCACTTCTAAAAAATGCTCCTATTTTGATTCTCGATGAGGCGACATCAGCGTTAGATACCGAAACCGAACGACATGTTCAGCAAGCGATTGCCGAAGTAGTACAGGACCGAACGACTATTGTGATTGCGCATCGATTGTCGACGATAGAAAGTGCGGACTTAATTGCGGTGATAGATGGCGGACGAATCATTGAGCAAGGTACTCATTCGGAACTCCTTGCTAAGAAAGGTGCTTATTCTGCCCTTTATGAGGCTCAGTTTGAAAAAAGTGCTAAGCCACAAATAAAGAGCGATNATTCANNCTACTCNCCGACNACTATAAANTTAAGNCCTGAGTCTAGGCTCGTTGATTCTTGGTATTCCGGTTCATCGTGGTTGGATTTGTTCCGGCCGTTTTCGAGCGTATTTGGTTGGTTTGCTAAACGNCGTAGAGTTCGTTTNGAAAAAGGTGTAAGCCAGCAATGGAAAGCTCCGATACCCGTCGTTGTAGTGGGAAATATAACTGTAGGCGGAACGGGTAAAACGCCTCTGACCATATTTCTTTCACGCTGGCTAACGAAAAGAGGGTTCAAGGTGGGTTTGGTTAGTCGTGGGTATGGAGGCCGTGCGAAATATCCTTTGCTAGTAAGCCCTACTACCGACATTATTGGGGCAGGTGACGAGGCAGTTATATTGGCGAGGCGTTCCAATTGCCCTGTTGTTGTGGATCCTGATCGTGTTCGAGCGGTTAAGAAACTTGTTCGAGAGTATAGTCTAGACGTGGTTATTTCTGATGATGGGCTCCAGCACTATGCTTTAAATAGGGATATAGAGATAGCAGTTATTGACGGTGAGCGCGGTGTTGGTAACGGTCGATTATTGCCAAGTGGACCTCTTAGAGAACCGATTTCACGATTATCCGAGGTCGATTGGGTAGTCAGTAACGGAATTTGTGATACTGATTTAGGGGTGTCTTTCGATCGAATGTGTGCTGTTGTGGAAGCATTTGTTTCACTATCTTCGGGGCGCAGATTATCACCGTCAGAATTTTCAGATCTAGCGGGAAATAGACTAATTGCATTAGCGGGTATAGGAAATCCAATGCGATTCAAAACGACACTGGAGACAATGGGATTTGGGGTACAGTTTGTCGCTTTTGACGACCATCACGAATATAAGGAATCGGATATTCGGGATATGCCCGCTGGTCCGATCGTTGTTACCGAAAAAGATGCGGAAAAGATACGTGCGCTTAAAGTAAGTAAAAAACGAGAAATATGGTATGCCGAAATAGCAATGGCTTTTGACCCTTCAGTTGACGAGATACTAACAAATACATTCAGTAAGATTGGATTGGCATTGAAGTAGAGATATGAATTTTAAGGTGGTGATACCGGCTCGCTATGAATCGACACGCCTTCCTGGGAAGCCGTTACTGGATTTGGGTGGGCAGTCCATGATTTCGCGAGTTGTCAGCCAAGCTCTCGCATCTGAGGCTAGCGAAGTGGTTGTAGCGACGGATGATGTTCGTGTCCGATCTGCAGTAGACGGAACTCATGCCCAGTGTTGTATGACGAGTTCGGATCATCAATCNGGGTCTGACCGAATAATGGAGGTGGTATCCAAGTTGAAGTGGAATGAGAGTACCGTAATCGTGAACGTCCAGGGAGATGAGCCTCTTATTCCTCCGGTTGTCATTGACCAAGTAGCCAATCTACTATCCGAAAGTCCTTCTGTTGATGTGGCGACATTGAGTGAACCAATAATCCTTCGAAAGGATGTGTTCGATCCGAATATTACAAAGGTAGTAGTCAATTCGTGTGGTGAAGCTATGTATTTCTCGAGGGCTCCGATCCCCTGGAAGAGGGGAGATTTCGATTCGGGTATAGAAGGGCCGCTCGATGGCAACTATTTACGACATATTGGATTATATGCCTACACGGTGTCAGCCTTACGCAGATTTGTTAATTTTCCTGAAAGTTCGATTGAAGGTATTGAGAAGCTTGAACAAATGCGTTTTATTGAGAATGGGATCTCCATCAGAGTTGCGTCAGCCATTGCTCCCGTCCCGGGGGGTGTAGATACAGGAGCGGATGTAGAGCGGGTGAAGGCAATTCTTGGCGAGTGACTTTTTTGAGTGCAGGAGGATTCGGTCCGCTAGCTCGAGTGAGGATTGCCTCGATAGGAATAGTTTAAGTGGCCCAATTTGAGATTAAGCAGCAATCGAGCGCCAATGAGAATGGTTCTTCGATAAGTGTAGATAGCGACTTTCAGGATTTTAGTTATTTTCCCAAGTATCTGGATAACTCGTCGGCTGATAAGTTATTAGAAACACTTTTGGAAAGAAACCAATGGGAAAGAGAGATTTTGAAGATATACGGGAAATCGATATCCGCCCCACGTCTAACATCTTGGTTTAGTGATCCAATGGTTTCATATCGATATTCTGGGAAGAAACGATTTGGCAAACCTTTTACCCCAGAACTATTTCAACTGCGACAAATTTTAAACGCNCGNCTAAATGTTCATTTTAATTTTGTTTTGGCTAATTTCTACCGCGATGGTAAGGATTATGTAGGGTGGCACGCAGATGATGAGCCGGATCTTGGCTCTCGCCCTTTAATAGCATCTATAAGTTTGGGGGAGTCGAGACGATTTCGAGTACGCCACAATTCTCGGAAGGTTACCGAATCGATTGATCTTGTGCATGGATCTTTGTTGATTATGAGAGGCAAAAGCCAATCACATTTTAAACATTGTCTCGCGAAAACGAAGAGGCTTGTTAATAGCCGTATCAATTTAACGTTTAGAACTATCCAATCGATTGTATGACTCAAGTTAAATTAAATGCTTCTCTACAGTCTTATAACAGTTTTGGAATAGAAGCTGTGGCGGAAGAATTCGTGGAAGTTACTAGCATAAATGAACTAAAGGAAGCGACCGATTGTAATCGTCGACTTCAGATTATGGGTGGCGGTACGAATTTGATATTACTCGACAATATTCCTGGTCGCACTGTGCGCGTGTGTATAAAAGANAAATCAGTGTTAACTAACTCTCGTTTGCGCGTAGGTGCTGGCGAGAATTGGAACGATATCGTCAATTGGTCTTTGGAGCTTGGTTTGGGCGGATTGGAAAATCTCGCATTTATCCCGGGTGTAGTTGGAGCTGCTCCTTATCAAAATATAGGAGCGTATGGTCGTGAGCTCGCCGATGTGGTGGATTGTGTTGAAGTCTTCGACCTTACGGAAAGATCGTTACGGAGGCTGGATAGAGATGACTGCAAATTTGAATATCGGGATTCTCGATTTAAGACAGGAGATTCCGGACGTTTTGTGATCGTTGCGGTTGAATTGGATCTATCCTCCGTTACTGTCGATACCAGTTACCCTGGGCTCAACCAATATTTTTCGGAAAGTAAATCACCAGATCGCAAAAGGATTGCTCAAGTAGTTAAAAGAATTAGGAGTGAAAAATTACCGGATCCTTTAAAAGTCGGTAATGTCGGTAGTTTTTTTAAAAATCCGCTGGTCGAACGAGATGTTTTTAGGCGATTAGCCGAGGAGATATCAGCTCCCGGCTTTGCTACCGGAGATGGGATGAAGGTGCCTGCGGCATACTTAATCGATAGTCTAGGGTGGAGAGAACGCGACATAAAGGGACCGGTTGGTATTTGGCCAGATCATTCTCTCGTACTCTATAATCGTGGGGGAGCTAGAGGGAAAGACGTGTTATCACTTAGCCACAGCGTAGCAGAGAGCGTTCACAATCAATTTGGTATTGAACTAGAACGAGAACCACTTGTTTGGGGCGAGTGAGTTCTCATTTTTTATACTAATCGAATCAGCTAAGTTTGGCCTTATCCTCTAACGCTCGGCGACGAACTTCCCGAGGATCATTTGATGCTCGTCCTGGATCCGCGCTTTGCTCAGACTGTATATTGAGTTCTTCGTTAGTCACCTTAGGTACCGTTTCGATGGTGGGTTCTTCCTCTTTGTTTTTGTCATGAAAAGTTGCGTTAGACTCAGGTGTGTTCTCGTCGGACGTTTCTCTAGTGACTATGTCATTCGCTCTTTCTTGGCTAGGCGCTGGTGATTCTTCTGTTGATACAGTTTCTGGAGTATTCTGAGCCGNTCCAGATAGTGCATNTTCGGTATTTCTTGNTGAAGATTTCTCGGCCTCTGCAGTGTTCTTGTTACGAGGGTCGTTGGCAGCTCGTCCGCCATCAAGAGAGCTTGTAGTAGTCTCTGTTGAGACGGGGTTAGTTTCTTCGGGAGATTTTTTTTCTATAGGATCAACCGTCGAGCTTTGCGCATTACTAGCGGTATCAGATGGGTTCTCTATGACGCTCTCTTGTCCTGACTTATCGATCNCCACATTGTNTTTAGGAGTGTCACTTGTTTCATTTCTGTCACGCCGCGGTTTTCTTTTGCTCTCCCGTATTTCTAGTTCGGGGGCAGATTGCTGATCGTGTTTGACCCCGTGATCTGCTCGCCTGTCGCCGGAGGGTTTTGTGCGAGTGGACTTTTTACTTTCTGGTTGTTGAGTATTGTCTCGCTGCGTGAGTGTGCTGTCCCCATCGCGTTGGCGTCTTTGATCCCGTTGATTATGAGTAGCGGTCCGTGATTCTGTGTTCGTCCGAGACTCACCTCTTCTGTCACTTTTCAATGGCGGTCTCTTTCGGTGCTGATTATTACCGCGATTTATGTTCTGCCTTGCATCCTTAGTGCCCCTACGTTTTTGTGTGTTCCCTTCATTGGATTTTGTTATTTTTCTATTAGTGTCCTCTTTATGCGTTGAGGATTTATTTGTTCCGAATAAGGCTTTACCCATGCGAGATAAAAAACCATCCTGCTTTGGGTGTTCAGACGTTGTGGTTCGCTTGGGCTTCTGATTTTCTCTGTTTATTGCATCTGGCCTTTGGCGTTCTATCGTCTTCACTGCAGCTTCGCTTTTTGCAGAAGGGCTCGAAGGTTTATCAGAGGGGATATCTACATCTTGTGCTGTTTCAGTTAATTCGTAGCTGGGTTTTGCACTTTCCGCTTGAAGGTTGTCATCTCGTATTCGCTGCACTTCGTAGTGGGGTGTTTGTAAAACAGAACTGGGAACGATTACTAAATGAGTTTTTGTGCTGCGTTCTATCTCTGCAACCTCATGTCTTTTCTCGTTCAAGAGGTATGCCGATACATTAAGAGGTACCACTGCACGCACGATGGAACTACGTTGTTTCAGTGCTTCTTCTTCCATTATTCTTAGAATTGCTAAGGCAAGTGATTTGACATCCCTTATAAGACCTTGTCCGCTACATCTCGGGCATAATTCGGAGGAGATTTCTCCAAGTGAAGGACGTAGACGTTGGCGAGACATTTCCAGTAATCCAAATCGTGATATTCGTCCCAATTGTGTTTTAGCCCTATCACTTGCTAGCGCGTCCTGCATTCGATTCTCGACAGCCCTTTGGTTTTCGCGACGGGTCATATCTATAAAATCAATAACAATCAGTCCACCGACATCTCTCAAACGAAGTTGGCGGGCGACTTCATCAGCCGCTTCAAGGTTGGTATTTAAAGCAGTTTCTTCGATGTCCGCGCCCTTTGTTGCTCGGGCCGAATTTATGTCTATGGAAACAAGAGCCTCTGTAGGATCGATCACGACACTCCCGCCGGAAGGAAGTTTTACCTCATGTTGAAATGCCATTTCGATCTGGGTCTCAATTTGGTATCTACTAAAAAGCGGGACAGTGTCTTCGTATCGCTTTATTCGATCTTTGTAGTGCGGCATCACTTGATCTATAAATTCGTTTGCCACTACATGTGCTTTCTCGCTATCGATGAGAACCTCACTAATATCGCTTCGTAGGTTGTCTCGTATCGCACGAACTATGACGTCATTTTCTTGATATAAAAGTTTGGGCGATTGGTTTTCATCAGAAGCTTCTTTAATAGCTGACCATAACTTCAATAGATAGTCTAAGTCCCACTGTAGGTCTTCTCGGCTCTTGCCAATTCCAGCCGTACGGACAATAACGCCCATCCCTTCAGGTATTGATAAACTCATCAAGGCATCGCGCAGAGCATCTCGTTCTTCACCTTCGATTTTACGAGATATACCACCAGCTCGTGGATTATTGGGCATGAGTATTATGTAGCGCCCGGCTAGGCTTAGAAACGTAGTTAAAGCAGCTCCTTTATTTCCGCGCTCTTCTTTTTCAACCTGAACAATTAATTCGAGACCTTCTTTAACAACATCTTGAATATTGATGCGTCCACGTAAGTCTCCGGCGCGTTTTTTAAAATAAGTCTTGGAAATTTCTTTAAGAGGTAAAAAACCGTGTCTCCCGGCACCAAAATCTACAAAGGCTGCCTCTAAACTTGGCTCTACTCTAGTGATTCGAGCCTTATAAATACTGCTTTTGGTTTGTTGGCGGTTTCGGTTTTCAATATCGAGATCGTATAGCCTTTGGCCATCTACCATAGCCACACGGATCTCTTCGGGTTGGGTCGAGTTTATAAGCATGCGTTTCATTGCAATTCTTCCATATAGCTCGAAACGCAAACAAACAACTAGCGGTCTGGCACATGTTTCCGGGTGCGTTGCTAAGGCAGCTGCCTCGCAGGCCCTTTTGACCACCACATTATTAAAAGCGGCATGTCAGTATGCTATCAGCCCTATATCTTCTTCTTATGATATGGGTCTTTTTCACTACATTGGTAACGCCTCTGCGTTACCAATATGAATTCGTTATTGTATTCGAGTCAGTATTCTAATTTGTACCAGCACCAAAACTTCACTTTCACTGAATCGGTGCATATATCGGCTACTTTTACGAATTTCTCCAACTTTTCGAAAGTAGCCCACCAGGACCCCAAAAGACCATCCGATTCATGTAATCTCTTATCGGCATAGCAGTCGCGCTAATAACATGCGCTACGGATCCAAGAAACAAATATACCAGACTATGATAAGTCCTTCAAACTATTAGTAATTCTATGACAGCCACAGTTAAGCATGTCGAGGTTAAAGAATACGCGGGACAACGACTGGATAATTTCTTGTTGCGATATTTACGAGGCATTCCTAGAAGCAAAGTCTACAAGATGTTGCGCCGGGGTGAGGTGAGGGTAAATGGCGGCAGAAAAAAGCCGAACTACAGGCTAGTTGAGGGCGACGAGGTGAGAATACCTCCGGTTCGAACGGGTGAAGTGGTTTCGAGTTCGTTCAATCGCTCGAGTTGGAAAAAGATTGAGGCTTCTATCTTGTTCGAAGATTCTGATTTGATTGTTTTGAATAAACCCGCTGGTATGGCCGTACATGGCGGCAGTGGTATATCGGATGGAATAATAGAATTGTTGAGAAAAGGTCGACCAGACTCGATGTTAGAGCTCGCTCATAGATTGGATCGGGACACATCGGGTTGTTTGGCAGTTGCGAAAAACAGAAAAACTTTGTTGTCGTTACATTCGAAATTTCGCGAAGGGAGTGTTCGTAAAAAGTATGAAGTGATAGTTGTGGGGTATTGGCCAAAGAAATTAAGGAGTGTTAGGAAATCATTATCTCGGTATTTGCTAGGAAATGGAGAGAGAAGGGTTCGGGTAGATAGCAATGGCGATCTGGCCAGAACGGATTTTGAAATCAAAGAACACAAGGCCGGTGTGGCTAGTTGGTTAACCGCTTTCCCTAAGACAGGACGGACTCACCAGATAAGGGTTCATTGTTCGAGTTCAGGCTACCCTATACTTGGAGATGAAAAATATTGCCCTAAAAGTCTTACCTATCGGCCTGGTCGTTTAATGTTACATGCGTCTTCCATACAGTTTCCTGGAATATCGTCGACACAAGACAAGTTTGAAGTAGGGCCGGACGATAATTTTCTCTCAATTTGGGAGGAATTTAGTTCAGAGGATTAATGCCGATTTGGCGAAGTATGNTACNNAACCAAATGAGCGGTAGACCCATTAAAGCGCTTGGATCGTTGCTGTTGAGATTTTCGAGTAGATGCAGNCCTAATTTCTCGGANCGAAAAGAACCTGCACAATCGTATGGCTCGTCCAAGTCGATATAGTTTCCGATCTCCTCGCTCGTCAGCTTCCTGAATAAAGCGGTCGTAGGTTCGATGTGGTGATATTCATACGTTGGAGTTTTAACGCAAGCAGCACTCAAGAAAACCACCTTTTGTCCAGATANCATAGTAAGGGATTCAATCGCACGGTCGCGGTTTAACGGTTTTCCAAGGACATGATCCTGATAAGTAGCCACTTGGTCACCGGAGATGACGATCGACTCGGGGTAAAGTNCGCTAACGGATCGCGCTTTTTCNTTGGCCAGACGATCCACCAGTTCCTGGGGATTTTCCTCGTCAAATCTTGTCTCATCGATGTTTGGATTGTGAGACTCAAAGCTATATCCAAGGTTTGTAAGCTGNGTCTTTCGATACTTTGATGACGAAGCTAATACTATTTTCATTGATGTATTGTGTCCTGCGATAGTCAGGTTGTCTTTGTCCTATATACGACGTGGCGCTGTATGCTTCTGCGATCCCGTTTTTCATCAGGGTAATTTTGACTTGCCTCGACCACCCCCCTATTATGCGCCGCCTTATGAGCGCAGACAGATATTTTATTGATCCGCGCGAACTCGCGCGACGCGACTCTACTTGGTCTGGCAATATAGCGCTAGATAGATTTTCGCGGGTGGTAGGATTTTTAGAGGTACCGCCCGAAAAATTGGAAGCGTCCCCTAATATAGAGATTGAGCTTCGGTTTTCTCAAGACGCAGAAGGTCACTACAAATTAAATGGAATCGTCGGATTTCCGGCCCATTGTAAGTGCCACCGTTGTCTGGAACCGATTGATCTATTGTTGGAAGTGGAACTGGATGCAGTGTTGGCCTTTGATGAGAAAGAGGCAACTTCGTTAGGCGAAATGCACGAAGTAATCCACCTTTCAAGGGAGGATATTTCGGTAGTCGATTTAATTGAGGATGACTTGTTGCTCTCGATTCCAAAAGATGTTTGTGAACTCGGTGAAAGATGTGAGAATGCTCCAAGGACGCAATACGCGNCAGACTCGGACATCGATGAAAAAGACTTTGAGTCAGGTAATCCATTTGCAGTATTGGCGGACCTGAAAAAAAAACTAGATTGACTTTAATTGTCTGTATACGAGGTATCAAAAGTGGCAGTACAGAAGAATAAACCAACACGCTCCAAGAGGGGAAAGCGTCGTTCGCACGATTCATTGAGTGAATCAGCGTTGTCGATNGACTCTACNACCGGAGAGACNCATCGACGNCANCACGTTACTNCAGATGGCTTTTATCGCGGGCGGAAAGTGATAGAGGTTGATGAATGAGCGACTAGTCACCATCCAAACCNACTACTTTTATTTAGGAAAAAAGAATGACGATAGGTTTTGTATTCCCCGGTCAGGGTGCGCAAACGGTTGGAATGTTGGCTGATATATCGGCTTTAGATGCAAGATTTAAANCTCGTATAGAGGAAGCATCTGATGCTGTTGGGTTTGATCTGGCAGGCCTTATTTCGGATGGTCCAGACGAAAGGCTTAACCAGACTGAAGTTACTCAACCTGCTGTTCTCGCGGTATCTGTGGCGTTGTATGAGGTGTGGATCGGACAAAAAGGCAGAACGCCCGATTTTATGGCAGGACATAGTTTGGGCGAATATTCAGCGCTCGTAGCATCGGGAGCCATGAACTTTCGCGACGCAGTTAAGTTAGTTCATGAACGTGGAAAGCTGATGCAAAAAGCTGTCCCGCTCGGGACAGGCGCGATGGCCGCCATCATTGGTTTAGACTTAGACGAAGTAAGCGCCCTTTGTGATAAGACCAAGGGGATAGTATCTCCAGCTAATATCAATTCAGCTGAACAAATCGTAATCGCTGGAGAAGCAGACGCGGTAGATGCGATGGCTACAGCCTGTAAGGAAGCGGGTGCGAAAAGGGCGTTGAAGCTGGATGTAAGCGTGCCCTCGCACTGCGAGTTAATGGTGTCTGCTTCGGATGAGGTTCAATTGCTCCTCGAGCAAACAGAATTTCGTGTGCCAGTGATACCTGTAATACACAATGTGGATGGCGAGATTGCAGAAGATGTAGCCGGGATCGTGAACAAGTTAACGCTTCAACTATCTAATCCTGTTCGATGGTCGCTTTGTATACAAAAAATGATCGAAAAGGGCGTTACCGATGTTATTGAGTGCGGCCCTGGCAAGGTGTTGTTGGGGTTAATGCGACGGATAGATCGATCCGTTAATGCCAAAGCGATTGGTGAGGTTGGTTCTTTACAAGAAGCCTTGCGAGAGTTCGCTTGAAACTAGAGCCCCACACAAAAGTTGCTCTGGTNACAGGGGNTAGTAGAGGTATTGGTGAGGCAATTGCTAGACGATTGTCNNGTGACGGGNTATTCGTCATAGCGACTGCTACCTCTAGGTCTGGTGTNGAGCGGATNAATGGNNNTTTNGGCNNNGGCGGNATTGGGTTAGAGATGAGNNTTGAGGAAGAAGACTCGNTCGGAAAATGCGTCCAAGAAATCCTAGATGGTTACGATGCGGTTGATGTAATTGTAAACAACGCTGGANTAACCAGAGATAACCTTTTGGTGCGTATGAAGTATGAGGAGTGGAAGGAGGTAATTGATATAAATCTCAGCGGAATTTACCGTGTGGTGAAGCCACTTCTCCGCGGCATGATGAAAAAGCGGTGGGGCCGAATAGTAAATATCAGTTCTGTGGTGGGCCGTATGGGTAATCCGGGGCAATCAAATTATGCGGCNTCTAAGGCAGGAATNGAGGGATTCACACGCTCGTTGGCTCAGGAGATCGGAACTCGCGGTATCACGGTGAACTGTGTTTCTCCTGGATATATCGAAACTGACATGACACGAGATTTGTCACAAGAACAAGTGGAGGAAATAAAATCTCGCGTAAGTGTGGGGCGACTGGGGCGCGGAGAAGATGTCTCAGCGTTGGTCTCGTTTCTGGCTAGTGAAGAAGCGAGCTATATAACGGGTGAGACTATCCAAATTAATGGTGGATTGTATTATTTTTGATGTGCTGGTCTAGTCCGAAAACTTTTTGACTTGGCTATAAGAGATAAATTTTAAGAAAGAAAAGTTATTTCTAGGGAATCCGTTGTAGAATCAGGTTATCCGTGAAAACTATATGTAGTTTCTCTAGAATGACTGGCGGCGAATAGACGAAAAATGCCGGTGTACTTTAATTACGAGTTAGCTTTATGGGGAGTCATACCAGATTATGAGCAGTGTCGAAGAACGCGTGAAAAAACTAATATGTGAGCAGCTCGGTGTAAAAGAAGAAGAGGTGCAAGAAGAGGCGTCGTTTGTCGACGATCTAGGTGCAGATTCACTTGATACCGTAGAGCTTGTAATGGCTCTAGAAGAAGAGTTTGAAACGGAAATTCCAGACGAAGAAGCCGAGAGCATAACTACTGTTAAAGAAGCTATAGATTATATCCTTGCTCATCCTAACGATTAGATCCCGTCTTTTTGAAATGAACGATAGCTATTGAAAGCGGCCTCGACAATATCAGTGAGTACTATAGGGATAGGTGCAGAGGCTGCGAGTAAGAGATGGAGAAAGCCATGAGCCGACGGCGAGTCGTAATTACCGGCTTAGGAGCGGTAACCCCAATTGGTAATACCGTCGAAGAGACTTGGAAAGCGGTTTGTGAAAGTAAATCCGGCGGTAATCTCATTGAGTCGTTTGATACGACTGATTTTGCCGTAAAGATAGGCGCTAGTATCAAATCTTTTGATGTCAGTCAGTATGTTGACAAGAAAGAGGCTCGGCGAATCGATCCTTTTATACAACTCGGTTTAGCTGCGGGAATACAGGCCGTTGAAGATTCGGATATTACTGTCGAGTCGATGGACCCGAGGCGTATAGGTGTAGCGATAGGTTCGGGTATCGGAGGAATCAATACGATTGAAGATACCCATGCGACGTTGGTTAAAAGTGGAGCGCGCAGGGTTTCGCCTTTTTTTGTCCCAGCTAGTGTCGTGAATATGATTTCGGGAAACCTATCAATCAAATATGGATTTCAAGGTCCCAATATTGCAATTGTTACTGCCTGCACTACAGGAACACACAATATCGGCTTTGGGGCGCGGATGATTCAATATGGTGAAGCCGATGCGATGGTAGTAGGAGGGGCTGAGTCGGCCACGTCTCCTGTGACACTTGCAGGATTTGCTTCGATGAAAGCGTTGAGTTCCCGTAACGAGGAGCCTGAGCTTGCCAGTAGGCCTTGGGATAAGGATAGGGATGGATTCTTATTGGGGGATGGAGCTGGCGTGCTGGTGTTGGAAGAATATGAACACGCCAAGTCTCGGGGGGCTAAGATATACTCTGAGCTCGTCGGGTTTGGTATGAGTGCGGATGCGCATCATATAACAAGTCCGCCCGATGATGGCCACGGTGCAGTAGCCGCTATGCGCAATGCGATAGAGGATTCTGCTTTGAGCTTGGATTCTATTAATTATATAAATGCACACGGAACCTCGACACCGCAAGGTGATATTGCAGAGACGAATTCCATAAAGTCGGTTTTTGGTCGGGAGACGAAAGTAAGCGTAAGCTCTACAAAGTCAATGATTGGACATTTGTTAGGTGCTGCTGGTGCTGTTGAAGCGATTGTTACTGTACTGGCGATAGACAAACAAGTTGCCCCTCCGACAATAAATTTGGATAGTCCGGGTGAAGGATGCGATCTCGATTATGTCCCGAATACTGCCCGAGATGTAAAAATTCATGCCGCGTTGTCAAACTCTTTTGGGTTTGGTGGAACTAACGGGACGTTGATTTTTAGTAAATTGTAGTATTTAAAAATGGTGCCAGTTATCCCTTTTCCGGATTTAAATGACAACCCCATGATCCGAAGGCTGGTGTACTGGACTTTTTCTCTCCTTTGCCTTGCTGGTGCGCTAGTTACCTGCGCGATCTTGTTTTTAGGACAATGGGGTCAGGAAAAACGCTCGATCGATCCATCTCTCACGTTGCTAATTTCTAGAGGCGATACGTTGGAAAATATTTCTACGGAGTGTGAGCGTCTAGGCTTTATTGATAACGCTTTTTTTTTTCGATGGCAGGCTAAACGATTAGGGATAGAAAAAATCATAAAGCCTGGGAAATACCGTTTTAGAGAAAAAATATCTCCTGACCAAATCCTGAAAGTCATTGTTTCTGG
>PAMR01000068.1 GCA_002708205.1 Gammaproteobacteria bacterium
AAATGCATTCGCTTCGACTTATGATCCACATACTCAATATCTATCCCCCAGAAATTCAGAGAATTTCAATATGAGCATGTCGCTTTCTCTTGAAGGCATTGGGGCTGTGTTAAGGATGGAAGATGAATACACCTCGGTGGTCCGTCTTGTGCCAGCAGGCCCGGCGGATAAAGCAAATGAGTTAAAACCTTCGGACCGAATCATAGCGGTTGGACAGGGTAAAACTGGAAAGTTGATCGATGTCGTAGGTTGGCGGTTGGATGATGTTGTTGAACTCATTAGGGGGCCAAAAGACACGTTGGTTCGCTTAGAAGTAGATTCGGGTGACGAGGATACGAGCCCGAGTCGTACCATAGAAATTGTTAGGAATACCGTAAAACTTGAGGAGCAGGCTGCTCAAAAGAAACTCATGATATTGAATGATGGATCGCGCGACGTAAAAATTGGAGTGATCGAAGTTCCCACGTTCTACGCCGACTTTGCAGCTATGCGGAGCAACGAGGAGGACTATAAAAGCACTACTCGGGACGTCAAAAAGCTTATTGAAGAGCTTAAATTGGAAGGAATCGAAGGCTTAGTCGTGGACCTGCGTGACAATGGTGGTGGTTCTCTCCAGGAAGCTCAAAGCTTGACGGGATTGTTTATTCGATCCGGCCCGACAGTTCAAGTGAAGACTACGCGTCGGAACCCGAATGTATACGCGGACAATGATGGAAAAATAACTTGGGAGGGCCCGATGGCGGTTGTGGTCAACCGTCTTTCTGCGTCGGCGTCAGAAATTTTTGCGGGAGCTATTCAAGACTATCAGCGCGGTATTATTCTAGGTACGCAAACATTCGGTAAAGGAACGGTCCAAACGATCGTTCCTCTGCGTCGCGGACAGCTAAAGATTACCCAGGCTAAATTTTATCGTGTTTCTGGTGAAAGCACCCAACACCAAGGAGTAATTCCTGACATAGAGTTCCCCAGTATTTTTGATAAAACACGCGTGGGTGAATCAGCTCTTGATGATGCGTTGGCCTGGGATACGATACGTCCAGCTATGTACTCGCAATCAAATGATCTTCGTTCTGTGTTGAGCTTGTTACGTAATAGGCATACTGATCGGGTAGCCACTAACCCAGACTTTATTTACCTACGAGCCCTTTCGGACCGTAATGAAAAGACCAGAAATCGGACACATTTGTCCTTGAATGAATTAGTTCGTACTCAAGAAAAAGAGGAAGACGATAGCTGGCGACTCGAGTTGGAGAACGCACTGCTTATGGCCAAGGGTGAAGATCCTGTTGCTGATCTCGACGAACTGGAGGAGCGGCAGAATGAAGAAACCGACGAGGACGAGACGGAGGATGAGCCAGACGCTTTGGTTCCAGAGTCGGGCAATGTACTCATAGATTTTATGAATCTACGTAGCCAAATAGTCAAAGTGAGGGCCTAACAAGAAACAACTAGGTAAACCGAGTTATGTGCGATCACTTAATCGTTCGGAAGAAGGAAGTTGAGTGAGCGGGTTTCGATAGTTCTTGTGATGGCCTGTTCGAACGCATCTAACGGTAGAGTGTGCTGTTGCTTTTCCCCATAGCGTCTTAGAGTAACTGTGCCTTCTTCGGTTTCTTTTTCTCCGACTATTAAGAGGTTAGGTATTTTTTGCATAGTACCTTCACGTATTTTTTTGGATACCGTGTCGCCTCCAGAACCGATTTCGGCTCGGATGAATCGTTGTCGAAGACGTTCGACTATGTGCTTACCATAATCGGTAAATTGTTCGGAAACGGTAAGTACTCTTGCTTGTATGGGTGCCAACCACGTTGGGAATGCGCCGGCAAAGTGTTCAATGAGGAAGGCTACCATTCTTTCGTGAGTGGAAAACGGGGCCCTATGGATGCAGTAAGGAACATGATCGGCACCATCTGGACCGGTATAATGTAAGCCCAAACGAGCGGGTACGGCGAAGTCTAATTGAACGGTGCTGACGGATTCATCTCGACCGGTTACTGTTGGAAATTGAACATCTATTTTGGGTCCGTAAAAGGCAGCTTCACCGGTACCGTCTACGTAGTCAATATTCATTTCTATCAGAAGTTGTTCGAGGATTTTTTCAGTTTTCTGCCAAGCCTCGGGATTATCGATAAACTTATCTTTACCTTTTGAGTCTTCAGGATCCCAGCGAGATAGTCTGACAAAGTATCCACCCAAACCGAGAATAGAGTACGCCTTGTTATACATATCAATAACCGCGGCGAACTCCTCTTTGAGCTGCTCCTCCGTGCAGTATATGTGGGCGTCATTCATACACATCCCGCGTACTCGAACGAGGCCACCAACGGCACCTGAATCCTCAAAGCGATATACCTGGCCGTATTCAGCAAGTCGAAGAGGTAAATCTCGATAGCTACGGGGTTCCGAATCAAATATTTTATGGTGGTGCGGACAATTCATTGATCGAAGCATGTAAGACTCTTTCACAACTTCCCCATCNTCACGATTTTCGATTAATTCCATGGGCGGATACATTCCATCAGCATAGTAAGGGAGGTGGCCAGTTTCGTGATAGAGCTGGGACTTGGCGATATGGGGCGTTGCGACCCTTTGGTAGTTTGCCTCGAATTCGAGCTCCCGTGCGAGTTTTTCCAATTCGTCTCGAATGACAGTGCCGTTAGGTAGCCACAAAGGNAAACCTCNGCCTATNTCNTTATCNATATGGAAAATNNTNAGNTCTCGTCCGAGCTTTTTGTGGTCTCTTAATTGGGCTTGTCTAAAAGCTTCAACTTTGAGATCAAGCTGTTGTTTGTCCTCAAACGCCCAAGCGTAAATGCGGGTCATCATTACGTTTTTGGAATCCCCGCGCCAATAGGCTCCTGCAATACTTCTGATTTTAAAAGCGTCACGTGGAATCTTTTTCGTTGATCCGACATGGGGACCTTCACACATATCGAGAAAGGAGCCATTTCGGAAAAACGTTAAAGATTCGAGGGAATTTTTTTCGACGAGTTCTGTTGCATATGCTTCTTTATAGGGTTCATCCATCTCTTTTAATCGTGTGAAGGCTTCTTCCACCGTCAATTCTTCACGATAGAATTTTTGATCTTTTTTTATAATTTTTTTCATCAANCGTTCGATTTGAGGAAAATCGTCCTCACTGAGGGGCTCGCTCAGTAAAAAATCGTAATAGAAGCCGTCGTCTATGGGNGGGCCGAAGCCAAGAGTAGATCCAGGACGAAGTTCCAAAACTGCTTGGGCCATCACGTGAGCAAGACTATGACGAATCCGATAAATCTCGTCGGATTTCTCGATGCTGTCTGAATTAGCCAATGGCAACTCACTCATGTAATGGCTCCATAAGGTTCTAAAGTTTGTTGTGTTATTGCAGTATTTGCCCGAAATTGTNGTAACCAAGAATTTCCGATAATCGGTNGCCTAGGNTCCAGCTATTTCGAGNNCGGCAAGTTAGGGCCTNGNGTNATTTTACGCTAATTTTGNCTAAAACTTTTGAAAGTGACGCAAACAGCCCCAACGAGCACTCTGGTGATTGTACCCGATCGTGCAAGTAGTATTTTTGCAAAATAATTATGCGCCGATTCGAAAAACCAGTCTTAATCGAAAATTAGGCTCTCCAAAGGGCAAAACAGTGTGAAGAAATTCGTTTATGGCCCTAAAAAGCCGTTTGTGGCTGTATTAAGTGTCCAATCACCTATGGCAGGCTGGTAAGTCTAAGGGTATGCTTGCCCTTGATCGGGCAGACTCAGAAGAACGGCGACGGAAAGTANCATAGTGAAGNTTCTTNATATGGTGCGTCCCCATTACCAGCTCCTCAGTCGACCCTTTTGTGATCTCTCGCTAAAGCGAAGGTTGCTTATANAGAGTCTCACAGGGTTGGTTTCACTGCCAAACTAATCCGGTGAGGTACAAAGAAATGTCAGGGAGAAAGATTTGAGAATCTTCGTTGGTAACATTCCGTATACGACTACGGGTGACGATCTAAGTGAATTATTTGGTGAGTTTGGTGAAGTGAATGATGCGCGTGTCATAACCGATAGAGGCACGGGCCGGTCTAAGGGATTCGGATTTGTGGATATGCCTAATGACTCCGATGCAAATGAGGCGATGAAAAGTCTCAANGGATCGGACTTCANCGGACGTCCNCTTACAGTGAATGAAGCCCGTCCGCGGAATGATGGACCGCGGGATAGACGATAGACTCTTCGAGGNGTGTCCTATGTGACACACCTTTGACGATTGCCTGCTAGGGCACTGTATACCGACGGAAATGTCAGCGATTGTCGTTTCGTTGGCCTGATCCTAGAGAAAGTCTTCATGATTTGTGTTGATAGGTCGTGTGAGTTGGTCCGGATATGTCAGACAAAGATCGTGAGAAGAATAAGCTCCAGAAAAAACTTCGGCGTTTAGTAGGCCAGGCTGTATTTGATTATCGCCTGATTGAAGAAAATGACCGCATAATGGTCTGTCTCTCCGGTGGNAAAGATTCATACACGCTGTTGGATATGTTGCAGTCGTTGCGGCGCAATGCTCCNGTAGAGTTCTCTCTTTTCGTAGTGAATTTAGATCAGAAACANCCAGACTTTCCAGCCGACGTATTACCGCGTTATTTGGACAACCTGCAGATCGAATACTACATTGTTGAGGAAGATACCTATTCCATCGTGAAGGATCTAACGCCAACGGGGAAAACGTTTTGCCCAATATGCTCACGATTGCGCAGAGGGATCTTATACACAAAAGCAAAAGAATTTGGAGCAACAAAAATAGCGCTTGGTCACCATGCGGATGATGCCGTAGANACNTTATTTNTGAATATGTTTTACGGCGGAAAGATGAAAACTATGCCGCCGAAATTGGTTTCCGATGATGGNGCACATGTCGTTATCCGACCNCTTTACTACGTTCGGGAATCAGACATTATTCGTTGGAATGAGCTGCGCCAATTTCCCATCATTCCGTGCAATTTGTGCGGTACACAAACAAACCTGCAAAGAAATGTCATTAAGGGAATGTTAACCGAGTGGGAAAAAATCCATCCGGGGAGAACTGCTAATATCGCGAGGGCAATGCGGCACGTCACTCCATCTCATATGGCTGACAATGAATTGCATGATTTTCGATTATTGCAAAAACACATCGAACTAATGCCTGTGCGAGACATTTCAGCCAATGACTGATTCGATATTATTGGCTTGTCAGGGTCTCCNTAAGGGATGCGCGCTAATGTGATTGAAATTCCTTATCTCGAACTCTCTGAGATGGCCTTGGAGTCGATTATTGATGAATACGTGACTAGGGACAGCGGTATTTACAATGGTTCGCTCAGCGATAAACGTGCGTTGATAGTGATGGCATTGCAGAAGTCGGAAGTGGTAATCACATTTGATCCNGTTTCTGGGTCAACAGACATTGTCGAGAAGCGCTGACGAAATCTTGGTTTTTGGACTTGTGTAGGTTTAAGGTGCCGACAAAACGGCACNTTACCTAAATTAGCTCACAGGGCAAAAACCCATAACACGCCCCCCTGAGGAACGGATCGAGTGGCTATACCTAATCTCTTAAATTCGGCCTGTTCACGTTCCGCNTCAACACCCCAGCCCGCTAATACGGCTANGTACTGTTTCCCGTCAATCGTATAGGTGGAGGGNACTCCTGTAATTCCAGAGTTCGTTCTTTGTTCCCAAAGCAGTTTCCCTGTCTTGGCGTGAAATGCCCTAAAGTATCGGTCATTGGTTCCACCCATAAAAACGAGGTCGCCTGCTGTAGCTAATACCGGGCCCCAATTGTGNTGTTCAAACTTNTAGCTCCAAACTTTTTCAGCAGTATCTACATTCCACGCCTGTAGCTCTCCAATGTAGTCTTTTGCATCCTCGTGAAGCTGTAATTCGAGTTTCTCCATGCCCATAAATTCGCGGCCTTCACGGTACTCAATGTCTCCGCCTTCAAAAAAGGCACAAATGTTATCGTTGGCGGGTATATAAATAAGGCGAGTCTCTGGATTATATGCGGCGGGTGGCCAATCTTTTCCGCCCCAGTGTGACGGACAGAAGGACGCGCCTTTGCCTTCACCTGTGCCNGGGGTTCGCGCTTCATCGTATGTTGGNCGGCCAGTTTCTGGGTCGATCGATGTAAATACATTTTGTTTTACGTACGGATTTGCATCGACAAATTCGATTCCATCTGAGTTTCGTTCAAGGAACCATAGGTANCCATTTCTTCCGGGATGTANTAGTCCNGATATGGTTCGAGAGTCCCTTCTATAGTCTATGAGTAGAGGGGCAGANACTTCATCCCAGTCCCATGAATCATTCCAGTGGTATTGATGATGGTCTTTTATTTTTCCAGTGCCTACATCTAGGGCAAGTAATGAGGTTGAATAAAGATTATCCCCGGGCCGAACATCNCCCATCCAAGGCCCNCCGTTTCCGGTTCCCCAATATGCAACTTTGAGGCGAG
Organism: Gammaproteobacteria bacterium; assembly: GCA_002708205.1. Taxonomy (GTDB): domain Bacteria; phylum Pseudomonadota; class Gammaproteobacteria; order Pseudomonadales; family Azotimanducaceae; genus UBA11889. The sequence continues at coordinate 6,457 of PAMR01000068.1, forward strand.
GATCGTACGAGCCNGTGACCCAAACAGGGACGCCTCCAGTTTTCCANGTATCCCCTGGCCACGATTCGCTTCCAGGCTCGCCTGGGGCAGGTATGGTGAAAGTTCTCCAATCTTCTTTACCAGTCTTCGCGTCAAGGCCAGCAATGAATCCTCTTATTCCCCACTCCCCGCCTGATACGCCGACCATAACCTTACCTTCGGCGACCAATGGTGCGAGAGTCATATAGTAACCGGAGGCGTAATCTTCNATTTCTGTTTCCCACACCAGTTCGCCAGATTTTGCATCTAGGGCTACGACGTAACAATCGGCTGTTGCCATGAATACAAGATCGCCGAACAATGCCACNCCGCGATTTGTGGGATGCATCTGACTCTGATCGTCAGGTAACTCCCGGATATAACGCCATATTTGTTCGCCGGACCTCGCGTCCAGGGCGATCAGATGGTTGTTGGGTGTGGTTATGAACATGTATCCATCGTTTACGATTGGAGGCGCTTGGTGGCCTTCTCGTAGTCCGGTGGAGAAACTCCATACCGGTTTCAACTGCTCGACGTTTCCGGCATTGATTTCATTGAGCGGGCTAAACCCGTGGGAATCGTAGGTTCGCCGGTACATCAACCAATTGCCTGGCTCTGGCTNTACTAATCGTTCTTCCGTTACGGGCCNATAATCGGCGGCATATAAGTGGACCGAAATAAANGCAAAAAACAGTATGTTTAGGAGTTTCATGGGTATGTATTCGTATTTGTATATGGTGAAGAGTTGCTCAAAAAGAGGTCGAGGTCAAAAGGAATCTTTAGGGGGCCCGACCCTNCGGGAAAATCGTCCTCGGACATATAGTGCTCCCTCTTTTAATTCGATNGGCAATAGTGCCAGAGGTTTCGTTGCTGGTCCCAACACAACTTTACCGTTGGCTGCTGCGTCAAATCGGGATCCATGGCATGGACAGATCAGTTCATGTGTTTCCGGCGACCAGCCGTTTACCTCGCANCCGGTATGAGTACAGGCTGAAGAGACGGCGACGATAGCTCCTGCTGCGTACCCTTTAGTCTCTTCATCGAGNTCTTTTGGATTGATTCGCACCAAAGATATTTGATTGTGCAGTGAGCCATCTCGAATCACCCCTTCTTGCGAACGTGGATAGGCAAAAATCAACTCTTGCCCAATATTATCTATATTAACTAGTTGACCCTTCTCGTCACCAAACCCAATTACAAGAACGTCCCCAGTCTGCGGTTTCATTCTGCGAGGTTTCGCTGCATTACTAGGGATAGTAACGCCGGAGCTGGCAGCTCCAACGGCTACGATAAGNTTGCGTCTGTTCATGCTTGAGGCCTATTTATACACTTCATCTAAAATGGATTATTTTGTCTTGATAGTTGCCGTGAGTTCCGAATCTATAGTGATTGCACTAGTTCCCGCCGGGTTAGAAATCGTATGCACCATCAGTTTTTGGAATTCGTATTTTTCAAGTTCAGTGAGCTCTTCATGTGCTTTGCTATTAGCGAACTTTTTGTATGGGACCGAAGTGTCTCCATAGGGCATGACGTACATTGGGATGATGGCTTGTAACATAGCTGCACGCTTTTTGCCTTGACGATTAATTCCCGCACGGTGCCAGGTTCGTGCGTCGTACAGGATAATGCTACCCCCTGGAGCTTCGATTATGTCTGCTTCGGGACCAGAATAAGGCAGTCCGTGTTGTTTCCGAGCACCGGGTTTAAAGTACCGTGAGCCTCGTCCCCAACTTTCTGGCGGCGCCGTTTCCTGAACGTGGGATCCCAGCTTAAATGCAGTTGCCCCACCGAGTTTAGTGAAGTCGGAAACGCAAACATTACGTTGAACCCCAAGCACGGTCGAACCACTGGCGGTTGGAACCCAACCATCTTTTGAGTTACCTGTAATACCCCAAAGATATGGGTAGTCTGAGTGCCAACCCTGCACATTACGTCTGCCATCGTCTCGATCGAGAATCGCGAGACTAGGGGTATGGGCCAGACGGATTTCTTCAGTTTGCATGTATTGTCGGATGACCCAAAGGGAGACGGGCTCAGTTGCAGCTTTAGCCATATACGGTGATTGGCTCAGAGGGGCGGTCGATGTATTGAATTTGTGTTTGTCAAATCGATCGGTACAAGCAACTTTCTCTAGCCCTTCAACTATGTCATCCGTAAGTATGGAGTTTAGGCACACCCATCCATTCTTCCGGAAAAACTCTAGATATTCACTAGGTAGACATTCTGGTCCGGTTGCAAGTCGACAGGGTCCTGTTTTGAATTGGTTATTAGGTTGCGGAATTTCTAAGGGTTGAATTCCATCTGGCTTTTGAACGACTTCGGTCTTGGTGACGACGTGCTCTAGGCCGCTAGCGGTCGTCTTCCACATAACGTTATCGTCAGCGTAGGGAAAAAAACCTAGGTCACCTGAGGGGTCTATTCCAAGGTAAGAGCCAGCCTGATTGACGATCAAAGTAAAGAAATGTTTAGGCCTTTGAAAGACGGTAAGTGACTCTAGAAATTCTTGCTTTTCAGTCATAATACGGTTCATTCCCAGATGTAAAGGGGGTATGTCCTTAACACTACTATTCCCAGTGTGGATTATTTATCTCGTATGGCGTAACGCCGACCTCGCTCAATGTATGTTTGCGCGGTCCCAATTATGCGAGCTTCTTGATCTGTAGAAACTTTCTTAATGGCTTTCCCTGGTATACCAACCACGAGGGAATTTGGCGGGATAATGGTCCCCTCTGTCACTACGGCGCCGGCCCCAATTATCGAGTTCGAGCCTACTTCGACACCAGTAAGAACGGTTGCCCCTATTCCAATCATTACGTTGTCTGCGAGTTTTGCACCATGAACTATAGCTCCGTGACCAACTGTGACATAACTACCGATTATGGTCGGTTGACCGGGATCGATATGAACAATGCATCCATCTTGTATATTGCTGCCCCGGCCGATGGTGATTGGTTCGTCATCAGCTCGAATGACTGCGTTAAACCAAACGCTTGCTTGCTCAGAGATGGTTATAGCTCCGATAAGTTGANCTCCCTGAGCGACGAATGCCGTCGGATGGATGCTTGGTTGACAGTCCACATAGCGATTCTTTTCAGTCTGGCTAGGTTCACTTTTTGGCAAAACGAGTCCTCGTTCGGAAAATTTGTGAGCGAATTTTTATTTTAACAGTGGCGGGCACTGGGTCACATGGTTTTCATTTCTTGTATGGCATGTTAATAGCACGCAAAACGAAACTTTCATTTACGCGAACGACTNAATCGATTGGGTATGCAGTGCAGGTTCGCGTCACTATAATCGTCGGGACATTCTCAATAATGTAGGCTGAAACATCATGCTCGGACTACTACAGGCATCTTTCATTTCGGTCGGCNATAAAGGGATGGCACCATCAAACTGCTAGAACTTGCTGGAATCTCGTTCTCGGTTTCCGGAGAGCCGTTGATAGTGGACTTTTCCCTGGANTTGAGCTCCGGTGAGCTTGTAGAGATATGGGGTCCGAATGGAAGCGGGAAATCAACGCTGTTGAGATGCATCGCCGGCCTTTTTGAGCCAGATAGCGGACATGCGACGATAGAAAGAGATTCGTTGTTCACTTATTTGGGGCATAAGCAAGGGTTGAGTGGCGTCCTCACACCAATTGAAAATTTGAGATGGTTCGCTGGGTTGGAATCGATTCAAAATGAGCAGACAAGTTTGCGTTCCGCTTTGGAAACTGTCGGCATGGAAACGTATTCGCATCGTTTGTGTGGTGAGCTCTCGGCAGGGCAACTACGTCGCGTTGCCTTGGCGAGATTAGCAGTGTCGAAGGCAAAAGTTTGGATTTTGGATGAACCATTGACATCATTGGACCAAGAGGGAGTGTCGATGCTCTCGACATTGATCGAACAGCATCTTCATAACGAAGGGGCAGTAATATGTGCAACTCATCAAAGTCTGGCGGTTAGCAATACACGTATAGTTAACCTTCCATGACATATTCTTCAATAAGAATACAAGTCGAGCGAGACATATTAATAGCCATTCGTGGGCGAAGTGAGACGTTTAACTCATTAGTCTTTTTTATGGTGGTTATTCTTCTATTCGGACTAGGTATTGGTCCGGTTGGTTCAAGGCTAAGTGCAGTCGGACCTGCTGCACTCTGGGTAGTAGCGTTGTTCGCGAATATGTTATCGGTGGAGGGTATTTTTCGGCGAGATTTCGATGATGGGTCGTTAGAGCTCTTTTTAATTCATAACAATCCATTATTTTTCGGGGTCTTACTCCGAGTTTCTGTTCATTGGTTCGTAACGGCGCTGCCACTAGTCATCGTGGCGCCACTGGCAGTCGTTATGTTTAATTTAGAAACCGATGTTTTAGTAATTTTCATTGCGACTCTTTTGTTGGGGACACCAGTTTTAACTTTAATTGGGGCTATTGGATCCGCACTGACTACGGGACTGGGCAAGGGTGGAATGCTTCTCGCCCTCCTAGTTCTACCCTTCTACATACCAGTATTGGTTTTTGGGTCGAGCGCATGCTATGCGGCAATTGATGGAGAATCGGTTAGAGCACAACTTTTATGGCTGAGTGTACTGTTGGTTGCATCTGTTACGGTAGGACCATTTGCGATCGCGGCAGCATTAAGAATAAGTCAGGAGTACTGATGAACTGGATTAAAAGAGCTTTCCATCGTATGGGTTCACCCCGTTTCTTTTATGAAGGTTCCNGAAATTGGGTGATAGCCCTATTTGTTTTCGGCATAGCTAGTGTTTCTTTGGGTACNGTATGGGGNNTGTTCTATGCACCGGTAGAGCGNTATCAAGGCGAGACTTATCGCATCTTATATNTTCATGCTCCGGCGGCTCACTTGGCTCAAATGATTTATATAGCTATAGCNATAGCGGGAGTTGTACGCCTNGTTTGGCGAATGAAAATGGCTGATGTTTTTATATGTTGTTCAGCTCCTATCGGAGCTGCATATACTGCCTTAGCGCTGGGTTCAGGTATTATTTGGGGTATGCCCACTTGGAATACCGGCTGGGTATGGGATGTTCGAACGACCCCTGTGCTGATCTTGCTGTTTTTGTTTTTTGGTTTAATNGCCCTGCGTCAAGCAATTCCTCGGAGTGATCGGGCTGCCGATGCTGTAGCGTTATTGGCCGTGGTTGGCGTAGTAATAATTCCGGTGATTAAGTATGCGCTCTACTTCGTGACAGCCTTACATCANAACGCNAGTATCGAGATTGGCAAATCTGCAATCGACTTATCGATGCTTTGGCCNCTATTTATTAATCTCGTTGGCTTTTGCATATTTGCAGCAGCTGCGATACTGGCTGCAATGCGTGTGGAGATATTAAAGAGGTCGCGTAGTGCCGATTGGGTGCGAACTATATGTATTGCTCCTCGGAGCCCAGAATGATTGAGTGTGTCGAATGGGGAGGGTGCGGCATATTTGTGTGGTCGGTTTACGGACTTTCGCTACTTACATTCATCATGGTAGGTGGTTGGCCAATAATTAACTTATGGAAAACAAAAAACCAAATTTATAAGCAGCTTCACAATGAATCTATGCAAAAAAATCAGTCAATTGACTAAGTTAGGTTTTGGTGAGTTATTGTGTATTAGGAATAAGGTTCGCCACCGTTTGATGAGGCTGNTCAAAGAATGAGAAAACATCGACGAAAGCGGTTGNCCGCGATCATTTTTGTCCTTATNGGAATATCGGCTACNACCGGCTTGGCNATATTTGCATTACGCGAAAACTTAAACCTATTTTATGAGCCGGCTCGTATTGTTTCGGGTGAAGCNCCNTTGTCGCGACGAATAAGAGGTGGCGGGATGGTGGTTGATGGAAGCGTCATCCATGACCAAGAAGGCCTTGGCGTGGCGTTTGATCTCACGGATTACCGAGGATCAACCTTTACAGTGCGTTACGTTGGGATTCTCCCAGGCCTTTTTCGGGAAGGTCAGGGCATTCTAGTTACGGGGCAATTGGGCCGAGACGGGGTTTTTGTGGCGGAGGAAGTATTAGCCAAACACGATGAAAATTATATGCCACCCGAATTGGCTAACATGGAANCNAGTCCATGATCATTGAGGTCGCNCACTTAGCNACGGTTTTCGCGTTTGTGATGGCTGTGGCTTTGGCNTTTGTCGGTCACNTAGGAGCCTGGACCAGACGTTTGTCTTGGGTGGAAGCATGTTCCACATTAGCCTCGGCCCAGCTCATTGCTTTGTTGCTGGGCCTTGTCGGGCTTGTGATAGCCTTTTATCAAGATGATTTTTCGGTCCGNTATGTAGCGAATAATTCAAACGAATNATTACCCTGGTACTACAAGGTTTGCGCGGTATGGGGTAATCATGAGGGTTCGCTCCTATTGTCAAATTTTATTATGGCGATTTGGACTTACGCCGTTGCGTTGGTCGGTCGAAGACTTCCGTACGAGGTTTACGGGCGGGTGCTGGGTACAATGGGGGCGCTTAATAGTGGCTTCATGCTCTTCCTACTGGCAACGAGCAATCCTTTTTTACGACTTCTCCCTAGCGTTCCTATCTCTGGAGCTGACCTCAATCCACTCTTGCAGGATTTTGGGTTTATCGTCCATCCACCAATGCTTTATGTTGGCTATGTAGGGTTCTCGGTTACGTTTTCGTTCGCCATAGCTGCCTTAATGTCTGGTCGCCTTGACGCAGCTTGGGCTCGATGGTCACGGCCTTGGACTAACTGCGCATGGGCATTTTTAACAGTGGGCATCACACTCGGAAGTTGGTGGGCATACTACGAACTTGGTTGGGGCGGGTGGTGGTTCTGGGATCCCGTTGAGAACGCTTCATTTATGCCCTGGCTTGCTGGCACAGCTCTCATACATTCTTTGGCAGTAACAGAGAAACGTGGTGCTTTTAAAAGTTGGACAGTTTTATTAGCCATTTTGACCTATACCCTATGCGTTTTGGGGGTTTTCATAGTTCGATCGGGCATTCTCGTCA
>PAMR01000069.1 GCA_002708205.1 Gammaproteobacteria bacterium
CATTTGAAATGGAGCCTCAACGGTAACTTCCGGGCCAGGGATGTGCTCCACGATTAAGTCCAACAATGGCTTCATCGAGTCACCAGGAACCTCAGGATCGAGCGTTGCAAATCCATCTTTTGCACTTGCGAAAACAAAAGGGAAATCATCTGCCAGATCTTCACCACCTAGATCAATCATCAAATCGAATGCCTCATCCAATACTTCATGAGGCCTTCCCTCCGGACGGTCGATCTTATTCACGACGACAATCGGTTGCAGACCTGCTTCAAGTGCCTTGGATAGTACAAATCGTGTTTGCGGCATGACACCCTCAGCGGCATCCAGCAGGAGCAGAGCTCCGTCAGCCATACGCACGACGCGTTCCACTTCACCGCCAAAATCCGCATGCCCCGGAGTGTCAATGATATTGATCTTCACGCCTTCATAAGGCAAAGCAATATTCTTTGAGAGAATGGTGATCCCACGCTCTCGTTCAAGGTCATTACTGTCGAGGATTCGCTCACCTTGAAGCTGAGCATCGCGAAACTGTCCGCTTTGTCGCAGAAGGCAATCTACAAGAGTCGTCTTCCCGTGATCAACATGCGCAATGATCACGATGTTTCTGAGTTGGTCTCTACGAGCCATAAGGAACCGCTTTAGGTTGAGTTGTCGTGCCGGTGTTTTACGTCAATTAGCGGTTTATCGCCATATGCAGCTTATTTCGACCCAATTGCATACAAAGCATTAAAAGTTCGTAGATAAATTCGGTTGCCGGCAATAGCAGGTGACGCGGCCAGTCCTTCTTCCAGGCGATTCTGAGCAATCAACTCAAACTCTTTACCTGGCTTACAGACACTAACCGTACCATCGCGACCACAAAGGAAGATCTTTCCATCAGCGTAAACGGGAGATGCGCGGTGTCGATCGCGGTGTGTTCGTGCTTCGTAGAACTGTTCGCCGGTTGCTTTATCCAATGCGATCAAGTTACCGTTTTGACGGCACAAATAAACAATGTCATCGAGAACCAGTGGAGATGGTACATCCGGTGTGATATTAAAGCTCCAGTACTGGTGCTCTTTCTTACCCGTGATGTCGCCTTTGCCGTTCGGCTTAAGTGCCAGAGTGATTCCCGCCTTTGCTGAAGGAACAATAATCAGATTCGCAATTGCAAGGGGAGAAGCTACAAATCGCAGGGTGGGGTCGTAACGTGTTGGCGGATGCAATCCACCACATCGCCATATCTCATGCCCATCGTTTAGATCATGTGCGATGACGTAGTCTGCGCCATGGGTAAGCAAATAAGCCTGTTTCTTATCCTTATATATAGTAGGCGAGGCATAAGAGTGTTCATTTTCACTATGGGCTTCACTTGGGCGACCGGTTTTCCATACAGTTTCCCCAGTGGACTTATCAAGTGCCGCGATAACTGCTTCGCGTGTTTGCGGATTTCCTTCACCGTGGATTAGTTGCAGATAGAGATGGTCACCATAGAGTACAGGTGTGCTTGTCATACCAAAGGCAATTTTGAACTGGCCAAATCGTTCCTGTAGATCAACCGACCAAACACTTTTGCCGTCAAAGTCATAGCAACCGAGAGCGCCGTTTGTAAACATGACGTAGACATGTTTACCGTCGGTTGAAGGGGAAGGGGATGCCGCATTTCCTTCGTCACCACGTACGACCTTGTCGCCCTGGCTGACTTTTTGTTGCCATCGCAATTTGCCGTCCAGGTCTAGGCAAATCAGTACAAGGTCATCACCATCGGTGCTTGTTACAAAGACGTGGTCGTCCCAAATAACTGGTGTTGCACCACCGGGTCCGGGAAGTTCGGTACGCCACACGACATTTTTGCTTTTATCCCATTCTGCAGGTAGGTTTTTGGCGGAGCTGATGCCATCCATATTCCCGCCACGCCATTGAGCCCAGTTTTGTGCAAGGGCTGTGGAGTTACCGCCGGATAGGGTGCAAAAGAATGCGATGGCCAGGATTAACGCGTGTCTTAGAGATTTCATAATGACCTTATTGGGTTGGCTTTAGCCGCTTAAGTAGTTGACGTTTACCAATGCGACTAGTTTCGTGAATGCCAGCAGAAAGGTCAACAGGCACACGGTTAGGAGTTAGAGGTTTGAAGTCAGGAGATAAGGACTTGAATAAGCGACGTGCTTGTCTCCACTTCCCGCATCACTGACCTTCGAATGTCGGGAACGAGTTGCGGTTCTGTTTTGATGCGACCGCAAATCACACGCATTTCTATTCGACGTTAAACCAATCCTGTATTCCTATCGCTAATTCCTCCACTCCACTGTCGTTGTCCGCAGAGTCTTCAGACTCCAATTCCATTATCGCTATATCTGAAAGTGCTTGATGGAACTCGATATTATCTGCGCGACCAAATAGGGTATCTAGATCCGCTATTTCACGGATACTCTCCGGTAGGGCTACATCAATCGCTGATCTTGCATCGTCCGCTGCTCTGTCAGCCCAATCTACATATTCACCCTCTGCGGATTCCCATTCACCCTCAGAGGAACCAATTGCTGCCCAGTCTGTCTCTACATCTCCGGCCTCTGCCATTTCATTTAATAGATTAATCACAAGAAGCGCGTCGATTGACGAGAGGTGGTTATCACGACTGGTATCATAGAATGACATCCCGGAAAATTGGCTGCGATCGCTTTCAAGCTCATACAATCCTGAGTGGATTTGATTGATAACGAGAAGGGCGTCTATAGGATTAACCATCCCATCGTCATCAACATCCATCGGTTCAATTCCATTAAACCACTCATACCCATCCCTTAAGTCGATAGTCACAGTTACCGGATCACTCTCCAGTCTTCCATCAGTGACAATCACACTAAACGTATCAACTCGATTAGAACCCTCTTTTGGCCAATACGCCCACATGCCATTCTCAAGGACATACAGCATGCCATGACGAGCGTTGTCAACTAGCTCCACCGTCAGCTCATCACCATCAGCGTCTGTCGCGGTTGACAACAGACCCTGATTAAGAGATTTGCTGATCAGTCGCTCATCGTCAGCCGGCTTGAGGGTGATATCTGCCATTTCTGGTTTCACGTTGATATCGTTGATCTGAAGTTCAAACTCAGTGGTAACAACACCGTTATCTTCTATAGTCGCTAAATCAGAATCCAATCCACCATCTGTCACCCTCACAATTACCTGTGCTGTTCCGTAATGGTTCTTAGCAGTCTGGAATCTTAATTCACCAGCATCACTTGAATCGACGTAATCGACCATTAACGTCCTAAAGAGTGATTGATCGTCAGACACCACCTCAACGCGCAGCGGTTGATCTTCACCGCCACCAGCAGAAATCCCAGACAGTCCGATAATCTGTACGTCTTCATTCTCGTTTAATTCCATTGCGTCGAGCGGATCAATGGTTGGCAGGTCGTTTACGGGCGAGACGACCAATTCAACAGGGTATTCAACTGTCGCATTGTCATCCGTAGTAGACAGATCTCCATCTAGGCCACCATCCTCGATCGAAATCGTAATAACTTCACTGCCGAAAGCATCTGGTACTGGCGTAAACCTCAGTATTCCTTCCGTTTCCGGCACATCGTAATCCACTTCAAAACCACTTGTAAGCTCACCTACAGGAGCAGTTACTACAAATTCAATCGGCTGATCTTCTCCACCGCCAGCTGAGATATTCGTAAATACTGTCTCGGACAAATCGCTATCCTCTTCGACAACAATACGGCGTGGAATCTCTAGCGTTGGAGCGTCATTCACAGCATCTACCGTTACAGTTATTTGTGTCGTTACACTCAGATTGTCATCTGCCGTTTCAAAATTCAGATCCACACCAGCGTCTTCTAGCGTTACGGTAACCGAAGCTGTGCCAAATTGATCCAACTGCGGCGAGATTGAGAGCTCAATCGTTTGTGAATTTACTTCGGTTGATTCAACGGTAATGAGCGATGAATTTGACGAAACAGCTGACAAACGAATCGGCTGATCATCTAACGGACCAGAATTCAACTCTGTTGCAAGAATCGTACTCACACCTGAATCTTCGTCGATGGTTACAGCATCAATTACGGTAAGTGATGGTAAGTCATTTACACCGGCAACATTAACATCGATCACGCGAGTGGAAATGGCGTTATCATCCGTGGTTGCCAAATCGAGATCCAACCCTCCATCTTCTATTTCTAGTGTGATTTGGGATTCACCATGTACATTAGCACCGAGATGAAACTCTACTTGCGCTGCGGTTTGATCATGGTTCCATACAACATCTAATTCATCGAGAATGCCATCCGAATCACTCGAAACGCGTATCGCTAGCGGCTGATCTTCCCCGCCACCAGCGGAGACCCCAACGATGTCGATATGATTCTCGCCAATGTGTACATCTTCAATAAGATTCACTTCAACAGGTGAGGTAACTGTCGGTTCATCATTGACTGGTAATACAACAATATCCAGATTCTTGGTGATTGTTGCATTATCACCGTTGGTTGACAGATCCATATCGAAACCGCTGTCCGTTACAGTAACCACGACACTTGTTTCGCCAAATTGATCAAGAACAGGCTCTATACTGATTGCACCAGTAGATTCGGGGGAATCATAGTCCACAACGATTGAATCGATTAACGCACCATCAGCATTGCTTACCGTAATCTCAATTGGCTGCTGTTCGTTTCCGCCGGCTGAGATCTGAGTCAACAATAAAGCGGCAAGATCTTCATCTTCGTTTAGAGTAATCGTTGACGGCAAAACAATCGTCGGCGCGTCATTTACAGAATCTACAGAGAAGTCGAACTCGCGAATCGTCACACCGTTATCGCTCAATGTGTCAAAATCGCCGTCCAATCCCGGATCAGTTATGACAATCTCAATCAACGACTCACCGGTTACCCCAAACGTTGGTGCAAACTCAATCTTTCCGTCTGATTCACCATCCGTATAGAAAATATCAACGCTACTAACGAGTGCTGCGTTGGCGGATGTGGCAGCCACTCTCAAGCTTTGTGATTCACCGCCACCTGGGCTAATTCCGGTGAGTTCAATGGATTGCATGGGAGAATTAGGAGGCACTTCCAGAGGTGCGATTTCATCTATCGTCGGTAGGTCATTTACCGAATTGACGGTTACATCAATCGTCTTGGTTAGAGAGAGGTTATCTAATTCCGTTTCAAGGTCTTTGTCTATGCCGCCGTCTTCGATCTGAACTGTGATTTCCAGTTCACCATTCGCATCAGCTTGCGTTTTTAGGACGAAGTCGCCATGTGAATTCGCAGAATCGTAATCGACGTCAGTGACATCAAGAATACTTTCGTCTGAGGATGTGATGACAAACCGCATTGGCTGTTCATCCAATGGTCCTGCGGTGATAGACGACATGTCAATCAGATGTTCGCCAGAATCTTCGTCAACTATCAGACTCGCTGGAACGTCAAATTCTGGCATGTCATTAACTGGCGTGACTTCAATTTCAAATTGAACAACTTGTTGACCGTTATCAGACGTGGTGGATAGGTCGTCATCCAAACCTGCGTCTGTGACAGTTACCGTGATCTCTGCCGTACCGTATTGGTTATCTGCAGTCGTGAATCTCCATTTCCCAGTCGAGTCGGGAGACTCATATAGCAGGGCGGTACTGGCGAACAAATCTGTACTAGAGACGTCTATAGATACCGCCAGATCTTGCGTTTCGTGGGGACCTGATGTAATTCCAGATAAGTCGATGAAGTGCGTACCGCTATCTTCAGCAACACCATAGTCCTGTACGGAACCGATTGTCGGGAGGTCATTAACTGGTGTGACGGTAACGTCAAATGATTGATAAACGATTCCGTCATCGTCATTACCACTTATCAGGTCTAAGCCTGCATCGCGAATGGTGAGGTGAATAGTGGCTTCACCGTATTGCCCATCTGCAGGGATAATTTTGAGCGTGCCGTTCGAATTGTCCGATGTATAGGTGATCTCCGGATCAGGTATCAGCGATTCATCAGTAGAGAGTGCCGTAATGGTAATTGGTTGGGATTCGCCACCACCGGCACTGATGCCGGAAAGGCCAACGGTGCGACTGCCAACATCTTCAAATGTGGTAATGTCGCTCATAGAGTTAATTGTTGGTAGGTCATTGACAGGACTTACTGTCAATTTGAAATGGCGATCTATAGATTTCGTTGTAATGTCAACAGTACTTGTATCATTATCATCACCGCCGTCTGTAACATTCACCCAGATGTCAGATTCACCGAATTGATCGGGGGCGAGATTGAGTTTTAACTCGCCAGTGGTCTCGCCTTTTGTGTGAATGATTTGTCCGGTGACCAGATCTTCATTTGCAATTACAACCTTAAGATCATACTCTTGCTCTTCGTATTGACCTGGAGATATGCCGGAAAGATCAATGGTAATCGTCGGGTCATCTTCAGTGGCTTGAACATCCAATAACGGTTCGAGTGTCGGCGGGTTATTGAGTTTTTCCACGCGCAGGTAATACTCTCCTGTGTCTCCTTCCACGTAGTTTGAATACAACGTTGGATCGTAATCTATAGTGGCCTCAGCAGACGTCGGGCGTCCACTAATTCCAATGTAATAAGTTGAACCACCATCTAAGCGTCGCGTTTGCTTAATACCTTCATACGCAGATGAGGAGATTACTGGATCTCCTATGGAAAGTCCATCTTCATCAAATAGACGGAAAACGGTCTTTGTATTTGTAAACCAGTCGTGATCAGGGCTCCAAATATTGAATTCATACTCGCCAGTTAGACTAGGCGTAAAACTGTACAAATCCACATCTTGGGCTTCGATTACCAGAGATTTATCGTGTGCAATTTCACCAAACAGGTCCTGATTTAGCCCTAAATGCTGTATTGCACTATTTCCTATTACATCATCACTGAACGTATTCCATTTCTCCCACGAATGAATGGTCCACCTAATGTCGTACCATCCCGTTCTACCATCACTCGAATCTACATTTAGATTCGGTGTTAAGACGCGATTGTTTTCATTTGAGACGACTACATAATAGGCTGCATTATCTGCAAATGAAGGAATTATCAGTCTAGGGTCATTTGTTTCGAAATCTCGATTCCGCTGACCAATTAGATTCCTGTTTTGATCATAAACGGTGATGATCGTATCTACATCATCGGTAATGACGTTATCTACTAGTGAGTCTACATTGATGTCGATCAAACCAGAGACAGTTGCTTCAATTCGAAAAACATCCACATCTCTTTCGGCAACCCATACATAGTTTCCGGAATCATTATAATTCGTGTCGAATCCGATAGACTCACGAAACCATGTCTCACTTGCAAGATGCGTATAGTCTCGAAACCTTCCGTTCTGATCTTCAGTCAAAAACTCGAAACCAATCGTATATCTTCCAATATCACCTGAGACTCTATTGCTGGCATTGTGAAGGTTATAGTAGTTGTTGCCGAAACCGGAAACGCCTATGTAAAACTCCTGCCCTCGTTTCAATCCATCCAAGAAGAGGAATGAATCCGTATCGTGACCTCGCCTACCATCATGTCCCTCTGTAATTCCCTCATCGTCAGCGGGCCACTCTGTAAAGTCTAAATCCCTACGACCATCAACATAATCGTAGGACCGTGAATCGTTATTATAAAACCCATCAACTTCGTCACCATTTTCGTCAAATAACCTTAGAAGCGTATCTGAATAAACTGTATCTTGTGTATCAATATCTACAAGTAATACGCCGTCGTCTGGTATCTTCACCTTAAAAATATCCACGTCCGCAGCTGGATTCACTGTCCCTTGATTAAAATCTGAACCAATATATCCATCAAAGACTTGTTTCCCTGNGGAAAGATTGACCAAACTAGGCGTCTGTTTGAATCCATTAGTATCCAGCGTCTCATGCCAAAAACTCATCTCGAGAAGATACTCACCTGTGTCACCAGACTGACCGCTTAGTGCATTCGCTGGATCGTAATCATTGTTCTGATACCCGCTAACGCCAACATAATACGTACCGGCTTCCAGATACTCCCACATAAAAGAATATGTGTTCGTATCAGAACGATCATCGTTAAATGCAAGCTCTGCACCGCTTGAATCAAACAATCGCAAAAACGTATCAACGGAATTCGTGGTATCAAATCCCAATCTGGTAGCGATCTCTATGTAGCCACTGTGATGGACATTGAGTTTGTACAGATCCACATCTTTTCCACCAATATCGACGCCACCGTCCTTGCCAAGTGAACCTGAAAACGACCAGCGAGGGAAATCACGCATTTCATGTCCAGTTAATGGAAAAGGTAGAAAAGCATCATCATGAGCTAACTCCATAGTGCCATTCGGATCCCCATTAACTGGCATCGCATAGATTGCATCAATCGCGTTTAAGGCGTTGATTCGCTTATACCAATTTTGAGTGTATTGAAAACCATCAGGATGATTTGTTAGTGTACGTTCACTGTCACCATCGTGAATCCAATCCCCTGTGTCGATCAAAATTTGTCGCAATTCGCTTGGCTTTAGATAGTTTCCGGTGTGGGAATAGGATGCCTCCTGCATCAAAGCAGCGACGCCAGCAACCATCGGTGAGGCCATGCTCGTGCCGTTGATGGATTCGTATTCGTTATTCGGGTATGTGCTATAGATATACGACCCTGGTGCAAACACTACATTTCCAGCTGCAGGATTCGGACGTTGGCTGGATTCATTAATATCATCTGCAGATGGATATACGTCGCATTGGTAATAGAATGATGCCGAAAAACGTAAACAAGCATCAGTCTGATTTTCTTCATCTGGCCCGTGGTCTTCCCAGACGTTGCCTACAACGATGGTGCTGTAAACACCTGGTTCGCCAGAGTTGGCATAAAAATTGGGATTTGGACCATCCTTTTTAGGATGAAATCCATAGCTATTTCCCGCTGCAGCGACAACAGTGACACCAGCGTCTTCTAACTGACGAATCAAGTTAAATCGGTAAAAATTGTCATTGTTATATTCCTCGTTGTGCGTGTACATCGGATCAAGCACATTTGAATAAAAGCCTCCGCCAAGAGACATGTTGACTACTTTGATGTTGTTTTCATTTTTGTCGTGGTTTGACAATACCCATTCAAGGGCGTCAAATTGATATTCAAAGTCCGCGTTTTTGCTTCCCGAAAACACATCTAAGCCATATATGCCAGCTGCCGTGGCAACACCAATATTTGGATCTGTCGATGCTGCTGTTCCTGCGACATGTGTTCCGTGATCATCTGGATAATAGGTGCCAGGATTTACGAAATCCTCAACATGTTTCACGTTTACCGTCAAATCAACATGATCTCGGTCAACACCTTGATCAATGATGGCAATACCTATTTCTCTGCCATCTATGTGCGGATACTTTTCTCGCATTTCATACAAGTCAATTAGATCAAATGCGGCTGACGGCGAAGCACTTAGTACCAGCCGCGGCTCGAGATCCTCTAGAAATACACGGCGTTGATAGCGACGACGATCTTCCCTGATCTGCTCGCGTCTCTTACGGAAAAACATGGCAGAATCTTATATGTCGAAATGTTAAAATAGGCAAAAAGACAAGTANCCGTTTAGCCTAAGCAAACCAATTACACGCGACAACTAATTTTGCGAAATATATAAGCCATCGCTTATATATATGACGCGAGCCATACCTCACTCGGTGGGCTATTGCCTTGCTGAAGTATGCCCGCATCCAATATCTCGTCGGCTATTGAGCCTATAGCCCCGCGGGTTCTGCTGCGTTAGATCATGCCAAGCGGGACAACACTGACACATGGACGGCCGCTAATCCACCAGCGCTTCATCCAGTTTCGCCAGCAGACGATCAAGCTCCGCAATTGTCTCGTCATCCAACTCGAACCAATATGGCTTGCGACGATANTCTGTCGCGAATAAACCACGCTTCTTTAATACATACTTCTCAACAGCCAAGAAGCCATCCAGGCCTGCTTGCAACTGTAAAGCGACCAACGCACACAGCGGAAAATAGACGTCATAAGCTCGCTGAATATCGCCAGCTTCAAGAGCATTCCAGACAGCGAGTACACCATCAAGGAATTCCATCCCGGGCATTGTGCCGCTAATCCCTCGCTGGTAACTATCCATCAATGAAATGCCACCAGAACCCTCAAAAATCTTCGCCTCGCCATTGGTCACATCACGCAATTCCGACAGCTTTGGTCCAATCGGCGATGCTTCGGGCTTGAACAAGATCTTGTCACGCCCAAATGTCTCCAATAATTCACGATTGACGGTCATCGGTATTTCCTGGCCGACATAACTTGAGGCGTCCTGAATGATCACTGGGATGCTAATGCTACTCGCAATCGTACGAAAGTAACTGAGCAAGTCCTGCTCACTGGTCTTCGTAGTCACCGGCGGAATCGCCATCACCGCATCACAGCCAATACTCTCTGCATACTCTGCAAACTGGCACGACTGCTTTATTGACTCTGCGCCCACACCAGCTACAAAGACACGGCTACCTCGCTCTACTTCTGCAATTTCTCGATGCAGCTCGTTTCGCTCATCATCTGACAATCGCAGCAACTCCGAGACCATTCCCGTGCAATAGCCGCCGATGGATCTATCAAGTGCCCAATGCAACTGCTTTTGCAAACTCGGTACGTCAATCGCATCATTTTCAGTAAATGGTGTATGAACAATCGGCAATACACCGGCGATAGTAGCACTCATCTCTTACCAGTCTCCAATTGCGCCATCTGGATAGAAGACTACCTGGGGGATCTCTTGCTCAAACGGGTGTTTAGCAATTTCCTCTTCGTTAATGCTGATACCCAGCCCCGGCTGGCTGTGCGGCCGCACAATTCGGCCTTCCGGCTCGATCGTAAACGATTCGGTAACAACATCTTTGCGCCATGGAACATCTTCATGTACTGTTTCGCAGATGATATACCCGGGCTGTGAAAACCCGAACTCTAGCGAAGCCGCAGTGCTAACAGGTCCTTGTGGATTATGTGGTGCCAGTGCAACTCTGTGCGCATCCGCCAATGCAGCCACACGACGTGCCTGTGTAAATCCGCCGACGTGCGTCAAATCCATTTGGCATACGTCACATGCTCTTGCTGCAAAAAGTCTCACAAAGTCTTCAAGAACGGTTACTCTCTCACCACTCGCAACCGGCGTCGTAATGGCATCGTTGATCATCGCCAGGCCTTCGACATTTTCTGGCCAGCAAGGTTCTTCGTAGAAATACAAACCATAGGGATCCAGTGCTTTACCAAACTTCAATCCCATGGCCGGTGATGGTCTCGCATGACAATCCACCATTAAGTCAATGTCATCCCCAACCGCATCACGCATCGCAGCCACTGCAGCTTCCGCTCGCTTAACCGGACGCAGGCCTTCCAGGGGCATCGTTGGTGGCACTGCCATGCTTTTCATTGCAGTGAAACCGTTTTCAACGGCAGCAAGTGCCAATTCGCCGAATCGCTTGGCATCTTCCACTGGTGTCTCGTAGAAATCCTCCATCTTGCCACCACCAAGATGGCAATAGGTTCGGATGTAGTCCCTTACCGGGCCACCCCAAAGCTGGTGGCACGGGACGCCATGGATTTTTCCGATGATATCCCACAAGGCTATATCGATGCCCGAAAGCGCGGTACTTCGCGTGATGTCATGAGCGTGCCAAAAATGTTGGCGAAACATCATCTGCCACAAGTACTCAACGCGTCTTGGATCTTCGCCCACGATCAGTTGTGCAAAATCTTCGACAGCTCCGACAACGCTTCTCGTTTGCCACTCCAACGTTGCTTCACCCCAGCCGATGAGGCCAGGTTGGTCCGTGACTACCTTCACAAATACCCAGTTTCGCATCCGGGCGTTGCATACAAGTGTTTCTACTGCGGTGATTTTCATGCGTTGATTATATATCGCTTGCTGAGGATCGTGGGGAGGGCAAACACGGCCTGCATCCAATGTTTCGCCGCCTATTGAGCCTTTAGCCCTGCGGGTTCTGCTGCGCAGATCCCCGCGGTTGCCGACCGAGCCTCTTAAGCTGCTAGCTTCTTAGTCGATCACTCACCGCTTCGAGCAACCTCTCCAGGCTACCGGCCGCTAGCATCGAGGCTTCTTCCTG
>PAMR01000070.1 GCA_002708205.1 Gammaproteobacteria bacterium
ACGGCGGAAATGGTGGGGACGTAACCCTCATCGGCCATGACTCTCTGAATACTCTAGTAGACTTTCGGTTCAAGCCTATTTTAAAAGCACAGAGCGGAGAGCGAGGCGGTAGTTCGAATAAACAAGGCGCTCGGGGAGAGGATTTGGTAGTTCAGGTTCCGGTAGGCACGACGGTGATCGACGAAGAAACTCTGGAGATTATCGGTGATATTACTAAGATGGACCAGATCCTGAAGGTGGCATCCGGAGGCGAAAAAGGCAGAGGTAATGCGCATTTCAAGTCAAGTACTAATCGGTCTCCTCGGAGAATAATCAAAGGAACGTTGGGTGAAACGAGGCAGTTACGACTTCAGTTAAAGGTTATAGCTGATGTTGGATTGTTGGGATTGCCAAATGCGGGGAAGTCGACGCTGATAAGTAGAGTATCAGCGGCTCGCCCTAAGATAGCGGACTATCCGTTTACCACTATTACCCCAAGTTTAGGTGTTGTATCAGTCGACGATTCTGGCTTCGTTATGGCCGATATACCTGGATTGATACGTGGTGCGTCTCAGGGTTTAGGGCTGGGTATACAGTTTCTGCGCCACCTGTCACGCACTCGTATTTTGTTACATTTGGTGGACTCGCTGCCGGTTGATGGAAGCGATCCGTTAGAAAATGTGCTCTTNATCGAGGAAGAGCTNCANAAATATAGTGCNGGATTGATGCAACGNCCTATATGGATTGTGTTAACTAAAATAGATTTAACTGATTCGAACCAATTACTTTCTAAGTTGAAGAGTAAATATCCTGAAAGAANNGTACATGGGATTTCGTCNGTAACGGGTGNTGGTATTGATAGCTTAAAAAGGGATCTAAATTTCTACATTAACTCCCAGAGGGAATTAATGAAAACTGACGAGGCTGCAAGTAAGACCGATGGAGANCTTCGTGATCGNATTTCNTCNGANGTCCTGGAGAATCGTTTGATTAAAAGCCAAGATCCAGATCGGCAGGAGATGACGGAGTAGATAGGCTGGTCTGATGCCGAGATCCAGACAAAGCATAAAAAATAGCTCGCGAGCCTAGTNTAAGAATGAATAAAAATCAGCCAGAAAAAAACCATAAAGCAGATCGTGGTCCACTTCGCGACGCCCAGGTTTGGGTGGTTAAAGTTGGAAGTGCGTTAATCACCCGAGAGGAAGGCGGTATCGATCTGGAGCGGATTGGTAGTTGGTGTACGCAAATCGCCGCGATGCTGGCAGCCGGCAAGAAGGTTGTTCTGGTGTCCAGTGGAGCTATCGCATTGGGCTATTTACGGCTTGGTTTCAAACAACGTCCNGAAAAATTAAGTGATTTGCAAGCGGCAGCTTCGGTAGGTCAGATAGGGGTCATACAAGCTTATGAAGAAAAATTTCGTGAATCAGAGAGGCAGGTTGGTTCTGTCTTACTGACGCATGATGACCTGAAGGATCGCTCTCGCTATCTGAATGCCAGTGGTACNCTCGGCACTTTACTCAAACATGGAGTGATTCCAATAATAAATGAGAATGATTCCGTGGCGACCGATGAAATAAAGTTTGGCGACAATGACACATTAGCCGCTCGTGTATCGAGTCTTATTTCGGCGGACGCATTGCTTCTTCTAACGGATCAAGCTGGTTTGCTAACGAAGGATCCACGTATCGATGCCGATGCTGAATTAGTGCATCGGGCTTCAGCATTTGACGAGAACCTGATTGCNATGGCTGGCGAGGANCATGGATCGATGGGNCGAGGAGGNATGGTTACAAAAATCCGGGCGGCCCGCCACGCNGCTAAGTCTGGTTGTCATACGGTCATAGCTGATGGCAGACATGANGGAGTTATTCTCGAAGTAACCAANGGGCAAAANATNGGTACGTGGCTCGCCGCTGACGTAAATAAGCTTGATGCGCGAAAACAGTGGATTGCGGGTCAACTCAATGCCGACGGTGAAATACGAATAGATGGAGGAGCGACTCAGGCTCTACTAAGCCAAGGCGTCAGCATACTTCCGATAGGAGTAACCGCTGTAACTGGTGATTTTAAAAGGGGAGATATGGTCTCGATTAAGGACTCTGCAGGACTAGAGATCGCTCGTGGCCTAGTNAATTACGGAGCGGATGAAGCTCGNCGGTTAGTTGGCCGNAGTTCTGACGAAATAGAATTGGCTATTGGATATGTTGGTCAACAAGAATTGATTCACCGCGACAACCTGGTCCTTGTTCCCTGAATCAAATGAACTGAGACGCGTTTGTATACTTTCTTGGCTAGGCGAGAGCCCGCACTTTTGCCGTCAGCCGTGACTTATATCGAGCTACCGTGTTTTTATGGAGGATGCCTTTCGTAACCATTTTGTCTAGAACTGGAATGGCTGATTTGAGGGCATTATTGGCTTGTTCCGAATCCCCTTCAATTATCGCACTTTCGACTTTTTTTACGTATGTGCGGTACTTGGACCTTTGTCCGGAATTTCGCTGTCGTCGCGATGCTGATTGGCGAATGCGTTTTCTTGCTTGTGCACTGTTGGCCAAAACTAACTCCTATATGCGGTCACTAGCTGTAATTATTCGATGCTTNACTAGATTTTTAAAAAAGCAAAGCTCGCGGCGGTCGCGTAGCATGCCCATAGGTCAAAACCATGTCAACATNCTATGAACTCTGATTCTCCTGAACCTGAGCAACTCCAGAATTATGGAACGGAAGTAAGTGTTTCTTCCCAGGGGATAGTAGTGGCCTCGATGACATTGCTTTCGCGTATCTCCGGATTTTTTAGAGACATTGTATTTTCCTATTTTTTTGGGGCAACTGCAGTCGCCGACACTTTTCTAGTCGCNTTGCGGATTCCTAACTTTTTTAGACGACTTTTTGCGGAGGGAGCTTTTGCCCAGGCGTTTGTTCCGATTCTTACGGAATACAAGGAAACNAGGGATAANGAATTATTGCTTGGTTTTATTGCCAGCATGTTTGGGAATTTGAGCATAGTGGTGTTTACGTTTGCATTGGTTGGAGTGGCAGCCGCCCCNTACTTGGTTTTGCTTTTTGCCCCTGGATTTTCGGCTGACCCAGATCGCCTTCTNGCGGCGACAGAGATGGTGCGCGTTACTTTTCCATATATAGCTTTTATATCCTTAACAGCATTTGCTGGATCAATTCTGAATACTTTTCATCGATATGCAATTCCCGCTGTCACACCTGTTATTTTAAATTTGGTTTTAATNACNGCAGCGATAGTGGCAGCACCACTATTCGAAGANCCAGCCATGGCTTTAGCCTGGGGAGTTTTAGTAGCGGGCATTTTGCAATTTATATTTCAGTTACCGTCACTCCGTCGACTCGAATTGCTTGTATTACCGAGGATTGATTGGTTTAGTCCGGGGGTCAAAAAAGTAGGTTTACTTTTAATGCCTGCCGTATTTGCTGCTTCAGTTGGTCAAATTAATATACTTGTCGGTACCATCATTGCCTCAACATTAACTGTCGGTAGTATTTCTTGGCTCTACTACTCTGATCGGTTAATGGAACTACCGATCGGAATTATTGCAATTGCTCTCGGGACCGTTTTATTGCCGAATCTCTCACGTCTCGAACTGTCGACAGATTCTGAGGGATTTTCTAGGACGGTTGGTTGGGGTCTGCATATAGGGACTCTATTGGGATTGCCAACAGTCGTAGCGTTATTTTTTTTCTCGGAGCCATTGGTATTAACGATTTTTTTTCGGGGTCAAATGACCCTCGTCGATGTTGAAATGACTGCTCTTGCTCTACAGGCTTTTTCCATTGGGTTAGTGCCGCTAATTTTGGTTAAGGTAGTGGCACCTGCATTTTTTGCTAAACAAGATACGAGAACACCATTTCGATGTGCTGCTATTTCTGTGCTGGTAAATATCATACTTTCTTTAATGTTAATCGGCTCAATGGGTCACATAGGTATAGCCTTAGCTACTAGTGTGGCGGCTTATGTAAACTTTTTCTTATTGGGTATGTACCTTGTGCGTAATAAGACATATAAACCGAACGGCGAATTCTTCAAAGCTATTGTTGCTGCTGTGATTGGTTCAGTGATTATGGTATTTGTTTTAGATTGGCTCGTTCCCCCTATACAGGATTGGATCAGTATGAGTGAAATACATAGAGTATTGTGGGTTATGTTGAGTCTATTTGTTGGAACCGCATCGTATCTAGCGAGCATATGGATTTTGGGTATCCGACCGAAACATTTTTTGCATACGGCATAGAATAGTTAGTAATGGATATCATTCGAGGAGTACACAATATAAAACCTAGCCATAGTGGCTGTGTTTTGACCATTGGGACTTTCGATGGATTGCATTACGGTCATCAAATGTTACTCACTCATCTCAAGGCTAAAAGCGAGGAACTTGGACAACCTAGTTTATTGGTAACTTTTGAACCCCAACCAAGAGAATACTTTCAGGGAGAGGTCGTGCCTGCACGACTAACACGGTTTCGGGAGAAGGTACTCATATTAGAAGAATTGGGCATTGATCGAGTTTTGTGCATTCCTTTTAATGAACGCACCCGGATTACGGAAGCCGAAGCATTAATCCAGCAGTTTTTGATCGATAAACTAGATGTGGGATATGTCGTTGTAGGCGATGACTTCCGCTTCGGAAAAGGTGCTCGAGGCGACTACGCGATGTTGAAACAATTTGGAGATCGGTATGGCTTTGGGGTGGGTCATATGGGCACCTTAAGGTTGGAAAATGAACGGGTATCGTCCACGCGGGTGAGGGAAGTCCTCGCTGAAGGCGATTTTCAATCGGCTTCCAAACTTCTAGGGAGACCCTATTCAATAATGGGTCGCGTTATCTATGGTAGACAACTAGCTCGTGAACTTGGGGCCCCCACAGCGAACATTCGCTTGCAGCGGTATCGCGCCGCTCTGAGTGGCGTCTACGCGGTTGAAGTAGAAGGGATTGGTGATGTTTGTGAGGGCGTCGCGAATATCGGCTTACGTCCCACCGTAGACGGCAAACAATCAATGTTAGAAGTTCATTTGTTTGACTTCGTCGACGATATTTACGGCAAGTTTTTAAAAGTCACTTTCTTAAAAAAATTGCGCGAAGAAAAAAAGTTTGACGGACTTGATTCGCTTCGTAAACAGATAGCCCAGGACATTGCGAATGCGCGAGACTGGTTTGTTCAAGATCGTTCTGGTTAGTTCATGGCAAAGTGGTGTTACGGAATTGCGGCGATAATTGTTTGTTTAGACCAAGCAACCAAGATGCTAGCAAATAACTATTTAGTGACCGAAGCAATTAACCTATTGCCTATTCTGTCTTTGAGACTGGCCTGTAATACCGGTGCTGCATTCAGTATTTTAGAAGGGGCAAGTTGGCTATTGATTGGTGTAGGAGTGGTTTTTTCAGCTTACTTCATAACTCAGATATGGCGACTATTGTCCGGATCAATTTGTGAGGCTTCTGCCTACACTTTGATTCTTGCAGGTGCGATAGGCAATTTGATTGATCGCGTGGCCTTTGGATGTGTCACAGATTTTGTGCATTTTTTCTATATTTCAAATGATGATGTCTATAGTTTTCCGATTTTTAATTTAGCGGACACGGCCATTACACTGGGTGCCGCATGTTGGATCTACTTCATGTTGTTTCAGGAAAATACAAATAAGAGTGAGGGCAATAAACTCAATTGACACAGATTATTGCCAGATCATCAGGACTGCCGATAGGACCGGGGACGAAAATTACCCTGCATTTTTCGATACTTCTAACAAGTGGTGAAATGATTGATTCGACCCGAGGAAACGAGCCTGCGAGTTTTGAATTTGGCGACGGAAATATAGGGCCGGGTTTTGAGAAGGCTCTGACTGGAATGTACAAGGGGGAGGAACGAAAAATTTCGATACCTTTTATGAGTGGATTTGGAGATCGGATTCTAGACAATGTACGACGTATGGATCGCAAGGATTTATCCGGAAAAGTCAAAACATTAGAACCCGGACTAGTTGTTTCATTCTCTTCTCCGGAAGGAGAACTATTCGGGGTTATAACTCAGATACTAAAGGACAAAGTGGAGGTTGACTTCAACCACCCCTTGGCGGGAAAGGATTTGATTTTTGACGTTTCGATCATAGATGTAGAAAAGCTTCAGGTATCGTAAAAAATATTCAAAGACCCTTCGATAAACAAAAGGAGATTAGCTACGACTGGCCTGCCTAATCTGAATAGGCGGGGGTATATCTGGTCTATCCAATAGGCCGAAGGTCATCACGTTTACCCAACTCCGATGCCGGTTTTCAATGGTCTCTTCAAGTACTAAATTACCAGCGTCGTCAAAGCCCCTATAGTCCGGATAATTGAGGGCGAGTATTTGTAGGGCATCATCGGCTGCTGACTCTAATCCAAGTCGGTAATTTGCCTCTACGATTATTGCCAGAGCATCTGGCACTGCTTCACTTTGACTGTAGTCTTCTACCACGGTTCTTGCCCTATTAGCGGCTGCAACATAGGCTTTTCGGCCAATGTAGTAAGACGCAATATCAACCTCCGACTGGGCTAATACATTTCTGAGATAGACCATTCGGTGCCAAGCATCAGTTGCGTAGTCGCTTTGGGGAAATTTGATAAGAAATTCCGAGAAATTAAGGAATGCTTGCCTTATGTGAGTCATATCCCGTCGAGACTCCTCGCCACCGAGCAGCCTATCGAAGGTCCCTCGATTGTAGGAAAAGGATATAAGCCCTTTCATGAAATACGCATAGTCTGCGTTGGGGTGTTGAGGATGTAATCTGATGAAGCGATCGCAAGCGGATTCCGCAGTATCGAGATCTGAGCTCATAAAATAGGCATATACCACTTCTAATTGAGCCTGTTCCGCGTAACGTCCAAATGGGAAACGAGCCTCTAGACGCTGAAGTTTTCTAATACCGAGATCATAGTTTCCGGAGCGAAGGCTTGTTTGAGCACTTTCGTATAGAAGCTCTTCACTGGTTTCAGCAACAAAATCGTCTTCATCTTCATCCGAGCCTCCGAACCAAGAACAGCTGACGAGGAATAGAGTTGAAATAAAAGTGAGATAACGCATGGGACTCGATCCGTGTGATATGTTCATTTTAATCGACATAACTGACGTTTGCATGCCTAAGCATCATATAGAAAGCGTTATTCCTGAAAATTTTGCGGGGGAGAGACTAGATAAGGTCTTGGCTGTTTTATGGGGGACATTTTCAAGAGCCCAGCTAACGCGTTGGATTCGTGATGGCTCCCTACTTTTAGATGGACATAAAGTAAAGCCAAACACTAAAGTAGATGGAAGCGAAAAAATAGTGTTGCAAGCAGAGGTTGCGCCAGATGCCGATTGGCATGTGCCTCAAGAAGTTCCGTTTACTGTGCTATGCGAAGATGCGGATTTTCTTGTAATCGATAAGCCGGCAGGGGTCGTAGTTCATCCGGGTGCAGGGAATAAGGACGCCACCCTTGTAAACGGCCTGATTAAACATTTTCCGAGATTACTTGGCATACCTAGATTAGGCATTGTTCACAGGTTGGACAAAGATACGAGTGGTGTGATGGTTGTGGCAGCCAGCCATCTTGGACACACGCGCTTAACGTCTGCAATTGGAAAACGCTTGGTCGAACGCGTCTACCTTGGTGTGTGTGAAGGCCGTGTGGAGCGATCGCATCGAATAGATCGGCCGATTGGTCGTGACTATCGAGATCGGACTAAACAGAGAATTCGAGAGGATGGACGTCAAGCGATTACCCATATTAGTCCCCTGAATGTGTATAGAACGCATACCTTAATAAAGGCTAAGTTAGAAACTGGGCGTACGCATCAAGTGCGTGTTCATTTATCCTCGTTGAAGTATCCATTAGTAGGAGACAAAAGGTACGGTGCCAATAGTAGGTTGCCGAGCTTCCCCTCAAATGATCTCGTTGATGTTGTGCGTGATTTTCGAAGGCAAGCACTGCATGCGAGACAACTAGGGTTCCGGCATCCAAAAACTGATGAATACGTCACGTTTGAAAGTCCTATTCCGACTGATATATCTCGCTTAATTGCCGCGCTAACACTCGACGCTAAACTGGCTCAATGAGTTTTGTATTTGCACGGTGGCCAGCTCCGAGAGGGGTATTCGCTGGCTACACCGAATCAAAAATAAGGTCTCTAGATATCCCGCGCAGAGAAACAAATATTTCTTTCAGCCTGGGAGAGCAAGCCGCTGCATTAAAACAAAGTAGAGATCTCTTGAGACAAAGGGTTGGATTAAGAAATATTCAATGGATTCGCCAAGTCCATGGAAATCAGGTGTTGGAATCTTCTAGTTTCACCGTAGATGATCAACCTGAGGCCGATGGGATTTGGACAAAAGAAATTGGGAGTTCGTTAGCGGTAACTACGGCAGATTGTGTTCCCGTAGTTCTGACNGATTCTCTTGGATCTTTTGTTTCNATTTCCCATTTTGGTTGGCGCGGTGCNTTTAACGGATTGATCGATAGTCTATTTGATTCTATTCCTGGTGCTCGCGGTCTCGGTTACGTGGCATGGATCGGGCCTTCTATATGTGGAAAATGCTACGAGGTAGGAGCGGATGTTGTGAATCAGTTAGACAAATTAAATAAAATTAAATTTTGTCGACTCAAGGATGTTTTACGCGACCCCAGCGCTGAGACTCAAGATGATGAAACTCGGTGGTTTTTTGACCTTCCGGGATATATCGAACATTTACTTATTCGAAGACGGGTGGTAGTCAGCCGTTCAAACCGCTGTACGATGCATGAAAAAGGACTCTACTCGTATCGTAGAGATCAGAACGGGCTGAGATTCGCGACCTTGGTTTGGCATGTATAGCGCTCCGTGTATTAGATGCAGCGAATTATTCCTTCGACTTTAGATGTNGCGATCTCATGAAGTTGCTAACTTCGAGCCACTAGATTCTTTATTCGCGTAGGATAAGGGAGATATTTTGACAGGACGTAGTATTTCTCTAAGAATACGCGGCCGTTTGCTACGTTTAAAAAGGACCAATGGGAGAGTCAATGCAAGTCTATTACGACAAAGATGCTGATTTATCGATAATTCAAAATATGAGGGTTATTGTCATAGGATATGGCTCTCAGGGTCATGCTCATGCGAATAACCTCCGGGACAGCGGTGTGAGTAACATCGCTATAGCTTTACGGGCCGGATCAGCGTCTGCCGTAAAAGCTAAAAATGNTGGTTTTGAAGTGTTGGCGGTTGATGAGGCAGTTAAGGATGCAGATCTTGTCATGGTCTTAACCCCGGATGAACAGCAACAACGGCTGTATTCCGAAGAGATCGAACCCAATATAAAAAATGGTTCTGCCCTAGCGTTTGCACACGGCTTCAATATTCATTTTGAATTGATTGAGCCACGAGAGGATTTGGATGTGATCATGATTGCTCCGAAAGGACCTGGTCATACCGTTCGTTCGACGTATGTGGAAGGCGGTGGGGTTCCGTCTTTAATCGCGATCGGTCAAGACGCCACAAGCCAGGCGAAAAATATTGCTTTGAGTTATGCCTCTGCTAACGGAGGCGGACGAGCAGGTGTTATAGAAACTTCGTTTCGCGAGGAAACGGAGACAGATCTTTTTGGTGAGCAGGCGGTACTTTGTGGAGGAGCGGCTGCACTTGTTCAAGCTGGCTATGAAACTCTGACAGAGGCTGGATATGCGCCAGAAATGGCTTATTTTGAGTGTTTGCATGAATTGAAGCTCATTGTGGATTTTTTTTACGAGGGAGGGATATCCAATATGTGGTATACGGTATCCAATACCGCTGAGTATGGAGGGCTTACTCGAGGAAAACGCATCGTCACTGATGAAACGAAAGCCGAAATGAAAAAAATTCTCGCAGAGATTCAAAGCGGCAGTTTTGCTAGGGAATTTGTGACGGAAAATCAAGCCGGGGCGCCAACGATTAAAGCCATGAGAAGGCTGAGTCAAGAACATAACATTGAACAAGTTGGCGCTCGCTTAAGATCGATGATGCCTTGGATCGAAGCCAATAAACTCGTGGATAAGTCAAAGAACTAACTGAGAGTGTCCGTAATGCCTGAAGAGAGACCTAAAATACGTAGCGTAGAGACGGACGGCATTACTTTGAGTCCAAGTTCAGATGAGAGCGTTACCAAAGACTCGGTAAAACGACCCGGTGAGTCTGAGGAACAGAAGCCTGGTGAATATCGCAGAGGACGGCCAAGAGATCGATTACGTCGGGGCACATTTCTACTCCCAAACATTATTACGACTGGAGCACTTTTTTCGGGCTTTTACGCGATTATAGCGAGCATAAATGGGCGCTTCGTAGCTGCAGCTGTAGCAATATTTGTTGCGGCTGTTTTGGATACATTGGATGGCCGTGTAGCCCGTTGGACTAAATCCGACAGCTCTTTTGGAGCTCAGTATGACAGTCTTTCAGATATGGTCGCCTTTGGAGTCGCGCCGGCACTTGTAGTCTTTGAATGGGGTCTGTCGGGTATCGGACAGTTTGGGTGGGTAGCCGCGTTTATATATATGGCATGTGCTGCTTTAAGATTAGCCCGTTACAATACATCGGGAGATAACCGTTCGTTCACTGGTTTGCCGAGCCCTTCAGCAGCCGCTGTTCTAGCGAGTCTCATTTGGCTTTGGTCTGCCTCTGGAGGACAAGTTATTACCTCGACGGTCGCGGTCCCAGTAGCAATTTTAACCGTAGTCGTTGCACTCTTAATGGTTTCGAACATTCGTTACTTCTCACCGAAAATGTTTGGCTTGAAGGGTCGAGTGCCTTTTATTTCCCTGGTGGCAGTTGCAGTGGGCTTTTCGCTTATTATGCTAGATCCCCCGTTAGTTTTATTAATTCTTAGTGTTGGCTATGCCCTCTCTGGCCCGACCTTATTCGGATGGAAGAAGTTGAGGATTTTAAAAACTTCTGCAGGGAGGCAATAAATGCTGATAAAGAAATCCATATCGGGGCGATCTATACGCCCCAGCGAGATCACTTCCGAGGAGACGTATTCAAACCGCCGGTCATTCTTATCGCTATTAGGNGGTAGTGCGGTGATTGGCGGCCTTAACNNGCATGCGCTCNCCGGAACATGGCTTAGTGAAAAGCAATTTTCGCGAGCAGAAGACACCGGTGAGGACATAACTCCAGAAGATATCGCCAAGTCTTACAATAATTTTTATGAATTTGGGACCGCAAAATCAGATCCTCGTCAACACGCTCACCGGTTAACTGTAGATCCATGGAGTGTGGAAATTTCAGGATTAGTGGAAAAGCCTGGTGTGTATGCTCTAGAAGATCTTCTGAAGAATATAGATATAGAAGAACGTATATACCGGCTTCGGTGCGTAGAGGCGTGGTCGATGGTAATTCCTTGGCTCGGTTTCCCCGTAAATAAAATCATTACGAAGGCGAAGCCCCTCGGGTCTGCGAAGTATGTGTCGTTCACGACCTTGCGTCGGCCGGAAGAGATGCCAGGTGTCCGCTCTGTATTTTCCAGTATTGACTTCCCCTATGTGGAAGGTCTGCGTATGGACGAAGCGAGACATGATCTAGCTATTTTTGCTGTTGGGATGTATGGAAAGTTACTTCCAAATCAGAATGGCGCGCCTTTTCGACTGGTGGTGCCTTGGAAGTATGGATTTAAAAGTATTAAGTCCATAGTAAAAATTGAGTTCACTGAGAGCCAGCCGGCCACGACTTGGAATTTGTCAAACGCCCGTGAGTATGGATTTTACTCGAATGTGAATCCANACGTAGACCACCCACGCTGGAGCCAAGCCACTGAGCGNCGNTTACCAAGCTCGCTTTTTAACCAAAATCGCATAGATACTCAATTGTTCAATGGCTACTCGGAAGTTGGTAATTTGTACTCTGGAATGGACTTGCGGCGGTTCTACTGACCAACATTTTTTATGTAAAACTGTGCCTCTGGTTTGGGTTAATAGTTCCATTCCTTTGGCTATTGTCTCTTATCCGTCAAGAATATTTGAGNCCAGGTGCGTCTCTCGGTCCTAATCCNAGTGAGACGATCGTGGATTACCTGGGTACCTGTGCNATTAGAGTAATCTTGGTAGTGTTGGCTGTTTCGCCGATCGCTCGATTATTGAATTGGCCGCAGTTAGTACAAACCCGTCGACTGTTGGGGTTGTGGGCTTCTTTTTACGTGCTTATGCATTTTTCAGCCTATTTTGTGTTTCTATCGGAACTTTCCATCGATGATTTAGTTCTCGATTTCGTTAAAAGGCCGTACATTACGGTTGGTATTTTGGCTATGAGCCTCATGCTGCCGTTGGTAGTAACCTCCACTCGAAGATGGCAATTAAGATTGGGGTCCAAATGGAAGAATATTCATAAGCTCGTCTACCTTTCTGCGATAGCGGCTTGGTTTCATCTGCTGTGGGTTGGAAAAGGTAGTATTTTTGAAGCATTTATTTATGGGATGATTTTAATTCTACTATTTGGGGAGCGCTTGAAAAACGCCCGAAGAAAAAAAAGAATAGGGTAGCCTTGGATTTATACATACAACATGGGGAAAGATGGCGGACGAGATTATCTGCCATAAACTAGAATGAAAAAATTAACGTATTGGCAAGAAAATCTTCGTCTGGTCGGCTTATGTCTGTGCATTTGGTTTCTAGTCTCTTTTGGTTTCGGCATTTTGCTGGTTGAGCCGCTTAACGCGATCAGCTTCGGTGGATTCAAACTAGGGTTCTGGTTCGCTCAACAGGGAAGTATTTACGTATTTCTCATCTTAATTTTTTTCTACGCTTGGCGAATGAATGCCATTGATAAAAAGCATGATGTGGACGAAAACTGATGGATCTACAAACACTCACATACGTTGTAGTTGGCACTTCATTTGTTATTTATATCGCCATCGCTTTCTGGTCAAAAGCAAAAAGTACCGGAGAATTCTATGTAGCGGGGAAGCATGTACATCCTGTAGCTAACGGTATGGCCACGGCGGCGGACTGGATGTCGGCCGCATCATTTATCTCCATGGCAGGGTTGATCGCTTTTTTGGGTTACGATGGGTCGGTATATCTCATGGGTTGGACCGGGGGTTATGTTTTACTCGCTTTGTTATTGGCTCCTTATCTCCGTAAATTTGGCAAGTTTACGGTCCCTGAATTTATCGGTGACAGATATTATTCGCAAACGGCACGGGTAGTAGCAGTAATTTGTCTCATAGTTATCTCTTTTACCTATGTGGCAGGCCAAATGAGAGGTGTTGGTATAGTTTTTTCTCGCTTCTTAAATGTTGAGATCGAGTATGGACTTGTTATTGGTATGGCGATCGTTTTTGTCTATGCAGTTCTAGGTGGAATGAAAGGGATTACATACACTCAAGTAGCTCAGTACTGCGTGCTGATTTTTGCGTATACCGTCCCGGCTGTTTTCATATCGATTCAGGTAACTGGGCAACCGGTTCCGCAAGTTGGATTTGGTTCAGAAGTCCTCGATGGTGGTGTGTACTTGTTACACAAACTAGATCAGATTGTCACTGATCTGGGTTTCCCCGCGTATACCGAAGGGACTAAAAGTACGATAGATGTTTTTTTTATAACCTTTGCTTTGATGGTGGGTACTGCGGGTTTACCGCATGTGCTAGTACGGTTCTTTACAGTGCCGCGTGTACGTGATGCTCGAATATCAGCTGGATGGGCTCTTCTGTTTATAGCCATTCTTTATACGATAGCTCCTTCCGTAGGAGCACTGGCTCGGTTAAACCTAACCGAGACTATTCAGCTGGGCCCGGTTGGTATGACTGAAAGCAATTTAATGTATGAGGATCGACCCGAGTGGTTCAAGACTTGGGAAAGGACTGGTCTTTTAACTTTCGATGATAAAAATAGTGACGGACGGATCCAATACTATGACGATACAAACATAGCATTTGTTGCCGAAGCCGAAAAAATTGGTTGGAAAGGAAATGAACTAACGGTAGATCGCGACATCATTGTGTTGGCGAATCCGGAAATAGCAAAACTGCCCGATTGGGTGGTCGCATTGGTAGCAGCAGGAGGAATAGCTGCGGCATTATCTACTGCTGCCGGTTTGCTACTTGTCATTTCAGCTTCTGTGTCCCACGACTTAGCTAAAAGTGTCTTCGCAAGAAACATATCAGATAAAACCGAGCTGACTTTAGGTAGGGTTAGCGCGGGTATCGCAATACTTTTAGCGGGTTACTTAGGTTACAACCCGCCAGGCTTCGTGGCTCAAGTGGTAGCCCTAGCCTTTGGTCTAGCGGCCGCTTCTTTATTTCCCGTAATTTTGCTCGGTATATTTAGTGTTCGGGTCAACGATCGAGGAGCCATAGCGGGTATGCTTTCTGGTTTGTTATTTACTGTGGGTTACATTGTGTATTTCAAAGGGGTATTTATTGAGCCGTTCGCCGAAAATGTTGCAGAAAATTGGCTTTTTGGGATATCGCCGGAAGGAATTGGGACGGTAGGAATGATATTGAACTTTTCGGTAGCACTAGTAGTTAGTTATATGACACCAAGACCGCCAGATCATGTTAGAGATCTGGTCGAAAATATCAGAGTGCCTCGATGAATGACTTGTCGAATCAAGAGTGTGTAGTGTGTCGGGCAGATAGTCCTCGTATTTTTGTTGCCGATAGTCAAGAGTATATGGATGTTCTGAAGGATTGGAGTATTAATCAGCTGGACAGGATCGATAAATTATATCGACGTTATACATTTACAAATTTCAGTGTCGCTCTGGAATTTACTAACAAAGTAGGCGATTTGGCGGAGGTAGAAGACCATCATCCGGTTCTTGTTACCGAATGGGGGGCAGTTGAAGTCTATTGGTGGACGCATGTCATTCACGGATTACATCGCAATGATTTCGTCATGGCGGCACGGTGTGACAAAATATTTTCTCAGAGCGACGAATAGAAACATACGTGGCCAATTGATAGATAGACTGTTAGGATCAACGGTTGGGAAAGGGAAGGACTCAGAATCAGTGGCACGACAAAATAAGACACCGACCGCGTCATCTATGAACAAAACGCGGGAAGCGCTAGAAAAAGACGTAGAAGCATTTTTGGCATCAGGTAACGAGATTGAACAAATCCCGGCTGGTGTGACCGGACAAGATAGTTTTAAAGGAAGGAAGCACATTGTGATCTCCCGTAGGCCTCAACAGGTAACTAAAAGCTAGAATTCGGCTCCGTTAACCGGGATGTTGGCGTAGGAATTATAAGACGGTCATGAATTTAAATATTCGCAGCAATAGCTGCATTTAGATGGGACGCTTAGCCAGAACGAACCTCAGCGTGTCGGATACGTCCTATTGGAATCTATTAGGGATAGACGTATGGATCCGCTCCGGCGGAATCACTCCAAGCGGTTCCAGAGTCAGGACTAGTACGTCCGTTGTGACTCAAGCTCAAAGTACGCAACAAGCAGGATGTGATCAAGGTAATAAACTAGTCCAGGGATATGGCTTAGGTTCTGCCATATCAGATGGATTTGTTCGCACGTCCTTGCAGTGTTTTAGTTTGGACGGGGTGTTTGTAGTTATTTCGGACAATGCTTTGGCGTATAGAAAAATCATCATAGACGTCGCTCGGAGTGTCAATTTGTATCGTATGAATAAGTATAAAGATTATACGTT
>PAMR01000071.1 GCA_002708205.1 Gammaproteobacteria bacterium
CATTGTTCTAAGATTTGCAAATGTCTCTGCCCATCATTGCCAATTAAAGGTTGAGCACGGCTACTGGTTCGTGAAGGATCTAAACAGCCGAAACGGCACACGAATCAATAATGCACGTGTCAGCAGAAAACGTCTGGACCCGGGTACAGTCATCCAGTTTGCAAAGCACAGTTTCAGAATTGAATATGACCCGGCTGATTTGGGCGCCACCGGACCACCGCCAGCTGATGACGATGGCGTAAAGCAGATTCTTGGCAGAAGCTTACTGGACCGAGCCGGATTAGATCGACGATCTCATCAGCAAACTCGCA
This sequence comes from Gammaproteobacteria bacterium, assembly GCA_002708205.1. Lineage (GTDB taxonomy): Bacteria > Pseudomonadota > Gammaproteobacteria > Pseudomonadales > Azotimanducaceae > UBA11889. Next base: position 312 of record PAMR01000071.1, read on the forward strand.
AACGTTATGATCCGACGAATCAGGATGCCGGTCAGATTAAAGACCCAAACAAGCCCGTATAGCAACTAAGACAACTAGACATACTACAGACGAAAGACATCATGTTTTCACACATCGTTTACTTTGACCTGATCGACAAGAGCTCTGAAAAAGTCGATGAACTCATAAACGCATGCAATAAGTATCTCAATGACCATGACGGCACGGTGTTTTATGCTGCTGGTCCTCGTTGTGAAGAGATGCAGCGAGATGTGAACGATCGGGAATTTGATGTTGCCTTACATGTCATCTTTGAGAACAAAGACCAACACGACGCATACCAGGTGGCAGATCGCCACCTTGCGTTTATCGCCGAAGGCAAGCCAAACTGGGCCCGCGTTCGCGTGTTCGACGCGTTTTGCTAAACGCGATTTGTGTAATCACGCAGTTGTATCCAAGCGCTGATCAGTCAGTCTAACTGCGTCAGGTCTGCCATGCTCGTGATATCCAACGGGTCACATTTATAGCCAAGTGATTCTTCCAGTGTGGTAAACGTGTTTACCCCGGTGCAAACTTCAATATCACTTGAAGTGATTTGTTGCGGATGTTCATATCCAGCCGCGTGCGCCAAGGAAAGCAACTCTTTGCGAAATGCTCTGATGTAGGATGTAAACCGGTTCGACTTATGGTTTACGTTTAGCCCACGTTGCCACCATCCACTTTGCGTGGCAACTCCTACCGGACAATGACCCGTGTGGCACTTTTGAGCCTGTATGCAGCCGATGGATAACATAGCTTCACGTGCAATTCCTATAAGATCAACTCCCATTGCAAATGCCACCAACGTGCGATCCGGAAATCCCAGCTTGGCACTGCCGATCCACGTAATATCTTTCGAGAGCCCCGCCTGCTGGAAGATCTTGAACACGCGCTTAAAGCCAACTTTAAAGGGTAGGGCGACGTGATCGCTAAATGTTAACGGTGCTGCACCTGTTCCACCTTCTGCGCCATCTATCGAAATAAAATCCGGCCCTTCATTACGTGAATGCATCCTGTCAGCAAGTTCGTGCCAAAAATCGAGCTGTCCCACAGCGCTCTTGATACCCACGGGCACTCCAGTGCGATCCGCTATGGATTCAATAAAGTCAATCATTTCATCAACCGTATCAAATTCAGAATGAGCATTGGGAGAATAACAGTCTTTGCCAAGTGGAATCCCCCGGATATTGGCAATCTCAGCGGTTACCTTGGCACCCGGTAAGATCCCACCCTTACCTGGCTTTGCCCCTTGCGAGAGTTTTATTTCGATTCCCTTAACCTGTGGGTGCAATTCGACCTGTTCAACAAGCCTTGTCATCGAGAACTTGTCATCCACGCGTGCGCCAAAGTAGCCGGTACCTAGTTGCCACATCAAGTCTGCACCGTGGCAATGATACGGACTGATGCCTCCTTCGCCGGTATTGTGCATGCAACCCGCTTCCCGAGCGCCAATATTCAAAGCTGAAATTGCGTTCTTACCGAGAGATCCGAAGGACATGGCGGAGATATTAACAATCGACGATGGACGATAGCAGCGTGCTCGTCCATGGCGTTCACCAACAATTTTCAGACCAGGAATGGCGGTTGGGTCATCGGCAGGATAGGTCGCCTTTGAATCGGGAAAAGGGAATGCAGAGTGCTTAATAATTGGGTAACCAACTTCGTAAAGTTGCTCTGTCGTCCCGAATCCAAATGTATTGTTTTGTCCTTTGGCGGATGCATAAATCCAACGTCGTTCATCACGGTTAAACGGACGTTCTTCTTTATCATGCGCGACGAAGTACTGCCGGATCTCCGGACCTATTGTCTCAAGCCAATATCGCAGGCGTCCAACGATTGGAAAGTTTCGGCGGATCGCATGTTTGGTCTGCAACACATCGTAGATGCCGACCAAAAGCAAGAACGCCAGTACACCAAGAACACAAGACAACGCTATGTTTTCCGAAATGTATTCAAGCACAACACTCCACCCTCGTATTCCTCAAAACGATCCGGATGCTGCCACCGTTGGCATCGGTAAATAATAGCAGACATACCAAACGCATGAAAACAGAGATACCTGATGCATCGACCGTTATTTATGCGGTCAACAACTATGACGTCTGACATACCCAACCGCTAACAAAGCATGGCGAGGTCACAACCTCAGTATTAGACGACATTTGCGGCAACCTGATTCATATATTGCAGTGCAGTCGTTCACCCCTTTACAGATGGCTTCGGGAATACGATGGAAGAAATTGCTGATCACGTAGCACGGTATCCGCAATGGGTTCTCGCCGTTGAAGCCCCAGCATAGGGATTCACTACTGCACTGAGCATGTGGGCATGGAAGCGAACTGGTGGACGGTGGGCTGCATTATTGGTAGGACTCCTCGTGGTGGCCGCCGCCTTGTGTAACGTTTCCATGCTTCCGTATCCAGCTTGGTTCAAGGTGGCTAGCATGGCGGCAATTGGGGAAATCGTTGCTTATAGAGCAACTACAGACGGCAGGACGGCCAATATACAGCAGACATAGCCATGAAGGTCGACATGCCTATCAGTTACAGAAGTGAAGAATTATCCAAGACGAATCGGTAAGATGTCGTTCAACTCGGTTCCGCTTCATTGTTGTTTTGTTGGCGATTGACGCGATTTGGCTGCACTGGGTGTTTGAACTTGGCAACCGTAATCGAGAGCAGATGGTCACAGTTGGCACGGAACTCGCTCTTCTAGTCGCTATAGTCGCAACTTGTATCACGTCGTAATGATAGCAAATGCAGTATCTTGAGGCATTTTTAAGTGCTCATTAGCCTTGCTCGTCAATCATCGAATCTACTTTTTCTGCGAGCTGAGCAATTTGCTCAGAAAGTTCCGTTGATAGTTTCTCCAACTCTTCGGATTGCTCTCCAACAAATATCGAAGTTAGCGTAGCAGTGAATACGCCTACTACAACCATTCCCATAACTACCAACAATCCGGTCAACAACTGGCCGCCAATGGTTGCCGGATTGTGAATATCTCCAAAGCCTCCGGTTAACACTGTCGTAAAACTCCACCAAAGTGCGAGCGGATAACTGCTTACTTGTTCAGCTGAGTCACCCGCTTGGTGCTTGGAAATATCGACACCTTCAAAATGATACACAGCGATAGCACCAATGATTGTAAGAATCACAGACCACTTAATTGTCTTTTTCATCATCTTGATGTCCATCACATCCTGCAGCTTGTCCATACCTCGCCAAAACAAGAAGAAGAACCGTAGGAATCTTAGGAATCTAAGAATTCGCAAGAAGCGACCCAGTCGGCCAAATCGGCCGAATCTGGAAAGTTGCGCTTCGCCAGGAATTGGAATGGACGTGACGAAATCAACCCAATGTTTACGCCATACAAATCCACGGTCGTCGGCACACTTCATTCTCAGAAAGAATTCAAACATGAAAATAAGGCAACAACTTGCATCAATCCAAAAGATGTTGTCTTTTGAAAGCCATTTAGGACGAGATTCGTCCGCACCAGCTGTAAAGTCATAGACGAGCAACGCGAGTACGAATATTATCAAAGCAATTATGAGCGTTTCAAAAACGACAAGTCGTTTGGTACTTCCGAAAAACTTAGCCATTCGCTCACGAATAACGCTGCGCTCAATCGAATCCGTTATCTTTTGTTCCAAATCTTCTAATCGCTGCATTTCCTCGCGGATACGTGTTGACTTAATCCGTACGCGTTCAAGCACTGTTGGATCACCAGCGTCCAATTGAGATTGCACTTCAGATGAAAAATCAATGGCTTCAGTTTGCAGCTTGCGCGTCTTATCAGCAATCCAATTCAAAAACGACCGACGTGTGTCAACGTCAAGTGACGTAAGTTTATAAGAGTCAAGTTCGGAAAGTGTGGCTTTAAGAGGCTTTTCACTAGTCATATGGAATTTATCTAACAGTCGAATACATATACGAGTAAAAGAAGGCTTAAGATCGCACGTAGCGCTTTCTGAAGAAGTACCTGCTTCTCTTTGCTATATCTACTTACTATAGGATGTATTCCGCTTCCCAACAGCGATTCAAGCGTTTCTCAACCGTGATTTCGGCAAAGACAAGAATTGCTTATCGAGTCGTATTGCACAATTTGCACGACATTTCCACGATCAACTTCCGTCTCACCGTCGATAAGCTTGGCCCGAATTGTATAGTTATTTCCCGAATCATCCGTGACAGTGATTCGCCCATACGATTGCGTAGTGATATTTGCACTAATCACCCGCCCAGTTTTCCCATCAATTTCGCTGGACAATCCTGCATAATTCCCCACCGATGGCAAAATCTTGGCAAATAATTTGCATGACTTACGGGCAAGAAGATAGCTGATTGCACCTGAGACAGCCGACGAAGCTACAACCAGCTGAACGGTGGTCATCCCGTCCACGCGCGCTCCGATAAGTGAATTGCAGATGATACCAATAATTCCAAACCAGCAACAGAATAAAGCCAAAAGCATTACCACGGGGTAATTTACACCCTCGGCTAAATCACCAGGATCCAAATCCGCTTCAATGTCCAAATCTATTTCAACGGCTACATCTACGCCGAGCCCAAACAATTGCAGAGCCAGTAAACCGATAAAGATCATCTCAGACGCAAGAAATATGATGTTCTCTGTTTTCGAGAAGATTTCGCTAAAACTATCCATGAATATAGTCCTGTTACTTATTGGGGTAACATCCACTTGTTAGATAATCTGATTATCGTCTATTCGCTTGTGAACAGGGTTTATTATTCAGATTTCTTTTTTTTTTTACAAATCCGTATTTCTCACTTTGTAAAGCACCGATTCAGACTTCCGTTATCCGTTCTACATGGTAGAAGACGAATCTCGTTCATGTTGTTCTGTAATCCTGTTTAATTCCTGTTGCTGCTTTTGAAGCTCCGCTTGGGCACTTTGCAACTGGGCTTGTTCTNCCTGCAACTCACTTTCAACTTCCTTGAGTGAAGAATTAAGTCTAGCCTCTTCGTTTCGCATATGCTGCTCATCTTCTTGCTTTAGCTTTTCCGTATGCTCTTGAATTGCCATCTCAGATTGTTGTTTTGACTCTTGAACAACCTCAAAGAATTCTCCCGCTCGACTTATGGCATCCTGCTCAAACGTACGTTCTGCATCCTGCCTTCGTACGTCGTGCTGATTGCGCACACTATCAATTCGGTTTCCAGAATCAGACCGCAGCTGTTCAATGGACTGGCTAAGCTGAGATTCCTCCGCAGCAATTTCGTTCGCTGTTGTTTGATTTAGTTCATCAACCGCGCTTCGAAGTTCATGTTCCAACTCTGTCTGAATTGTCTCAAGGTCACCTAGCAGCTCTCCAGTTCCAGCCTCCGCAGCAAATTGCAGTTCATTAGCGTTCTTCTGAATTGCAGCCAGCGCGATTTCCGTTTCCCTGGTCAATCCTTCAATGGTGTCCTGAGATTCAGATTTTGCGTTTTCCATCGCGCAATCCAGGTTATTTTGGTGTGCGGACTGTGCCTCTTCCTCATTTTTGTTAGCAAAGTACTCGGCATTTTCAGCGAATTTCAATTCCCATTCCGCTTCATTCGGACGATAGACAGCAACATTGCTTAATTGAATTAATTGCGCNACATAGCCGTTAACGTCTATTTCTGAATTCAATTCTGCAAGGACGATTTCATCTGCAAGCAGGAATCCATCGGTAACAGATTCAAGCGTACGCTGCCCTAGATACTCGCTGAGAAATTGAATCACCTTCTGTTGTACTACGGTCGCTTTGTCANCATCAAGCTCGCTGCTTTNGGAGGTGCTGGAAATCAGCAACCTGCGCACAGACGTATCATCCATGGCTGTCATCAAGTCCAACTGAACGTCAGCCGTTAACACAAGCCCTTTAATCGTAGTCGCATGGTGGTCTGCAACCAGTGAGAAATTAACTGAATGAAAATGTGGCAGAAAAACTTGCGTCTGATGTATCCCAGGTAGGCAAAGCACTTTTTTGCTGGGGTCACGAAACACTTTAGAGCCGCCTGGACCTATTCGAACCAAGACTCCTCCGTCGACTGGTTTTTGGCGATAACGAACAAAAACCAAACATGCAAGAATCACAAGAGGACCAAGCGTGACCGCAACTATTATCAGAGCATTGTTCATTGCAATTCTCCTCCGCGAATTCGCACAGCAGACGGCCGTATTGTTTTACCAAAAGTATTTGGCAAAAGGACTTCCACTAAGACGCTCCCACGGCCCATCCGTTGCAAGACTCACCTCATCAGTCTCTTTCAGGTTTCCACTTTTTATATTCGAGATAACAGACTTTCCATCCGCTTGTCGCGGGCTGCTGGATCCTCGCCGTAAGAAAAATGACTCAGTCGGCAAATCTTCTAAGTCGAGATCGCTCACACGATTGCGTTTTGCTTCTTCAAATTGACTCTCAGCTCGCTTGAACTCAGAGTCCAAATCCACGTCATCCTCTTGGACTTCATTTGACGACAATGTAAAGAATTCCCCAAATGGACCTTCACTTATTAATTCCCATGGTCCGTCTGCCTGCGGGCTTACCTGCACGATTCTCGACATAATTCCTGAGCGAATTGTATCGATAATTTCTTGGCCTGTAATAGGAGGACTTACATCGCCTTCATCACGCAAATAGAAAGTTGCTGTAGAAACCTCGTCTTTCGGAAAAGCTGCCATGGTCAACTTGTCTTTTCCGCCATAAGTTTCTTCGAATTGCTCTTCCTGTTGTCGCAATGTAGCCTGATGTGCGTCTTCAGCTTCCTGACGCGCTCGCTTATCAGCTTTCTCGGCCAATTGTGCTTCCCTCGCAAGTCTTTCCTGTTCAGCAGCTTCTTCTTGCAGTAGTTCAGCCGTTCGAGCAGTTGCTTCGTCCGTACGTTTTTGCAGATCCGATTCTTGTGCAGCTAGTTGATCTGCGAGATCACCAGTGGATAGTGCATCGGCATTGGCCAACGTGAACTGGCCTGCATCCATGGCGCGGTAAGAACTATCTGATCGGTCCTGCTCACCATCCTGCAGATCTGTTAGATAATCACCGCTGACCCCCATTGCACGGTCAAACGGATTTCCGCTCGCTGTGCATTCGCCGAGAATTGCATCAAGCTGGCCGAGCACCCTTTCCATTTCTCGATCTAACCTTGGTACATCTAACTTGGACTTACTCATTTAGATTCTCACTTCAGACAAAGTTCTATTGGAGTAATGCACGATTTGGGCAAGACGCAGCATGGCATAGTTAAACGCCCGTTGGTCTTCTGCTAATAGCAATTCCTCTTCATCGAACCTTAATTCACACGCCAACTGGTTGATAAACACTCGCTGTAATTCACGATGAATTACAGCTGCATCTTCGCCTTTCCCGACAGAACTAGCTCGATCGACGGCGTCTACATACATCTCCTTCATTGCCATTTTGGTAAATCGCAATTTAATCGCTGCCCGGTGTACTTCGGAAGCTGAAGGGTAGGGATGCTCGAGATTTTCAATTGCCTCAAAAAACCGATCCTGCTCGTGCTTTCGATATGACTGTCGGATCGACGCGAGCCCATTTTTCACCTTCTTACCGGCGGAAATCACTGGGATCAACCGCCCGAAGAATACAGCTGCGGAAGACTTCCACCGCTCAGGAACTTCTGGCCAGACCAAATCATCCAGCCGCCGCCCCATTTCTTCGCCTAAGCGATTAAAGACAGCTTCTTGCCACACTTTTTCGAGAGATTTCTGTTGGGCATCATCATCCTCGGAAGCCCTATGCTGACTTCTCCAGAAATTGTAATCTGACGCGTCAGCACCGCTACCATTTAACGGACTAGCCGTCGGTCGTCCCGAGGAATTGCGTTTAGATTTGTTCATTCTCTACCCAGACAGATAATTTGATCGTGACGTGGGTCGACTAAGCGTCGACATAATCGTCCGAGCTATTGTCGGAATTGGAATTCAAACTCTCGATGTCACCAATGGATGCTTTTCCGAAATCGGAAATCGCGCCAATGGCACCGACGAGAACCTCCTTAAGTGGATGATCCTTATCGCTGTCATAAGAAATGATCTCTTTTAGAAGCTCGCCGGCTGGCACCGCCTGTGTGGCAGTTTTCATCAGTTTTCCTATGACACTACCATCACTGTTATCACCGTCAGAATTGACCTGGATAATCTTCATACCATCGATGTTTTCGAGTGGCTTAAAGGCAGCTTCTACAGATTGCGGAATGACATGAGCAAGTTCTGTGGAATTCTTAGACAGGAAGTAGGTAGCAATTGCCTGCTGATCTCCGTTTGAAATCAGATTCGCTTCAGCTTGGATCAGGTCAGCTTCATTCTCAAGTCGCTGAGCTTCTGCTTCGGCACGCCCCATCGCCAATACGCCTTCCGCTCCCAGACCTTTGGCAATATCAGCATCCCGTTGCCGCTCTGCTTCGGTCAACATTGCGTCGGCAAGTGTGATTCGAGCGTCGCGTTGTTGCTCTGCTGCCAGTTTTTCCATTTCGGCGGGCAATACCGTCGTCTGTCGCAGTTTCTCTTCGCGACGTTTCGTGTCAATTGCCTCTTCAGCTTGTGCTGCGTCCGCCTTGGCATTATTTGTAGCTACTCGGGCGAGTTCAACCTCTCGCTCACGCTGCGTAACAGATTCCATCCTTTCTTGTTCGCGAACTTCCTGTGCCTCCATTACTTCCTCTGAAGCAACTGCGATTGCTTTTTCAGTATTGAGTTGGGCAATTCCCACGAGCTCTTTGGATTGACTGGCCTTCTGCCCAATACTCTGCACTCGATTGATGGCTGCCGTTGCAATAGACTCATTAACCTCTTCTTCAAGCATTTCGATTGCACGATCGCGTTCAAGTTCTTCGGTATGATATTCTTTTTCATACCTGGCTGCTGTGACAGCTTTTTCCTTCTCGCATTCAGACTGGTAGATTTCCAAATCGCGCGCAGACTCTTCAATCTTTTTGCTTGCATCCAGATTAGACTGTTCAACAATTTCAGTCCGCTGTTGATTGGTAGTCGCTTCAAATGACTCAATGTCTGCTTGAATTTTCACACGTTTGTTTTCGACCGCCAAATTCTTGTTTTCCTCAGCAGTGACCTGTTCTTCTTCGAGTTTTTGATGTCCCACAAAATACTCGGTATCCTGATTTTCACGTGTGAGCTTCTGACGATTGATTGCAGCGTTTTTAAGTGTCTCCTGCTGTTCATTTGCTTCGACTAACGTGCGTACCGCGACCATATCGAACTTGTTTCCAGTTTTCTCAGCTTGGTCTTTAAGAAATTCAAGAGGAATCTGCTCAATGTGTTCAAGCGACACTGCTTCTACTTCAAGGCCATTTTCTTTGAGATCATTCTCAAGAAGATCGGTAACGGCATCTGTGAATTGAATCCTGTTCCCAAACAATTCATTAATACTCATCGTTGCCACGACACCGCTAATCGCACTGTGCGCCTTCTCGTAGACCAGCCTTTCCAAAGCCTGTTGTGCACGTTGCTCCCCTTCTCGTTCCGGGTCGACGCTCTCGCCTAAAGTCCTGGCCGCGGCCATCACATACTCTTTGTTCGGTGGTACATGTACATATACTTCAGCGTCGATAATAACCGGCAAAAAATCGCTTGTTCGGACAGCACGATTATTCATGGGAACGGGAGCTTCTGTTGGGGCATCATCTCCTCGCTTCAGGTCAATTTGCATGGTTCGCAACGTGACTCGCTGAAATTTGTGCAAACTTTTAAAGACAAACATGCCTCCCTGAATAGCTACCTTTGCACCACTCATGCCCGTTCGAATAAGGGCTTCATCCATGTCACATTTTTTGTATTTAAGGACAATTAATATCCATACAGACAGAAGCGATAAAAGAACAGCTCCTGCAATAATTGCTGCGGTAACTAAAGGGCTCATAGTTAAACTCCTGGGGNATCTCGGAAAAATCCTGATAAATTATGTTGGTTGTTAATTACGTCAATTACTGGGGCGGTTACTGCGTGTCCTGACCACCGGTTAACTCGTTTTCGATTTGATCTCCGCTTTGAGCAATGCTTTCAATTGCTTGTCGAATAGTCTGAATCGTTACAAAACTGTTGGGTATTGTTTGAAGCAGAATCAGATTTCCTTCAAACACTCCTAGCGACCCTTGAACGAATTGAAATGGCTTAGTCAACGTTGCTGATGCCAGACGCTGGCCATTCATTTTCATCACTGCATTAAAGTATTTCTCACTGGCGGTTCCGCAGACTGTCGAAACCACAAGATAATCCAGGCCATCCTGAAAAGCCGTTCTCTGGCTTTCCATTCGAGGGTCATTATGACCGGTGATTCGCACACGCTGGCTCCGGGCCGCTACACCCAATTGATCTTCATCGGCTAAAGAGACGTTGATTTCGGCTTCGTTATCATCGTCCCATTCCTTGATCACATCCATATCCGGACTCATGTAGGCGGTTTTAACAGCTGCGGAAAAACTGCTGTTGCCAGATGTGGGCTTAAACCGCCGCTCGATTCTGCGAAGTGCCATTTTGCACCTCGCACGCACAGAGGCGTTCTTGTCAAACTGTTCTCTTTCAATTAATTCATCTCGGGAGGCGTAAGAACCTATTACACCCAAGGCTTCGGCAGCAGCTCCCTGAACTCGGTTGTTACCAACGTTTAATGCAGCTCTTACGACCTGTTCAGCAGTCAATTTCTTTTCTGCCAGTATCGTCTTATACTCTTTCACCTGACTCGGGGTAGGGTCCACAAGTGTGGCTAGCCCCTTAATCGCAGCTATCGCAGCTGGTTCGATCCCTCGAGCGTTTTGTGAGGAACCGGTTTTCAAGTATTGGCACAGGGTATTAATTAACTCCGGAATACTTCGTTCATCACCAACACGTACAATCTTTTGAATGCGACGACGCTCCTGAAGAGCGGTTTCGTCGCTTCCCATATTCTCTTGACGTTGTTCTCGAGAAGTTTGGTCTACTGATGCCATCTCAACACTAACCTTTACCAGGATTGAAAATGAATTTGCTAAGGCGCAGATGTGCAGCCATCCTTGGCACCTTACAGCCATACAAAAAACTGTCTGACTCAAGTAACCACATCAGAATTCGAGATCGCGACTCCTTCGCAAATCTGCATCACCGTCAGGTGATGCAACTATCAATTCTTTGATGATGTATACGCCCAAACATAAAATCAAATGCAAAATAGGTAAAATATTAAAAATAGGTGATTTTGTTTGATGCTTCTGTATTTTTCGTATTAAAGGAATGGGAGGCCGAATAAACGACTCCAATACACATCTTGTCATACACTGTCATACGCTCTCGGCTCATCTAAAGCAACCATTACAATTGACAACGGAATCATCTGCTACCTCGCGCACCGCGTAAGGTATCCATAAACATGCTAGCTAAACTTCATACGTTTTCACTCGTTGGCCTTCATGCTCAAGAAGTGCAGGTAGAAGTCGATATTTCTCCTAGCGAAGATTCCAAAATAGTACTGGTCGGGTTACCCGATGCGGCAATTCGAATCACGCCGTGAGAATCATGGCCGACGATTTACTTCAACTAAACGTTCCGCGACGCGAGCTGCTTCTGTCTCCGAACAGCCAGCAGCAGCACAAATGGTCTGCGTATATTGTTTCAATTCCTGGTGAGGGAGAATTATGAAGGGCCTGTTCTTGGTTAGAAGGTTGGAATAAAAGCGGGTGTCAATTGTCGAGCACACCGGGTGTGCCACAGTCGATCAGCATTTGTCGGGCCGCATCGCGAAAACGTTCCCGCACGTCTCGGGTAGGCGGGCGGCAACGGCTTGAAGGCAAGCCGACTAGCTCCATGCAAAGCTTGTCCAGGTATCCGTCGCCGCTAGTATATTTTTCCATCTCTTTCCACAGCGACATAAAGGGCAGGATCACCCGAACCATTTCGAGTTGCACTTCTTCATAACGTTTTTCTTGTAACAGCTGGTAAAGTCGAACACCGAACTGGGGCCAGTGGTTGCAGATGTGCAGTTCAATCGAACGAGCTCCCAGGATGTGACTGGAGACGAAACGGTTTTGGTTGTCGATCACGCTGATCTGGCTAGAAAAAGCGGAAACTACTTCGTCGAATTCCATGAAGCCAATGTCGTTCACGGCCCATTTGAGCCCCGAGACGTTGGGGATTTCAACAAGGCGTTCTACACCTTGGTAGGAAACCCCCATGCTTGTCCAGAACGTGTTGTAGACGATCAGGCCAATATCAACCGACGAGATGACTGTATCCAGGTGTTCCTGAAAGTCACCCTCGGTGTGTTCAAAATAAAAGGGTGGTGACACCTGGATGTAATCGGCTCCGACATCAGCCGCCGCCTTGGCCAGTTCAATCAAGTCGCGCGTGCTGGTTGTCTGGGCTCCCATGACGACCGGGATCTTGCCAGCAGCTGCTTCCACCACGGTTTTGCCTACCTGGATCCGTTCCTGGACTGTCATGGTAGAAAAATCGCCGGCACCCCCACCAGCCAGTAAAACGCCAGTCCCTGTCGTGACGCCGCCGTCGATCAAAAACTGGACATGTTCAGCCATGGCGGGCAGATTTAATTCCAGCCCTTCATCGTGAAACATGGTGGGGACGGTGACATAGCAGCCACAAAGATTCTTGCGTAGTTCGAGGAAATCCATGTTCTTTGTCGTAGTGTAACCAAGGGAGTGAGCTCTGCGACTAGTGGCTCTTGAGCCACCGTACCATTGGCTGGCTAACCCGTTGCGGTACATCCCGATGTACGAAATTATTTGCCTCCGGAATAGTGATCAGCGTAAACCCCTTTTCGATCCATTTCCAGTTGTTCCTAGCCAAAAAAACAAAGGCGAATGGAAAAATGCCCGACGGATTCTCGGCGGTGACGATGACGGATACATGCTGATGCTTGCTAGATGCGAGGATGGGGTTGCCACTGAATCGGCGATTCACCGGCACTTAAAGAGCGAAGATCGAAAGATCAACTCTCCGGGTAATGAATGGTATCTAACAAACGCTCATGAGGTTAATGCTCTCTTTAGGGA
>PAMR01000072.1 GCA_002708205.1 Gammaproteobacteria bacterium
GAGGACATACAACGTGGACTAAATGCCAAGCCTATAACAGAGATAGTGAACACTCCGGCTAACAAGTATAATCGTAAACGCAAGCATGATTTGGTTCGAAACGAACCTTTGAAGGTGGTTGATATCTCCTAACTGATAGTTTCAACTTATCGAATTCGATTTCGGGAAAGGCATCAGGTGACACGCGTTTTTGTTGGTATAGGAAGCAATATCAATTCCCTCGAAAACATCGGCCGTGCTCTGCATGCTCTACGGACAGACTTTCAAAGCATGGTCTACTCTGAGGGCTATGAGAACCCNAGCGATGGNTTTCTTGGCCANCACTTCATAAATNTCGTCGTTCTATTTGATACANATTTATCGTTACCCGAAACACTAAAGAAACTACACCAAATTGAACTTGACCTAGAAAAAGATTTATCCGCACCCAAATATGCAGAGAAGACTATTGATATNGATCTTCTGTTCTTCGGCGATTTACAACTAAGTAACGACAGAATTACGATTCCTCGACCCGAAGCAACTTCCAAATCGTACTACCTAAAGCCACTGTTCGACATTGCCCCTNATTGGATCGATCCTGTGACCCGAACATCCATTACCGATTTATGGAACGGTTTTACCGGGCTTCAAGAACTTAAAGCTGTCGCGATAAAGGAAGTTCCCCTTAGTACATCCCAATCTGTACTCACGGTAGATTCATTGACATGCGCCCTTCATTTAGGCGTGCCGAAAGAAGAGCGAGTCGATCGACAACCCGTCTTGATTTCTTGGAAAATCACTTTCNCTAGACCACCCCAGGCAACCGCTAGCGATGATATANGCGACACGTCAGATTATTCGGTCGTNTCCGAAACATTGAAACGTCACNTAGAAGATCAAGAGTTTCAAACTATTGAATATCTAGCCNCCTATNCTTTCGACCACATAGCCAACCACCTNGAAGCCGGAACACGACTTTCCGTATGCATCAGGAAATTTCCTCCCGTCGATGGACTACAGGAAGGGGTATCGTTCACCCTAGAAGGCCAGGTATGAGAGTAATACTCAGCCTAGGAAGTAATCTGGGAGACCGAATCCTACTGCTCGAAAAAGCACTCTGTGATATTGAAAAATTAACAGATACCTCCCTAGAAAAAGTTTCTTCGGCGTATGAAACACCCGCCGTTCTTCCCCCGTCAGCACCCCAAGACTGGAATCTTCCTTACATAAACATAGCTGCTTTAATTCGCACACAATTAGGACCTATAGAACTTTTAGATGCCTTACAAGTAATCGAAAAATCTCTGGGACGCAGGCCTGCANCTCATTGGGCTCCCCGATCCATAGACATAGATATCGTTCTGTACGGTGACAAAGAAATTGCTCACAAACGACTGGTCACTCCTCATACACATGTNTTGAAACGAGAATTCGTGCTGACACCGTGTGCAGAAATTTGTCCAAAAAGTCAGATCCCGGGGACAAATCTCAATTTCCTAGCTGCGAAACGTGCATTGANGAAGCAAGCGCCTGCTTGGATGCAAATTTGCAATTTATCCCCTGATTCTTTCTCAGGAGACGGCTCTTCTAGATCACACGAATCGCATACGGCAACTATGAACTACCTGGATTTNGGAGCTGAATCCACTCGGCCTGGTGCAGAACCCATCAGCGCTGACGAAGAGTGGCGGAGGCTAGAGATAGCCCTACTTAGTCAGAAAACCGAANAGCTAGTGCGTCCCAAACTAAGCGTCGATACACGAAATCCAAGCACAGCCGAACGTGCTCTGGAATCGGGGGCCGAAGTAATCAATGACGTCTCCGGTTTAATCAACGAAGGCATGATCGAACTGTTATCGTCCTCAACTTGCGATGTTGTCCTCATGCATAGCTTAACTGTTCCTGCTGATCCAATGGTGACTATGGCTCCTGAACAAGATCCCGTAGAAGAGCTCATTAANTGGTTTGACNATCGTCTTCAAACACTGGAGCNATCGGGAATTGACACCGGACGAATACTTGTCGATCCAGGCATTGGATTCGGCAAAAGCGCAGATCAGTCACTCGAAATTATTCGCCGAGTGGAAGAGCTAAAAATTTTGGATTGCCGAATCCTGATTGGCCATAGCAGGAAATCCTATCTCCAACCCATGACAACGCTTCCCCCAAGTAGTCGCGATATAGAAACATTGGCAGTCTCTCAACATCTAGCTGGCTTGGGAGTGGATGTGCTCCGAGTGCACTCAGGCGAAGATCATCAAAGATTCTGGAAAGTGCGCTCGCATTTAGCATAGTTAAGTGAAGAAACTATCTAAAGAACCCTTCCATCACCTTTACTAAAACCTATCTCCGTTACATTATCGGAGTTTTAGTTCCGAGGTTATTCGCATGGGGAAAGAGCAGACCTTATTCAACACAGTTGAAACGAATTACGGCGATCACGAAGAGGCTATGGCGAAATATCGCGCCGAAGGCGAAGATCGAGCCATGAATTTAGATAATCGCGGCCCAATTCGGTTCGATTCTGATGGAAGATTAAGCCGCGATATTGTCGAAGCCTATTGGCGGTGCGGATTCTATGTTTTTGAAAACGTAATAGAGCAGGACGAACTTGCCGATATCGAACAGGATGTTTTGAACATCCTCGATCGGGCTCCTGTTGAACCTGGAGGCAAACTAGACAGACACGGACGGGCCGCAATGGGTTCTGATGGTAAGGGTGGAGGAATTGCTCTAGTTCGACCACTGTCTGATCCCATCGGAGGAACCGAAGCGAATAACGGTAGGCATCCGGCAAAGATGATTGAACCAGAAGTCCCCGACAACGCACCCCAATGGGTACCACAGGTTGTCGGCGGTTCACTGCAATTTTCCGATGCTGCCCTTAGACTTTATGCCCATCCCGATCTTTTGCGCGTTGCAGCCGAATTCAACGGTGAGGACTTCTCACCTTTTAACGAGGTCATCTGGATCAAACATCCAAAACTCGGTGGTTCAGTAGCGTGGCACCAGGACGGGACGACTCATTGGGAATCCACGGAATTCCACCAAGGAAGTCATGGTTTTAATTTCATGGCTCAACTCTACGGATGCAACTCAACAAATGGATTGTGGATCGTTCCAGGATCTCACCTAGAACAAGCAGATATTAAGGGCTGGTGCGAAGCCGCCGGATCTGACCGGCTGCCAAATGCCGTACCCATGTTGTGTAAGGCTGGTGATGTAGGCATAACAAATCGTCAAGCCGTTCACGGTTCGTTTGCAAACACCAGCGAAGAAAGCCGAGTGACCATTAATTTCGGATTTCATCCGCGTGCATCGGTGATCGGTGCTCGTGGCAATGGCATTCATGCACCAGGAAGCGAAAATATTATTTACGATGAAGACAGGATACAAAAGCGATCACGCGTTTTAGGACTTGCGATTGAAGCTCGAAAACAGCGATTTCCCAAAGAAACCCCATATTTTTACCAACCGCACAGTGGTCATTCGTTTGAGTGGAATGATGCTGCACGAGAAAGTCTGAGGGGTTATAACAAGCTCGATCTTGGTATCTAAACTAATTCAGATACCCTCAGACGAAGGAAAACAGGAATCTATGGACGGTCTCAGTACCACTGCCATTGACACCTTCCAAGAACAAGGATATTTGATCGTACGAGATATCTACGATCACGAGACCCTGCAAGCAGTGAGAAACTCTATAAGCGTGCAACTGGACGCGGAATGTCACCGCTTGATTAAGCAACGCCTATTGACCGATACGGACGCTCTTTGGAACGACCCCTTTGAAACTCGCTTCGGCGACATTATTCACAGGTTAGATCCGATGAGCCAAGCCCAAAAACAACTACTTCAAGCGATGCAAAATCTCTTCCTAACAGGNNGATTNGACCATGCATCTATCGACTCTGAAAAAAGNGGGCTNCGAATAGAAAACACGNTACTTCGTTGTATCCGATACAAACGACTTTTGGACGTCGTGAAATCACTCATTGGACCTGATCTGATTGGCAGTTCGACTTTTCGAATCCGCGGGAAAATACCCATTTGGGAACCAGGTCGGGAACTCCCATACTTCCCCGGGGAGGTACCCTGGCATCAAGACGCTGGTTATATGCTCGCGCATTGCGATCCACACTTAATCATTACATGTTGGATCCCGCTCGTTAATGCAACAATTAACAATGGGTGTATGTACGTACTACCCCGGAAATTTGAGGATGGGATCATTACCCATCATTATGGCCGCGATGATCGGTACATCTGGATAAATGAGAACAATCTGCCTCCTGGGGATCCTATACCAATCGAAATCGAGGTCGGAGATGTCTTATTGCTCCATAACATGACGCCACACGCATCGTTCGACAATAATTCTGGAGTAACACGCTGGAGTATGGATCTGCGTTATGGGTCACTGACAATGCCCAATAACGTGAATGAAGATCCAGAAAGCTACACAACAGAGCGGCCGAGCGAAACAATGGCATGCGCACCGACCGAGGCCGATTTTGTCGTTTCTGATAGTAAGAATCCACAGCGCGAAATCCGTGATGGAAAGCTCTTCGCCGATTTAAGGTTTCGATATGCCAAACAACATGTACATCCAGGACGCGGTTGGACCCGCCGCGAGCCAGAATCGAGACCCACGACATGACTGTCGTCGATTGTGATTCCCATGTTATGGAACCCGCAAATCTATGGGAAGAATATATCGATCCTCAATTTCGCAAACAGGCAATACGCATAGAAACGATTGACGGAAATGAAAAACTGATTATTGCTGACCAAGTCGTCCTACCAGGCGGCTTAGCCGGCCTCGGCGGAGCTAATTTAGAAAGAAAAGATATCTTTTCAGGAAAATATACTTATGCTGACGGTTGCCCCCTAGCGAGTTATAACGGCAATGCACGTTGCGATCTTCTCGACGAATGGAGGGTCGATAAATGCGTAGTCTTTCCCACCATAGGTATTTTGCCGATACCAACCGATGATCTCGATTTAATCAGTGCCTATTTTCGCGCCTACAACAATTGGCAGGCGGATTTCCAAATGTCACAACCGGACCGAATCGCACCCATAGCCGTTGTGAATTGGCGCGATCTGTCGAGTGCATGCGCTGAACTCGATCACTGTCTAAAACGAGGGTTTAAAGGCTTATTTGTCCCTCCCGAGGTCATTGACGGTAACCGTCCTGGTGCAGAACACTTCGATCCAATTTGGGCGCGTCTACAGGAAGCCAATCTACCAGGTTGCTTGCATGTAATTGTTCGATTCAGTGGTTCTGCCGCCCCGTTCTCATCTTGGCACTCGGCACAACCAAGCCTCGGGCCCACGTTTGGGTTTGGATTGGGCGCGCCCGGGCAAATGATGCCGGCACTCTCAGCTATGATTTTGGAGGGTTTATTCGACCGATTCTCCGCATTGAAAGTAGCTGTGGTCGAGTCCGGCTGCGGGTGGGCCGGTTACCTCATCGACAGACTCAACGAAAAACACGCGCTACTAGGCGGGTTAGGACCTAAAAAGTTGACTCTCATGCCTGGCGAGTATGTACAAAGAAATTGCTATTTTGTCGCGGAACCAGATGAACGGAGCATCGGTTCAATGCTGGGTCTTGTTGGTCAAGACAAAATTCTTTGGGGTTCGGATTTCCCGCACATAGACTCAGACCTCGATGCAGCAAACTCTATTCGCACTAGTGTGTCTGCACTACCCGAAACCCAACAATCGGCGGTTTTAGGTGCGAATGCCTGCAAGCTATTTCAACTGTGAGTTTACCGAACGTACTCCCAAAACCCATTCATCGAAGATTCGTAAACGCTTTGTCTATTATCGATTACATATTGTTTTCGGATTTCTATAAGGGACGCCATAACGAATGCGTCGGCTTAAGTTGATGGAATATACTTCGATTTTAGGGCTTCTATTGGAGGAACTGTGACCGGACCAGAAACATCTATGGGCGTCACCTTCGGCAGTTTGGGGATTTTAGGTCCTCGGGCGATTGGTGGAATTGCAGAGCACGCAAGCACTCTCGGTTATCGATCAATATGGACTGTGGAGGCCAACGGCACCGATGCGTTTACCTTGCTAGCGGCAGCGTCGGTCAATCAACCGACACTGGGTCTAGGAACCGGAATCGTGCCCATTCAATTGAGAACTCCGTCTCTGACAGCCATGACCGCTGCGAGCCTTCAGGCATTAAGCCCCGACGCCGACATTTTTGTAGGACTCGGTGTCTCGGCTCCCGCCATACTTCGACAACATGGCGTCTCGTACCCTGATAAACCAATAGCCCTTATGCGCGAGTACGTTGCCCTTTTGCGGGAATGCCTTTCCGGTGAATCAGTGACGTTTGAAGGAGACTACTGGACTATAAAACGCTTCCGGCTAGGCATTAGATTAAACGAGCGAAAACCACAAATTGTAATGGCTGCTTTGAATCCGCAAATGTTAAAACTCGCTGGCGAAATAGCAGACGGCGTATTGTTGAATTATGTGCCGGTTTCTCATGTCGTTCCATCCGTCGAACAAGTTCGAAAGGGCGGCAACGCGAGAATTTTCGCCTACGTACATGCTGCCGTAGGCTCTCTTGAAAAATCAGCAAAGTCAGCCAAACGAGACTTGTTCAACTATTCCATGGCTGACAGCTATGCCGCCATGTTTCGCCGTGCAGGATTCGAAACAGAGATTGCCTCAGTTCGGGAACGAATGGCATCCCGAGATCGCGACGGGGCAATCGATTCAATATCCCATGAAATGATTCAGTCGATAGACTTCATCGGTGCAGCATCCGAAGTCAGAAAGTTTGTTCAAGACTATATCGATGCGGGAGTGGAATATCCTATTCTTATGCCCATGCCATGGGGAGAGGATAGGCTAGCTGTCACAAAGGCGACGATGGAAGCAGGAATCGGGGATTAGGTCACCAAATCATGAGTAGAGAATTTAACTTCGCCGTCGGTCGGACAAATCCAGAAACCTTTCCAATTGAAAAAATGCAACAAGCAGCGAATCGGGCGATTGAANNGGAATTCGCCGAAATCACGAACTATCACGGGAAACTGGGNCATCTCGGTCTGCGAAAAGCTATGGCTCAACGAGAAAGCGAGAGGGAAGGAGTCCCCGTTGACGCTGAACTCGTCTCATTAATGAATGGCTCGATGCAAGCCGTCACTTTAGTCGCTGAAGCTCTCACCCAGCCTCAAGACACCGTAATCTGCGAAGAATTTACTTACGGCGGAACTATCGCTGCGTACCGCAGCCTTAAAATCAACATGGTAGGGCTGCCTATCGATGACGATGGAATGCAGATTGATTTCCTCGAACCAGCCATCCGGAAACTCGGAACAGAGCGTAAACCTAAGTTCATTTATGCACTGACGACATATCAAAATCCGAGTGGCACCATCATGTCTCGTGACCGACGGCTAAGACTAATTGATATCGCTGCTCGCCACGACATTCCTGTTGTTGAAGACAATTGTTACGGTGACGTTCATTACGACGGGGAAAAACCGCAAGCACTGTATGCGCTGTCTGATTACGACAAAATTATCTACATCTGTTCGCTTTCCAAGATTCTGGCGCCAGGCCTTAGGCTTGGGTACCTGATGGCTCAACAACCACTGTTTAATACGATACTCGAGAGGCGCCACGACGCTGGTGGTAATTATTTAACTGCCTCCATTGTCGCNGAGCTATACCAAGACGGCGTTTGGGATATTACNAATGAGCTGAATGAGTCACTGAAAATCAAAAAAAACTTGGTCGTAGACGGTCTACAGAATGAACTTAGTGACATTTGTGCTTGGTCTGATCCCGCGGGCGGGTTGTTCGTTTGGGTCCGGCTGCCAGAAGATACCGACATGGANAAATTACAAGCAATCGCAGCTTCTCGTAATGTGTTTTTTGCACCCGGAGAAAATTTTCATATTCATGGAAAACAATCCTCTTACCTTCGCTTAGCTTTTGGACACGTAACNGACCAGGATATACGCGATGGGATACCCCNACTCGCCACCTGTATNAAAGAAGCACGAACAAGTAACGCGAAGAAGAACTTTAACGGTCTTTTTGATAAGAGGCCGAACTCAATCGCTGGTGGTTAAAGCTCCCCAAACCGAAATATCTACCTCCTCAGGCACTGGGATAAAGAACATACTGACGGGACCTTCGATGACTTCACTCGTATGCCCTTTNCCCTTCACCGTATCAGGCATAAACACTTCACCGGGGCCCCATCTTCGTTTTTCACCGTNTGTAGTCCCTATTTCCCAAATACCTTCCATCATGACGCAAAGTTGACGGGTCGGAGCATTATGCCAATCCTGAAACATGCCGATCGGGGCACGAAACACCTTAATCGCCGGTGACAAAAAGGAATCACTCGATAACAGCCTATTCCCGAATTGATCAATACCCTCGTGTTCAACGGGCATAACAAATTCATCAAAAGCGGACCCACCGTCTGNGGTCGTNTAAAATCGCGTCACTCTCACAATATTTCCAAATCCAGTTTGCCATNCACAAGCATAGCCCATCCATCGTGTATTACAGAGAATGAGTTACAGCGATACAGCCGCAGACTTGCGTAGTTGTTGTGAAGTCATGGGAAGATCTCGTACTCGAACACCACAGGCGGCATAGACCGCGTTACCCAAGGCCCCCGCGGTCGGACCTAACGTGGCTTCTCCGGCACCTAAGGACCGTTCTTTCGGATGATCNATAACNNCGGTAGTTACCTCCGGTATCTCAGAAAACCGAATTATGGGATAGGTGTCCCAATCAACTGAGGTGACTCCATCCTCATCGAAATGAACCGCCTCTTTTAAACACCACGAAAGCGCTTGAATGGCACCACCCTCGAGTTGATTNGTAAGTCCATCAAGATCGACAACTCTTCCGGCATCAGCAGCAATCCATATATTTTTNGCCTTTATTGCCGCTGTATCGTTGTTGACATCNACTTCACAAATAACGGCGGCATAGCATTGCTGATTTTTATATTGTGCGATTCCTAATCCTCGTGAGCCTCCCAAGCCGCCAGCTAATTCGACGACCGATCGGAGAACCGCTCGTGCCCTAGGGTCCTGTATATACTTAAGTCGAAAGCTGANCGGATCTTTCCCCGAATGGATGGCTAGTTCATCCATAAATGATTCGATTGCAAACACATTCCCGTGCGCACCCAAACTGCGTAGAGCAGATGTGCGGAGCGGAGANNGCGGGACNAATCGTTTGACTACACGCANATTTTCAAATGAGTACANNGGCAAGGCGTTACGATGAATACCTACTTCACGNCCCAAGCGTGGTTTTGGTTCATTGCTTGGAAACGGGGGATCAACTTCAGTAGACCCCAACAAATCGATTCCTGGTCTTCCGGGAGCCGGGCGGCTGACATGGGTGAAGCTGGCAACATCATGCGACCAGTCGGTGATATCCCCACCCATTAGATTTGCCCCCATCCGCATAACCATTGCAGGACCATAAGGTTCAAACATGTGCTCCTGCTCTCTCGTCCATTTAAGCAACACGTGTCTTCCCGGAATCGCTTGGGCTGTAAGGGCCGCATCGAGGGCNACATCATCCGCCCCATTGTGTCCGTAACATCCCGCTCCTTGTACATATATTATCGAAACGGAGTCGATCTCGATCGACAAAACTCGAGCGATTAAAGGCTTTAGCAACTCAATNCCCTGGCTCGAACACCAAATCACTATTCTGTCATTCTGATAGATAGCCGCCGCTGCGGAAGGACCAATGGATCCATGCATAAGGTAAGGCCGACTATACTGCCGTTCAAATTCCAACACTGGATCAGGCACATCCTCACGAACCGGAATTCCATCGCGAAGCAAAAATGCTTCGTTAGTACCTTTTAGTTGTTCCATCACATCGACTTTAAGATTGGGTGATGTCCATGTTGACCGAGCTAACACTTCAGTTTGAGCGTCTACNACCTCCGCTTCATCAGTACCACATATCGCAATAAAATCGCCATTGCGAAACAGTCGAACCTTACCTTTAGGCGGAAATAGATCGACGAGTTGTCCTCGGGAACGGACGACACGCGCGTGCAGCATATTCGCCCATGATTTATCGTGGATAAAGACCCCCTTTCCACGTACTTTTGGTTCTAGATCGATGCGAACAATCTTCGGATGGAGTTGACTTGACATTTCATCGATCGAAAATTCTAAGTGTTTGTTAAACGGGCGTCCTCCGAACAAATCTTGATAAGTGACCGAGTCACTCGTTTCCGACGATGAGATGACTCCATCACGCACGATCAAAGACTCTCGACTAACTGTTAGTTTCTGGGATGCGGCCTCTAAAATAATCTGCCGNGCCCAAGCGCAAGCTTGNCTGATGGCTGCGCCGGTAGTCTCAATTGACATAGAACCTGCAGTGACACCTTCATTGGGTGTAATTCCAGTTCGCGCGGTAACAAGCTCGATCCGTTTAGATTCGACCGAAAGTTCCATTGCAGCAATGAGCGTGAAAGCAGTGAGTATCCCNTGTCCCAACTCCACTTTGCCTACATAGACGAGAATTTTTCCGTCCTGACGAACAGCAACCCAGCGATCAAGCTCAGGCGTATTACGTAGAGATTGGGGAAGTTCTTTCATCGACTAGCTAATTCCATGAGCACCCGAATAATTCGTGGATGTGCCCCACACCGACAAAGATGTGGTTCTAGCGCTCGGATAATCGTGGCTCGATCCGGATGCGAATCACGTCGAAATAAACCCTCAGCAGCGACAATAATACCGTTTATACAATATCCACACTGGATCGCGTTGCCTTGTAAAAGCGCTTCCTGTATCGGTGATTGCATTTGTTCTATTGTTTCAATTGTCCGTCCCACAAAATCACCAATGGCTTTACTACAGGTTAGTGTTGGCTCTCCATCCAAAAGAACAGCGCACGAACCACATTGCTCCAAGCCACAACCTAGCTTTACGCTCTTGATATCCAATACATTTCGAAGAACAAAGATGGCAGGCACATCATCGGTGGTTTCTACTTCCGTTATTGACCCATTGATATCGAGACTTATCACAGCATCACTCCGACTTCATGCCTTGCAAACTATTTTATCCTTTCTCACTGTACAAACTCCTCGGGCCCAAGATCTTCTTCTGGAGGTGGTTCCCAAGCAATGTGCTCTGCCACTACTTCCCANNTTGTGTTTGTCCTTTCGAGTACAAAAAAGAATGCCCGCGCATCACTTGCATAAACTTCCACGCAGACCAAACTTTGGTCATCCATAACTCCTACACGCGAAACCGCCAATATAGGACCCGATTGCTCCCGGCGTGCTCGCCAAGGATCGGTGCCCGATGGGATAACAACAACTGCTCCATCAAACGATAACGGCATAGCGTTACGACCGTTGGCCCTCAGAAATGCTCCGAACAAGTCCGCTGATACCGGAGCGTGGGTCATGCCATCGGTACGGCAATCCGACACGCGACTGAGCACTGGTAGTTCGCCAGTTCGTCCTTGTAAATACTTCAGCAGCGAAACAACGACCACCTTTTCATCAAATGGCTTTGCTTCCTTATCAAGCGACCTCACGCCCACCACAATAACCAAAATCGATACTGCTGCCACAACACCAATAATCGCGCGTTTTACCAAAAAGTTTGTCCTCCAAACAATTTCCAACCATAAACTACCATCGGTACCCAAAATGTACCCAAACACTCGCTCTCAAGGTAACCTCTTTTTTCGTAGTTTAGGAACATAAGTAATGCCCCACTGTCTCGTTATCGGCGTTGGCCCTGGTTTGGGCCTCGGATGCGTTCGACGTTTTCAAAAAGAAGGATATGATGTCTCAATGATAGCCCGGCACGAAGGCCGTCTTAATAGCTGGAAATCCGAAATTGAAAATACCTACGCTTATCCTTGCGACATTTCAGATCTAGATAATTATCGAACCTGTCTAAATCAAATCGTCTCGGACAAAGGTATTCCGGATGTCGTCATATATAACGCGGCGAAAGCTAGCTTCGGCGACTATCTCAACATTGATGCATCTGATTTCGAAAAGAACTATCGCATCAACACGACTGGTTTACTTGTCACAGCNCAAACCATAGCCCCTCAAATGGTTCAACGAGGTTCTGGATCAATTGTCGTGACTGGGAATACCGGGGCTCTNCGCGGCAGTCCAAATTTTGTGGGCTGGTCTCCTAGTAAAGCAGGCCAACGTATTTTAAGTGAAGCACTCGCTCGTGATCTTGGTAGTAAAGGCATCCATGTTTGCTACATCGTAGTAGACGCNCTGATAGATATGCCCTTTGCCCGTCGNAACCGGCCACAGCTACCAGATGACGCATACTCAAAGCCCGACGAATTAGCGGAAACAATTTACAACACGTCCGTTCAACCGAAATCCGCATGGTCNTTTTATGTCGAACTCCGACCGTTTAAAGAAAAATGGTAGAAGTCCAACCAATCTTCAGTGTTAGGAGTCGCAGCTCGAAGGCAATTCAAGCATGATTCTTTATTCGTTAAAGGTGTAGAGATCGATGGCTGATTTTTTCCGTATACAAGGTGGACATGAATTAACGGGGACGGTCAAGCCAATGGGAAATAAGAATGCGGCNCTCCCCATATTNGCTGCNGCGTTATTAACGGACGATGTAATAACAGTAGGAAATATCCCCGACATCGGAGACGTACACACTAAGCTTAGTTTGTTAAATGAACTGGGAGTNGTCNCTACCTTNNCGGACAATACNGTGAAACTAAACGCATCCGGTGTGCACGAGACNAACGTGNANGCNGAAATAGCGAGNCAGATCAGAACNAGTGTTTTGCTTGCAGGCCCATTACTAGCNCGNTTCGGACATGCCGAAATTGCTCGGCCTGGCGGTGACCGAATAGGACGCCGGCGTTTGGATACACATTTGATTGCTCTTGAAGCACTAGGGGCAAANATAACNATCGAACACNATAAGTATGTATTGACNACTACACANTTGNGGGGATGTGACATTTTTCTCGATGAGATGAGTGTGACAGGAACAGAACAAGCTATTTTGGCATCAGTATTGGCGGAGGGACACACAACCATCTCNAATGCAGCAATGGAACCCCACATACAGGATCTTTGTCATTGTCTAAATAGCATGGGAGCACGTATTTCTGGTGTAGGGACNCACGACTTAAAAGTGGATGGAGTCAAATCACTCCACGGTAGCAGTTTTGAAATTGGTCCAGATTATATGGAAGTGGGATCGCTCATCGGATTAGCAGCCGCCACACATTCATCATTAACTATCAAAAACTGCCGCCCTGTCGAACACCGAATGACAGCCATCATGTATGGCCGACTCGGAATCGAATGGGAAANTGATGACAAAGACATATTTGTCCCNGCGGAACAGTCTATGAAAGTACGNCAGGATTTTGATGGGGCGGTGCCAAAAATAGATGACAGTCCNTGGCCTGGTTTTCCACCCGACTTAGTTAGNATAGCCACTGTGCTGGCAACGCAATGTCAGGGTACAACGCTAATCCATCAAAAAATGTTCGACCGTCGATTGGTTTTTACAGACTGGCTAATAGAAATGGGAGCGGGAATCGTACTCTGTGATCCCCACCGAGCCTTAATTATGGGGGCCGCTAAATTACGAGGGGTGAGACTGGTTTCACCCGATATTCGAGCAGGGATGGCGTTAGTTATAGCCGCACTGGCGGCTNAGGGAGAGAGTATTATTCAAAACATTGTACAAATAGATCGGGGATACGAAAATTTAGAAGGAAAACTACGTTCTCTCGGCGCGCATATAGAAAGAAAAAGTGAATGAGACTAAGGTCCGCTGGACGAATCTAGAACTGTAGCAGTCCCTGTTGCAATCAANTTATCNTCCGGACCAAACAGCTGAGAACGAATTACCCCNATTNCAGAGTCCTTGGTTATTTTTTTAGCANTCGAGCGATACCTACCAGCGTTACCTGGTCGCAAGAAGCTTACTTTGAGTTCTAGTNTNGGATTTTCCNCNTGGTCTTCTGAACTAATTCTAACAAGTTGAGATGCTGAATTTTCTAACATCCCAACGACAAATCCACCTTGAAGACCAAGACGGTGGCAATATTCTTCAGGGATATCAAAGTGCATCTCTAACTCAACAATCCCGCGACNATTTGAAACCGCATTAATAATGCGACCACCCAAAGNATTCTTGGCACTTTGTTTATTGAGCCCATCAATAACTTGTCGTACTGCTCCTTCTGTCAAGTGACCGTAAACTCTATCGATCCCAGTGAGCCATAGTCGGCAATGTAGTGACCCGGTTCCGCCGGATGGATTCCACCGCAAGCCCCTGTGATCAATAGCATATCATCGTGAAGCTCCAATCCCCGAACCGTCGCTTCTTTCAACATCCAATCCAAAGCAGCACGCGGTCCCCCAAGAGCATCTGTCGCGGGNGCTTCACATACGACATCACCATCACGCGTTAATCGAATTTCAACATCGTCGTAGGATTCGCGAAAGTTTTGTTGCACCCCAACAATATATCGATCCGCCGCTATATTACAGGCCGTCAAATTGGTACCGATTGCATCGTCAGGGTGTCCCCAGGCCATCCTCGGCACCTCGATAACAGGTCCTGCCGACTTCGGATTGCCTTTGGAATCGATGATTACGCCGATTTCACATTCGAGGCTTACACCAGTACCCGAAGCGAACGCGACTCCTGGTTCCAAACGGCCAAAACCGTAAANAGATCCGATCAGGGGATGCGTCAGTCCAAAGGCTTTTTGACCAGCCGCTGCAGTCATACCAGCCTTTAGGCCCGATACATCACCCTCAGCCACCTGTTCCACTAACTGCTTCTGAATGACGTACGCGGCATNCAAATCTAAATCCGAAGGCATGCGCGGCAACGCCGATCGTGATTTCACCGCAGCTGCCATTTCCGTTACTAATTCTTTCATTGATTAATTCCCAAAATCCCAACTTTCTCCGGCGTGATAGCGCCGTAGAACGTTTTTCGCTATTAAAATCTTATGCACCTCATCCGGGCCATCCGCTAAGCGTAATGTGCGTGCACCTTGGTACATCCCCGCAAATGGGAAATCTCCCGACACACCCGCTGCACCATATACCTGTATCGCCCGATCAACGACCCTATGATAAGCCGCTGGAACAAAAACTTTAATGGAAGAAATATCGGTACGAGGGTCTGCGCCAGACTCCATTTTCATGGCGCAATCAACCACCATCAANCGTGCCGANTGAATATCCATATAGGATTCGGCNATAAATCCTTGCATGAATTGCTTTTCTTCGAGTTTTTCTCCGCCATGAACCTCTCGAGTCATTAATCGATCTATCATTAAATCAAAACATCGCCACATGGCTCCAACCGAATTCATACAGTGATAGACCCGACCCGCGCCTAAACGATCCTGCGCTGCTTGATGC
The DNA here is from genome assembly GCA_002708205.1 of Gammaproteobacteria bacterium. GTDB lineage: Bacteria > Pseudomonadota > Gammaproteobacteria > Pseudomonadales > Azotimanducaceae > UBA11889. The sequence continues at coordinate 15,434 of PAMR01000072.1, forward strand.
CCGGTTCCAGTGCGTCCCAATTGGTTTTCTTTCGGTACTCGAACATTTTCATATTTNATCTCACAGTGATCCGATGCTTTCCCCCATACAGGAACGCCCCTCACCACATTAACCCCGGGGGTACTCTTGGGGACAATAATCTGGGTCATTTTCTCGTTCACACCACCCATCTCATCCGGATCCGACGTACGACACATAACGATATAAAAATCTGCCGCGTGGCCATTAGAAGTAAACCATTTATGACCATTAATAACCCATTCATCTCCATCAAGCTCCGCACGCGTGGTTAATGACCGNGGGTCAGAACCTGCGTTCATTGGCTCAGTCATTGAGAATCCCGACTGCATACGTCCTTCGGTGAGGGGAATCAGCCACTTTTCGTGTTGTTCAGGCGTTCCATACTTTACGAGAATCTTCTGATTCCCGGAATTTGGAGCAACTACACCAAACAACGGCGCTGCTCCTGGGCTATATGCAAGAATCTCATTCATATACGCGTGCTGCATAAAGGATAGACCCATTCCGCCGAACTCCGGCGGCAAGTGAGGCGCCCANAGTTTCGCCTCTTTTACCCTTTTCTGAACTTGGTTTCGAAGCTCACGTGCTTCTTCAATAGAATCCTTCGTAGGCGAGCGACCATCATTACTCCGCGCATAGAGTTTATCCTCCACAGGCAGGATATGTTTGTTGACGATATCTGCTGTAGCAATACGAACCTCATTTACTTCATCGTCCAACATTGGGATGGGCTTTACATTCATCGGCATAATAGTGGTTCCCTATACGAGTTTGACTACCCTAGTTTGATCTATATTAGAACGGGTCACAGCGAACCACCTAATGTAAGCGGTCAGGGTATACTCCGCAACGGCCATATTAGTGCGTAATAAGAAAAGAGTGCATGAAGAAAAACAATTCCAATNAGACGAATTCGTCACTTCAATATCCATATAGCNACCACCCTACTCCAGGTACCACTGTNGAACTAGCTGACGGGGTACATTGGTTAACCATGCCAATGGGCGGCTCTCTCACTCATATCAATCTCTATTTATTGGAAGATGATGACGGCTTTTTCGTCATAGACACAGGCCTACCCAGTCCAGAAGTCAAAGACCTCTGGTTTCAGATCTTCAACACAGTGCACAGGAACAAACCAGTAAAGGGCGTCATATGCACACACATGCACCCCGACCATATCGGACAAGCTGGTATGATCACTAACCACTTCCGATGTCCACTCTATATGACCCGAGCCGAGTATTACCAAGCACGCTCGTTCACAAGTGGTGCCCCCTCACATTATTCCAGCTGGATTGGCGAAGAATTTTATCTACGACATGGAATGCCAGCCGATTACTTAACCCAAATCGCAAAAATGTGGAAAACTCGACAAGATCCGAAAAAGAAAGCCAAAGAAACTATGATGATGCCAACGGCATTTCCCTCGGGCTTTCATCGCCTAGAGGACGGAGATGTACTTTCAATAGGAGGCAATGACTGGAAGATTGTAGTGGGTTCCGGCCATTCGCCAGAACATGCTTGTCTGCAGTCCCAGGATCTAAAAATCATGCTCTCCGGCGATCAAATACTTCCTATCATCACATCCAATGTTAGCGTGCACGCAACAGAACCCGAGGCAAATCCCCTGAAAGCATGGATGGAAAGTCATGATAAATTTCTCGAAACTCCTAACGATACTTTCATCTTGCCCGCCCATAATCTTCCTTTTTTTGGCGTTCGCCAGCGACTACACGAATTGATCGAGCATCACGAGGACCGGATGCTAGCGATAGAGTTGTTCTGCTCCGAACCACGGACCGCAAAATCGTTACTTCCAGTTCTTTTCAACCGTAAATTAGATCCTCGACAAACCATGATGGCATTGGGCGAAGCCATCGCCCACTGTCAGTTACTTCTTCATCGAAATCGTCTTGAAAGGGTTCTGCACAAAGACGGTGCGTATCGATTCATATCTTCTGATTCCGGTTTGAATCAACGGGCACAATTGGCAACAGAGGGACACAAGGACGACAGTCCAGAGTACGTATAGACCATGTCTAATAGCAGCCACAATGTCTCAAAAACCATAAAGTTTTATACTTACTCGATACTCCGTTGGGGGGTCCACCGTCTTCCACCTGGAATCAGATCTCTAGCAGGTATCGCCTTAATGATCGGTGGGATTTTTGGAATTCTTCCCATTCTCGGATTCTGGATGTTCCCCTTAGGGCTCGCATTTATAGCCTTAGATATCCCGTGGACTAAAGGCAGAATCTTCGAATGGATGACACGCCTAGAAAAAGACCTAAAAGCGGGCCCGGAGAAAAATAGAATCAGCTAACATCTAGCCAATAACCACCCTCCGGATAGTGGCGAATATGTCCTGCCGTAGGTGTTGCGAAATGCGTTCCGATGACCAAAACATTGGTTTCAACTAATCGTTCCAAAAATTTTTCTCGAGTTACCCGTCCTTGATCCTTGTCATAGTCCGCTGAGCTGCACCAATCTGTACGAGTTATTTGACAAGGATGATGGATGCAATCTCCAGTAATGACCGCCTCTTCTCCTCGAGACTCCAAAAGAACACTAACATGTCCTGGCGTGTGTCCAGGGGTTGATTCCAACCGTATACCCGGAGCAATTGTTTCTGAAGTTGAGACGAGATCCACCAATCCTGCTTCGATAACCGGCCGAACACTATCGTCCATCACGTTGCCATAACTGGTTGGGTCTTCATTTGTATCCCAATATGTCCACTCATCCTCCCCGATGAGATAACGTGCGTTTTCAAAAGTTGGTACCCACTCGCCATTGACGAGCCGAGTATTCCAGCCCACATGATCAACATGGAGGTGAGTACAAAGAACCGTATCGATACTTTCGACTGGATAGCCGATATTCTCCATATCTTTTAAAAAGTTGGTCTGAAGATTGCTCCAGTTCGGGATTGATCGCTCTTTGTCATTACCTATACAGGTATCCACGATGATTCGCCGTTCCCCTACCTCAATCACCAAAGCGTGAATACTCATTACAAGGTTCCCAGAATCATCCATAAAGTGAGGCTGCATCCAAGAATAGGGGAGACAAGCGTCTCGTGTCGCGTCAGGAAGGATGAAACGAGAACCACCAACCACTTCCATCTCAACAACTCGCGTCACTTTGATGTCGCCAATCTGCCATATTTCATTCATAGCCGATTACTCCTGTCTTGATCCATGTCATTATTGAATATATACCAGTTTCGGTTCGAAGGAATTGCTGATGGGAATTCGCGATATTGTTTCAGTCTTGACCCAAACACCCACGTTATTGGCCCTGAAGAAAGGTATGCAACCAAGGCCCTTAGAAGAAAGGGATTGCTTCGCAAAATCCGTACAAAATAACGCACTACAATTTGCTGACAAATCAGCCGTTATCTTTGAAGATCAATCAATCACATGGTCTGAACTCAATCAATCCGCGAATCGATACGCTAATTATCTATCGAGCATCGGCGTGAAAACAGGCGATGTCGTCAGCGTGGTTATGGAAAATCGAATCGAGTTCCTGCAAACAGTCATTGCGCTGAATAAGATTGGAGCGATAGCTGGCCTTATCAACACTAACCTGAGGGGCCGACCTTTAACCCATTGTATCGAGGTAACAAAATCCAAAAAATGTATCTTCGGATCTGAACTTAGCGAGGCTCTAGAAGAAGTCAAAGACGATCTCTCATTATCAGAAGGTGAAGACTATTTTGTCGTTCCTGACAATGATGAAACCAATTTAAACTGGGCGACAAATATAGACGATGCGGCCTCATCAGCCAGCGACTCCAATCTCGAGCAAACCGATCATGTCACTCTGGGAGAAACCGCCTTCTACATCTTCACCTCAGGCACCACCGGTTTACCGAAAGCAGCTGTACTTTCTAACCGCCGATTTCTCGCTAGCGCGATGCTCTCACATAAAGCCGGGCTCAAATGCAATCAAAAGGACCGTCTATACATCTGTCTACCTCTTTATCACGGGACCGGACTGATCATCGGTGTAGGTGCAGCATTTTCTTCAGGAGCCTCCATGTTTATTCGAAGGAGATTTTCTGCTCGCAACTTCCTTCCAGAAGTTCGCAAATATGGTGCAACCTGCTTAATTTACGTCGGTGAACTATGCAGATATTTAACAAATAGCGATGCTAAACCGGACGATCATGTATCGCCATTGCGAAACATGATGGGTAACGGGTTGCGTCCAGATGTATGGCTTGATTTCAAAAAAAGATTTGGCATCAAGAGGATTTCCGAATTCTACGGTGCCAGCGAGGGAAACGTCGCTTTTGCCAATTTGATGAACAAAGATTGCACAATCGGCATGACTAGCTCACGAGTAGCATTGATTAAATACGATGTTGAGACGGACGAAATAGAAAGAAACGATGATAATCGATGTATAGAGGTCGAATTCGGAGAACCGGGTCTGTGTCTCGGTCATATTAATCCTGGCGCTGTTTTTGAAGGATATACAGATTCCGAGGCGACAGAAAAAAAGGTGCTACGCGATGTTTTTGAAGAAGGTGATGCTTGGTTTAATACAGGGGATCTCATTAAGGAAGTCGACGTAGGTTTTAGTCTCGGATATAGCCACTATCAGTTTGTAGACCGAGTAGGAGACACATTTCGGTGGAAGTCAGAGAATGTGTCCACTAATGAAGTAGGAGAAATTATAAACGGCTACCATAGTGTAGAGATTAGTAATGTATACGGGGTAGACGTCCCTGGAGCTGACGGAAAAGCTGGTATGGCAGCACTTCGTTTAAGCGACGGTTCCACCTTCGACCAGGACGATTTTGCTCAATACGTTGTTAAAGAGCTTCCACCATTTGCTTGTCCTGTGTTCATTCGTATACAGAACGAACTAGATGTTACGGGTACCTTTAAGATGGTCAAAGGTGACTTAAAGAAAGAACATTACGATATCGAGTCCATTAAGGATCCCGTCTACGTAATGAAACCAGGTACGCGCTCATACGAAATTCTAGATGCCAACTACCTTGCTCTATTAAAGTCTGGTTCCGCTGGTTTTTGATCAACGTAGGTAATTTCCATAGCTACGTTGCAACATGATCGCAAAAAAAATCGAGAAGCAATCGATTGACACGGTCTGGATTTTCTTGTTGAACCCAGTGACCGGCTCCATCTATTAGATGCGTCCCCTTAAAATCGATACAAATCTCAGTCTGCATACGTTCATACGCTCCTGGAGATTGAAAAACGCCCCAGTCTCTGGCACCCGCTATAAACAAAGTCGGTTGCTTAAGGACTACTTTTCGGAATAGTTGCAATATATCGCGCGCGATTTCACTAACACCACACCGATACCAATTGAGACCGCCCTGTAATCCTGTACGAGTGAACTCGTTCTCATAGATATCCAAGTCCTGTTCCGTCAGCCAGGTACAGGACGCAAGGTCTCCAGCACTGGGCAAACCGTACTCGACTGTCTCGGCCATAGTCTCACCAGCTTGCATAACATAATATGTAGGCAACTGAGCAAGGAACTCTGCACTGTATGCAGCCAAAGGATGAGGATCATTCTTTCTATTATCCCCGCTCTTCACAAAAAAATATGCTCGCAGGAACGACCTAAATCCTTGTTGACAATCTAACATATCGCTATCTGCTTCACGCGTCGAGTAATACCATTGATAATGTTTGCGACTCGGATCCATCTCGGTCAGACCAATGTTTATTTCCACTCCGCCTGGCCGATCCGACTTGGGTGTCGGTGCTCCTGGGAAAGGGGCACTCATGAGAACTACGGAGTGAAAAATATCTGGACGAATTAACCCGCACCAACCCGCTACCGGCGATCCAAAATCATGGCCAACTACGGACAAAACACTATCTATTTTCAAACGAAAAAGTAGTGTCAGAATATCGCTCACAAGATTAGGTAAAGAGAATTTTTGGAGATCAACGTCGTAACCTTGCTCCCAACCGAGCGTCCGTCCGTACCCCCTTTGATCAGGAGCGATTACATAGTAACCCGCCTCNGCCAGTTGCCCTATACAGGCTCGCCAACTGTAGGCTAATTCGGGAAAGCCATGTAACAGAACGACACATGGTTTGCCACGTTCTCCAGCCTCGAGAATATGCATTTCTAAACCATTCACATTCGATACTTTTCGCGATCGAACGCCATGAGGCAAATTAGCTATTAAAGGATCCTGCGACATCTAATAAATCGCCAATGGATTCAAGGGTGACCCAGTCCCCCCTTTTACCCGCAACGGTGANGCCACTATCAGGAATTCATATCGATTACGCTCAGCACTCGCTTTNGCNACCGCGTCTAGATCAAGGTTATCTAAAATACGCATGCCCAGACCGACTAAAACTAATTCATGCAACGGATTTACGAGTCCCTCAACACCCGATGGCATAACATCACTCACTCCATCACAGCCGATGATTGCAACGTCTCTTGTTTTAAGCCATTTCGCCACTGAGGCGTGCATTCCNGCAGCCTTCTCTACGAAGTTCCATTGGCCTTTTTGTCGCACCCTTTCCCAACGACCTGTCCTGACCAACAGGACATCACCGCTCCCCACTTTAATTCCCTTTGCTTTTTCCCATGCCTCGAGATCNTCCACCGTAATCGGAGTACCTGGTTCCAAATAATCTACCCCTTTCAATTTGGGTATATCGAACAAGACGGCACGCGTAAAAATTCCTTCATGAGCATTGTGTATGCCCAATTTCGTAGCACCAGTGGNCTCCAAAACNTCAGCTCCAAAACCGTTGTACATTTTGGATTTATGTAGAAAATGTGGGAGCCCATCTAAATGNGAATGCGCAAATCCATGGTATTGGACGGCGTAACTGTCNCCNGCAACATCATGCCCNCCAAATGTTGCGGTTTGTAGTTCATGAACAAACGGATTCGTATTGAGCTCATCAGATACTGTATTAAGCTCCAGTGCCATGGAGATCGACACCCCNTCTTTAACCAACGATGCAGATTCTTTACGTTTTTGAGGCGTAATTAAATTCAACGTNCCGAGTTCATCTTCGGGNCCCCANCGACCCCAATTCGATATATCCACCATCCACTGATCAAATTGATTTCTCGAGACTTCGTGGTGTTCAGCGAAAAGATTTACCGTTCCAAATANGATTAAGCATAAAAGAGTAATCTTTCTCATAGCTATCTCTCTANTTTTTACTAAGTCGAACTAAGCATCTAGACCATCCAGGGAACATTCAAGGAAATTCGAGAAAATAGATCTACGTAACCCATTGGTTACTTATACGGATCCTCAAATTCAGTCCGTCGGAACCTTTTGTACTCCCATTGATACTGAGATGGGTCACGAGTAACAATACTTTCTATTGTTCGATTCATGGCAGTGGTTGAAACAATCTGATCGTTACTGTAAATCGAAGGATCTACCTGGTCCGTAACTATATTAAATCCCGACTCGACTCTCTGAGCCGTGACGAATATTACATTTGCTCGAGTTGCCTGAATCAGACGATGAACAAGCGTCTGCGTCAATGCGGGACGATTAAAGAATGGGACAACCACACCTCCACTGCTTCTATTCGGCACCTGATCAGGTAATACAGCGACCGATTCGCCTCGCCTCAACGCTTTTATCAATGCTCGAACCCCACCCCTATCTGTAGGAACTAACTTCGCACCGAATCGCTCTCGTGCATCACGAACGAGATTATCGACCGCTGCAATCTGCCGATTCTCATACAATGCAGTCAATTCAACCTTGTTAGGCAGGTAATAGCTCAATACTTCCCAATTACCAAAGTGCGGCACAAGAATAAGGTTTCCGCGTGTATCGGACCAATGCTCTTCTCCTTGGACTTGACGCAATTGCTGAGCAATACGTCCCTCTGGCCAATGCCAAATCATTCCAGTTTCAGCAATAAAACAGCCCATTTCCTGAAGTCTTCGGCGGACCAAGTCGTGGCTTTGAATATCGCTGAGATTCGGATAAACAAACAAAACATTCTGTTCGATCGTTTGCCGAATACGCCCCTTCATATAAAAAGCGATATCACCCAAACGCCGTCCAAACCATCGTGTTAACCAGGATGGCAAACACGACGATAAATAAATAAGCAGGCGAGTAGTACTGTATAAAATGTTACTAATATTCAATTATCAATTCGTATTTACGCTATTCTAACCTCACCAATAGAGGTTGAAAGTTGTATATAAGTAAATTTTCCGGCTGCTCTTGTTTCAATCCCACATAGTAAAACTTGCTTCGCATTAGTAGTCGTGAAGCACACCGAAGCGCGACTCAAAAAGCGGGCACTACCAAGTATTCTTTAATAGTGGCATTTTGTTGCTAATGTAAGTCAACTACTGAAAAAAAGAATAATTTCGATGATTAGAACGCTGGAATACAAAGCACTCTTGTTTGATTTAGGTGGAGTGGTCT
>PAMR01000073.1 GCA_002708205.1 Gammaproteobacteria bacterium
CCGAGCTATTTCTTCAAGGGTAGCCTTAAAGGCGTCTACTAATTGCAACGGAAGGTCTCGTATAAAACCCACTGTGTCTGCTAAAACCACTTCCCCAAAACCGTTTAAAGATATTCTTCGGAGTGTCGGGTCAAGCGTCTCGAACATACGATTTTTGGCATACACACGTGAATCCGTTAAAGCATTAAAAAGAGTCGACTTTCCGGCATTTGTGTACCCCACTATAACCACGGTAGGCACTCGCGCACGGGACCTTCTTTTTCGACTCTGATTCCTCTGCTTTCGAACCNNTTCTAGTCGTTGAATCACGCGCTTTATTTGCCCACGAATCATACGCTGATCAAGCTCTATCTGCGTTTCACCGACACCGCCTCGTACGCTCATTCCACCTTTCTGCGTACTNCCACCTTTTTGACGATCTAAATGTGTCCAACCACGAGTTACTCGCCCTTGTGCATGTTGCAATTGAGCAAGCTCTACTTGCAAACGCCCCTCGAAGGTACGAGCACGACTAGCAAAAATGTGAAGTATGAGCTCCGTGCGAGACATGACCCTAANCNCCAAAAAATCCTCGAGATTNCGCTCTTGTGCTGNAGTCAATTCATGATTAATGATCACAAGCTGNGCTTCGCGTTGGGCGGTCAGTTTTTTCAACTCCTCGGCTTTACCTAACCCTATGTAGAAACGCGGATTAGGACGNGATCTAACAGCCAGCATGACTTCCATTGGAAANAGATCNGCAGACGACACTAGCTCCNCAAATTCTGCAACATTACTCTCATACGAATCACGGGGCTCACGCACATGCAATAGCACTGCCCTCTCACCCTCGGGCGGGCGATCAAAAAACATCTTTAACTGTCTTCAGAATAGGCCTCTTCCAGACGCACACTCTTAGAAGGGACAATCGTAGATATCGCATGTTTGTAGACCATCTGGCTTACGGAATTCCTTAAAAGCAACGCAAACTGGTCAAAGGATTCAATATGCCCCTGGAGCTTTATGCCATTTACAAGATAAATCGAGACAGGGATTTTTTCGCGACGCAAGGCATTTAAGTATGGATCTTGCAATGACTGACCTTTTGACATTAATTCGCAACTCCCACTTATCGGCCACACTATCTGGGTTCAATTTTTAGCTAACGGTAATAACTAATATAAANCCTCTCAAAACGATCCCAGGGCCTAGTTCACTTTCGCGCCAGTATNAATGCACCCACAANTTTCCTGAGAAGCATTTATCTTGGCNNATCAATTAATACTATGGAGACTGGNTACCGCTTTTTCAATACCAACTCTTCTATAGCTACTGCGTTATTGGGATCCCGAATGCCTAAANTCCCGTCTAAGTGAGTCCACTTTCTTAGCCACGTTTCTTGTTTTTTAGCCAACTGTCGCGTCGCAAACAGTATCCGATTGCGCAATTCCTCATANGAGTAGTCCCCATAGAGATAATCCATTACCTGACGATATCCGACNGATCTCATAGAAAGAGCATCACGACCAAGGCCCCACTTATCAACCAAACCTTCTACCTCTTCAACAAATCCCGAACCAAGCATCTCATCTAGGCGATTTTCGATCCGTGTGTGTAGGTGAGAACGCGATGCAGACATCGAAAATTGCAGTAATCTGCAATCCAAGCGCGTTTCCAAAAACTCACCGGGATCANTGTTCCAAAAGGCTGAAATAGGCCGACCCGAAATTCGATGAACCTCTAAGGCTCTTTGAATCCGTTGACGATTATTAGGCTCGATCTTTTCTGCCGCAACGGGATCCAAGCTCTTTAATTCGCGGTGCATTGCNGGCCAACCNATAGATGNACCAAGTTCTGCCAGTTCTGCACGTATTGCTGAATCAGCCCCAGGCATCTGAGACAACCCGTCTCGAAATGCCTTAAAGTACAACATCGTTCCCCCTACCAGGAGAGGAATACGTTTCGCCGACCAAGCGGCGCGGACAGCCTCTTCCGCGTCATGCAAGAAACGCTGCACCGAATACCCATCCAATGGATCAAGGATATTAACCAGTCTATGCGGAAACTGTTCTAGCGTCGTGCTATCCGGCTTGGCGGTGCCGATGTCCATTCCTTTGTACACCATCGCAGAATCAACACTTATGATCTGAACGTCCAAGCGCCGGGCGACTTCAATAGCTAAGTCTGTCTTCCCGCCCGACGTGGGGCCCATGAGAAACATCAATAAGCGATTGAACTGTCCCACATTTATTGTCCCCGAAGAAAAGCTCGATCCAAATCTGCCATGCTCTGCACAGCAAATGTCGGTCGACCATGATTGCATTGACCAGCATTCTCGGTTCGCTCCATTTGGCGCAACAGGCCATTCATTTCATCGAGACTTAAACGCCGGTTAGCTCGCACCGAGCAGTGGCAGGCCATGGTACGAAATAAATCCTCAGCCTGTTCCTGAAGACTATCCATTGACCCGTAATTTTCGAACTCCTGCAATACATCCCGGATAAGACTTTCGATATTACTGTCGGTGAGCAACGCCGGAATTTCTCGTACCACCACGCCTGTTGAACTCATNCGTTCAACNACCAATCCAAATCGAGTTAATTCATTTCCATTGGCCTCTACTAATTCCGCGTCTCNCNCGCCCACTTCTACGACCGCCGGAATGAGAAGACGTTGGGTAACCATNCGCTCCTCTTCCAAGAAATCTTTCTTCATTCGCTCATAAGTGATTCGCTCATGGGCAGCGTGCATATCGACCACCACCAAACCNTCCGAATTCTCGGCGAGAATGTATGTTCCGTGAAGCTGTGCCAATGCGAAACCGAGGGGAGGAACTCCCTTATTCGTCACGGGGGATTGTTGCGTTGGTATGGGAAATATTGCCGTTCCGACGTCTTCACTATCCGGCTGCAGCTCCAAAGATGTAGTGTCTATTTGTGCTTGCTGTGGCTGAAAAGAAGTCCTATCGGCCCGACTTCCTAAGGATTCCGAATTCCCTATGNTAGAGCTCTGATAAATCGATTCAGTCTGGCGTAGTGCACGATTCAGCGAACCGAAGATGAAATCATGGATCTGCCTGGCCTCCCGGAAACGAACCTCACTTTTTGTCGGGTGTACGTTTACGTCNACTTTCGACGGATCTAAAGACACATAAAGAACAAAAACGGGGTGCCGACCATGAAACATAACATCTCGATACGCCTGCCTGATGGCATGGGAAACGATGGTATCTTTCACATATCGATTGTTAACAAAGAAGTGTTGTTGATCTCTCGTACGCCTATTGAAAGTCGGCGATCCGACCCAGCCCCACAAGCGAAGATCTTCTCTACTTTCATCAATCGGTACGGCTGAATCCAAAAAATCCGCACCCAAAAGAAGCTGAATACGATTTTCGAGTTTCGATACCGCGGGTATGCGTTCATTCGTTCGACCCCCGTCTGACAATAAAAAAGATATATTGTCGTTGACCAAAGACAACCTGCGCACAGTATCAGTCACATGAGCCTTCTCAGTCCTTTCCGCCTTGAGGAATTTTCTCCGAGCCGGAGTATTAAAAAATAGATTTTCAACCGTGACGGTAGTCCCCTCACTGCGAGCCGCCGGTCGAAGACTAATTTCATGCCCTCCTTCAACCACTAGCTGCCAAGCGTTTTCCATCTGATGTGTTCGCGAAGTCAAAGTGACTCTGGCGATAGAAGCTACACTAGCTAAAGCCTCTCCTCGAAAGCCCATTGTCGTGACAAGCGCTAGATCTTCCGAGGTTTCAATCTTACTCGTCGCATGACGTTCCAGCGCCAAGCGCAAGTCGTCTTGATGAATTCCGACACCGTCATCGGCAACACTTATGCGCCGAACTCCGGATTCTTCGATTTCAATAGAGATACTTTGAGCACCAGCATCCAGGCTATTTTCTACTAATTCTTTAACGATAGAAGCAGGCCTTTCAACTACCTCACCAGCAGCGATTTGGTTAGCAACACGTTCTTCTAGTCGGCGAATGTGCTTCATGACTTGCAGTTGCCTCTTTAAGTAGGTTGCCCTGGAATAACAAGGATCTGTCCTATACGAATAACATCATTTTCCAGACCATTAGCTATTCTAATTTTCGAAGCGCTAACGGAATAACGTATAGCCAATTCCGATAATGTGTCTCCTCTCTTTACAATGTGTGTAGCTTCCTTTGATACATCTAAATTAGCCACTAGTGTTCCTGGGGGAGGATCCCGTCGCACATATTGTCGAATGCCCTCAGCAATAGCACTCGCAATTTTTTTTTGATGTGCCTTCGAAGACAGTAGTTTGGCCTCCCCTGGATTAGATAAAAAACCTGTTTCAATTAAAATTGACGGTAAATCTGGACTATTCAGAACGACAAATCCCGCCTGCTGGACAGTATTTTTATGCAGCTTCGCTACTCTTCCCAAATTCCCGAGAATCGAATCTCCCACCGCAATAGAATCATTCATTTGCTCCTTGATCGACATATCCAGAATTACCTCCGCAACCACATCATCTTGGTCATCCAAAGAAACACTGTTTCCCACACCGCCAATTAAATCAGCTCGTTTTTCATTATCAACGAGCCAGCGCGTCGTTTCACTGGTCGCCCGTTTTTCCGACAATGCGTAGATAGATGCACCACTTACTCGTGAACTCTTGAAGGCATCTGCGTGAATTGAAACAAAGAGATCGGCTCGTCTTTCTCTGGCAATATTGGGTCTCTTCTGTAGTGGCACGTAATAGTCACCGGTTCTTATTAGCATGGCCTTAAATCCACGCGTTGCATCGAGCTCACTCTTTATGGCTTTCGATATTTCAAATACCACTTCTTTTTCATAGACACGTCCTACACCGATTGCTCCAGGGTCCTCTCCTCCATGCCCCGGATCAATTGCTATCAGGATATCCCGCAACTTCGATGTGTCCACGGAACGTTGCACAGGAACAGGGGTGCTTTCTTCCCAACTCAGATCTATCACTAATCTGTTCCCATACGAGGCAATCGGCGGCAAAAGGAAACTCTTTGCAGTTACTTCCCGACTAACATCTAAAACCACTCGATAAATTTCTTGACCGCGACGAGCTCGACGGACACCACCTAAAATCTCACTTGAAATATCCTCAGTAACAAGTGCATCGTTGGGGTGAGTTTCCTCAAGATCAATAACTACTCGATACGGATTACTCAACTTAAATAATTTGTAATCAACAGGCGTAGATGTATCGAGCACCACTCTGGTTCGACCTGGTGCATCATGAACGCGAACCCCATCCAACGAACCTGCTTCGCTTTTAAAAAGTGTTCCAAGCAAGATGGTCGCCAGAAGAAGAATAAAAATATTTTGAATTTGAGTGGTCATCAAGTCCTGCGGTGATCTATGACTTCCAGAGATCGATAGTTTGGTTTCGACGAATCGCCTGCCTCCAAAAAAATCTCTATATCGGGTTTAGGCAATATCGAACTTCCATTGCTCGGCCACTCTACCAACTTGATCGCTTCCTCGCCAAGTAGGTCATCGATACCAATATATAGTAGTTCTTCGGGGTCGTTAATTCGGTAAAAGTCAAAATGTAAAACGCGACAATCTGCTAATTCGTATGGCTCCAGTAACGTATATGTCGGGCTCTTTACAGGTCCATCGTAACCCCATGACCGCAAAATACCCCGAACCAATGTCGTCTTCCCTGACCCAAGATCTCCATTCAGAAATACGAGCTCGTTACTCAGGTTCAGTTCACGCACGAGCCGTCTCCCTGTTTCAACCGTCGCTTCCTCGTTTTTTAGTAAAGATATCGATTTATTCACTTATGAAACACTCTCAAGTTTTCGACAATGTCAGAAGCAATTATTGCGCCACCACCTAGACTATCGAAGGCTCGATCGCCGGCAGCCGCATGCAGCCAAACCCCCTTTTCTGCTGCTTCGGTCGAAGGCAATCCCTGAGCCCTTAGGGCACCGATCACTCCTGTTAATACATCGCCGCTACCGGCAGTTGCCATACCCGGGTTCCCCAAGATGCAAATCCCAGATAAACCATTTTTATCTGCTACGAGCGTACCTGGGCCTTTGAGGACTATGGTAGACCCGTAATAATCTGCTAATTTTTCCACAGCCCTTTGACGTTCTTCTCGAACGTTAATGGGAACGTCACCCAATAGCCGAACGGCTTCTCCGGTATGGGGCGTAAGAATTGACTCGGGGGGTATGGTTAAGTTTTCTTTAGCAAGCAGATTGAGGGCATCAGCATCGAAAACAATCGGCTTTCGCGCCTTCAATGTCTTGGCAAGTAAGGCGTAGCCCCACGATTCTCTGCCAAGGCCCGGCCCAATAGCTATCGCATCGACTCTATCCAACAGATCATCGAGCGAAGATAGATCATCTTCTTCTACGCCTTGAACCATTAATTCGGGACGCCGTCCAATAAATCCAGACACATGAGCGGATCGGGTAACCACACTAACCAATCCTACCCCAGCTCGCAGTGCTGCCTCCGAAGCCAACAGGGCGGCACCACCCATACCTCTCTCGCCGCCAATGACGAGGAGGTGTCCTAGCTGGTTCTTATATGCACTTCGACGTCGTTTCGGTAAAACGCCAGTTGAAATAACAGGAACACCTTCAACCTTTTCGAAGACTTCCGGTGGCAAATCCAAAGTGCTCAATTCGATTTGGCCTGTGTAATCAACACCATCGCCCGTGCATAAGCCGAGTTTCACTCCTACAAAAGTAATCGTGATGTCTGCGACCACCGGTGAATTCGTCATGAGAGCCCCAGTGTCCGCTGATATCCCGCTCGGCAAATCGAGCGCGACTACAGGGGCCGGCGATGCGTTTATTTTGTCAATGGCATAAACAAAATCTTCACGAACAGTACCAGTCGCTCCAATTCCAAGTAGAGCATCGACGATCACTTGACCCACGATTTCAACTTCGCTTTGGTGCTCAATGCCCTGTTCTTTTGCCCATTGATAGGCCTTCAATCCATCATCACGTAGTTTAGTGTGATCACCAACTTGAATAACCTGCACCTCAATACCTCGATTGAACGCCAGTCCAGCAACCACATAACCATCGCCAGCGTTATTGCCGGTACCGCATACAACGGTTATCGAACGAATATTCGGCCAACGATCCAAAATGAGATCAAATGCTGATAAGCCGGCTCGACGCATTAAAGTGATACCAGGAATTCCGTGGGAATCAATGGCAATATCTTCGAGCTCTCGGATCGCTTTCCGGTCAAATAGTCGATTTACGTGATCCATCTGAGTGATTATACGAGTATGGAACCAATAAATATTGCAGCGAATCTAGAATCCTGGGCACGGGAATTGGGCTTTCAACAAGTAGGAATCACAGACACTGATCTATCCGGATACAAAAGCGATTTTCTTAAATGGTTAAGCCTGCGGTTTAACGGAACCATGGGTTACATGTCGCGTAACACTGACAAAAGAATGCAGCCCAACCTGCTCTTACCCGGAACTATCCGCGTTATTTCCGCTCGTATGAATTATCTCACGCCATCATTTAACAGCTTGAAAAACAAAAATCTCGGATACGTTTCGTATTACGCACGTGGTCGCGACTATCACAAAACAGTCAGACGTAGACTCGTGCAACTCGCCAATCGTATGCAAACCCATGCAGGCGGCAGTTACCGGGCTTTCACAGATTCAGCACCGGTTCTCGAGAAACCACTCGCAGAAAAGGCTGGAATTGGATGGATTGGTAAGAATACTTTGGTATTAAACAAAGAAGCCGGATCATGGTTTTTTCTTGGGGAAATATTCACCAATATTCCCCTCCCGACAACCAAACACAAAGTAAAAAATGGATGTGGTGCTTGTAAAGCGTGTATCTCAGTTTGTCCAACCGGGGCTATTACAGGACCTCAAAAGCTGGACGCTCGAAAATGCATCTCCTACCTGACCATAGAAAATAAAGGGTCCATTCCGACCAAGCTTCGTCCGTTAATTGGTAACCGTGTATTCGGATGCGATGATTGCCAGTTGATTTGCCCTTGGAATCGTTTCGCCTCTTACACAGAGCTCGATGATTTTAAGCCACGACATGATCTCGATCGCTCGGATATTTGTTCTTTACTTCAATGGGATGAAGCTGAATTTCTTAAGAAAACAGAAGGTATGGCTATTCGACGCATTAACTACTCGCAGTGGGTTAGAAACGTAGCCGTCGCCGCGGGCAATGCCGAAACAACTGATGATCTCAAAAAAGCAATAGAGAAAAGACGCTGCGAGAGGGTCACAGCTAACGATCCGCTCGCTATTGAGCATCTCGACTGGGCGCTTTCTCAACACATTTAGTCTACCGGTCTTTATCAACTCTAAAAAAAAAGTCCCGGTATACCCGCAATTCCTCTATTGATTCCCTGATGTCATCCAGAGCTCGGTGAGAACCCTGTTTGGAGACTTGATTGATAATCGAAGGGTTCCATCTCTGGGCCAATTCTTTAACCGAACTAACATCGATAATCCTATAGTGGAAGAAACTCTCTAACGCAGGCATATGGTGGATCAAAAAACGACGATCCTGCCATATTGAATTTCCACACAGAGGAGTTTGATTTTTCTCCGAATACTTACCAACGAACTCCAGGGTCATAGCTTCCGCTTCCTTCTGACTTATTTCACTCTCGCGAACCCGCGAAAGCAGTCCAGATTCGCTATGATGAGAGAGATTCCAATCATCCATTAAGGAAAGGGCGGATTCAGGCTGATTAATGGCTAAATTAGGGCCTTCGGCCACTATATTTAATTCGGGGTCTGTAACAACCGTGGCTATCTCTATGATTACATTATGCTCTGGGTCTAAGCCCGTCATCTCAAGATCAATCCATATTAATTTCGAAGACACGACTACTCCCACACATATTTGATGTCAGACGACTAATCTATCATTGGTGTACATATGACAATAAATCCCTCACCGATTTCCCCGCTATCTCTAGAAAAAAATCCAGAATACAAGGTCATACAAGTTACCTCGCCTGAGGTATTTGTGGCTAATCACATTCCGAAAGCAATACATATAGCGCCCTCCGAGCTCGTAAGTGGCGTACCTCCAGCTTCTGGCCGATTGCCTGAACTCGAACAACTGACAAAAACCTTTACTCGAATAGGCTACGACCCAAATCAAACCTACGTGGTATGCGATGATGAAGGCGGGGGATGGGCTGGTCGAATGGCTTGGACACTAGACGTTATCGGTCATCAATCATGGAAATATCTTGACGGCGGTTTGCACGCATGGGCTTCAGCCGGCTTGTCTTTTGAGTCAGGTTCGACACAAGCAACAACGGACGTAACTACTTTTGAACTTACTCTACAAAATCAACCCATAGCCGAAATCAGCGACATACTACCTAGGCTTGGTAACGAAGATCTGGTGGTTTGGGACTGTCGATCATATGAAGAATTTATCGGACAGAGAACCGCTTCTGCCCGAGCCGGCCATATACCCGGTGCCCTTCATCTCGATTGGCTAAAACTAATGGACCNAGACAATGGTCTGAGCCTGGTTAAGAATATCGACGAACTNTTNCATAGCAATGGCATAACAAAAGAAAAGGACATAATTNCNCATTGCCAAACCCANCATCGATCGGGCCTTGCGTATATGGCAGCACGNTTACTTGGTTATAAACGAATCCGCGCCTANCATGGNTCATGGTCGGAATGGGGTAATCGCTCTGATACTCCGGTAGAGCTCTAGGAGCGTTCTTGTTCTCCGTCATCTTTCAATTCATTCTGCCCAAAAAAGGACTAACGCTCCTTGCTGGAATCCTNTCTCGTTGCAGACAAACTTTTTTAAAGGCTATGCTAATCAAAGCGTACTGCCGTGTGTTTGAAATAGATTTACGAGAAGCGAAATATCCAAATATTGACGAATATGAGTCTTTCTCTGAGTTCTTCACCAGAGAATTAAAGGACGATGCACGTCNCAGGCCCGAGAAGGCAAACGCGATCGCATCGCCAGCAGATGGGACCGTATCAAGCAGCGGACTGATCAAGCAAGGCAGTTTGATACAAGCCAANGGGAAACAGTATTCAGTGAATAGCCTTCTCGGTTTCGAGGAAAACATTCCAACAAACTACGAAGGCGGATCCTATATAACGATTTATCTATCGCCGAAAGACTATCATAGGGTTCACGCGCCTATCGCAGGATCCCTCGACTATACGATTGAGCAACCAGGGCGATTATTCTCTGTCAATGAATCAACACAAACCCGAGTGCCAAATTTATTTTGTCGTAACGAACGACTCATTTGCACCTTTTCTTGTGGACTGGAGAAACAATATTCTCTTGTGATGGTAGGAGCTCTTATCGTTCGCTCAATCGAAACCACATGGGACGGTCCCATTTCGCCTTATAGATCGCGACAAAAGCGTGATGTGAAGAACATCAATTTTGATCAGGGCGACCAGATCGGACACTTTTCGATCGGTTCGACTGTAATCCTGCTATTTCCAAAATCAGCTGGTCGCCTAAAACAAATAGCAGCTGGCTCTCGAGTANAAGTTGGGGAAGATATAGGCGAAAANTTTACTGATGCGGAAACGCAATAACCGATCGAATGTCGTCTAATCCCAAAGCCAACGCAAAAAGCCTATCTAAGCCAATGGCTACCCCAGAACATTCAGGTAATCCATGTTTCATCGCATCAATAAATTCTTGGTCTAGCTCCCGTGTGGGCAGCCCCTTTCGAACTCGGTCGTTATTATCCTTTTCCATGCGCNCCTCAAGTTCGACTGCATCTGTCAATTCGTTATATCCATTCGCTAATTCGACGCCATCCACTATAAGTTCGAATCGAGCAGCAACCGCGATTCCCCCTACCTTCTTGAGTTTGGCCAGCGCCGATTGATTCGACGGGTAGTCGTTCAAAAACACTCTGCGATTNTCTAGCCTGCCGATTGCTGTGGCAACGAGAAAATCAATGATGCCTAACATGTTAGTGTCCTGGTAGCCCAAATCTAANGCCGTTCGATGAAACTCAGAGTCCTCCGAATNACTATCTATTCCAAATGATTGCTTTAANAGGTCATCAAAGCTAATAGTCTGATAANTCGAAATGCCTAATAAAANGTTTACGAGTTCTGAAACCTCTTCCATCAATTCTCGCTCAGAGATTCCTAAGTGATACCACTCGAGAATAGTAAACTCCGGATTATGCCAACGTCCTACTTCGTCTTTTCGAAAAGCCGGACATATTTGAAAAATTGAAGGTGAGCCTGCTGCCAAAAGCCGCTTCATTTGAAATTCCGGCGAAGATTGCAGATAACCCTCTTCCGCCTCGATATTATTAATCGATGGATCGGTCACACCATAACGAGCAAGAACACTAGTTTGTACCTCTAGAAAGTTTTTATCCCGAAAGAAAGTTCGAACTTCGTGAAGAAATCGACTGCGCTGCGCGAGCACTTCCATAGAGCATGCTGGCTCCCAACTCATTACTCTTTACTTCGACCCTGATATTCCGCTGTACGGGTATCTATGCGTAATACCTCCCCGATCTCCACAAATAAGGGAACTTTAACGACCGCACCGGTAGAAAGGGTTGCTGGTTTAGTACCCCCCTGTGCCGTATCACCTCGCAAACCTGGATCCGTTTCAACGACCTCGAGTTCGACAAAGTTTGGTGGTACAACACCGATTGGATCGTCGTTCCAAAGTGTCACCGTTGACACATCGGTTTCTTTCAGCCTGTCCTTCGCATCAGCAACAATCGAAGCACTTGCTACAAATTGCTCATACGATCCATCCGTTCGCATGAAGTGCCAAAAATCACCATCGTTATATAAATATTCCATCTCCACTTCCATAACATCC
>PAMR01000074.1 GCA_002708205.1 Gammaproteobacteria bacterium
CGAAAACCGGCTTCCTGAAAATTCGCGTCATCCCAGCCGTCGAATTTTGAAGGGACCTTGTCCCACCAACTCGTCCCACCAGGAGCGCTACTTATGCGTTTCATTGGATTCAAAAGAAAGCTCAGGAGTACGGCTTTTTTGAGCCATTCGTGGACTATCCAATCGTTAGGTCCTTTTTCTGCGACTCGGTAATTTCCCGCATCTAGGCCGTCGAGAGCACTTTCCACTGCCTCGCGAATTGATCCGTCAGTATCAGGACCGACTTGATCCCGATTATCAAAGGCTTCGTTAATTACGGTTTCAATCGACATGTAAAACTTCCTTCTTATTCCAATCTATTATTACTTTTCTGGTCATTTGGTTGGTGTGAAAATATCGGGTAGTAGACAGCTCCACTGTTACTGTAAGAATATATGCGGCTATCCAGTTTCTAATTGATAGTTTGTCGCACACGAAAAAAACACACAGTATAGAAGATTTGTGATCAGCAGAACTCTCTTTGAGAGCTATAGGTAAATCATGAGCCAAAGGCAGGCATCTCCTTTGAAGAAAACTAAATCTAGTATAGCTATTGTGGTTAATCCGATGTCCGGGAGAGATGTTAGAAGAGTAGCTGCACGGGCGAGCAGTATGACACATGAACATAAGCGAGATATGGTTGCACGGGTGGCCGCTGGTGCGGACTCGGCAGGTGTAGAAGAAATTTATGTCGTTAAAGAACCCTTTCGCATAGCCTCAATGGCGTTGGAATGGATGAAATTAAACGCGAAAGTAATTGAATTGACTGTACCTCTGGAGCATCGAGCGAGCGATACAGAGCTTGCGGTTGGAGCTTTTTTAGAGCACGGCGTTTCTAGTTTTGTGTCCCTTGGAGGGGATGGAACCAATCGCATTATTACTAGAGTCGCGAAGGATATCGACCTAATACCGATCTCTACAGGAACCAATAACGTTTTCCCTTCGTTGATTGAGCCGACTATCGCGGGAATCGTAGCAGGGTTGAATGCCCGGAGACGGGTCGACTTCGAGTCAGTTAAAGAGAGGGCGAAAGTAATGCATGTAAAAACAGCGTCCGGCGTCAAAGACATAGGCTTAATTGATGCGGTTTTATTGGAAGATGATTTTGTCGGTAATTTTTTGCCCTTTGATGCAAAGAAGATCAAAAGGGTGTTGTTAACCCAAGCGTTGCCGGACTCGGTAGGTATATCCCCGATCGGAGGTTATTTAGAGGTTGTGACCTCAAAGGAGAATTATGGACTACTAGTCGAAATGGGTAGAGGGAAATCCTATCCAGTGCCAATCTCGCCGGGCTTATTTCAAACAGTTTCGGTTAATTCTCATCAGCGCATCAGTTTTGGCGAAGAGATTGTTTTTGCCGGTAGTGGTGTTCTCGCTCTAGATGGTGATCGAGAGCATGCTATAACAAGGGACACACCTATATCAGTGACCATTAGACGTGATGGGCCCTATGTAATCGATATTACAGCGGCCATGCGGCATGTTGTTGCGGAAGGTATGATGTTGGTTGCTAAATAATCGGTAATTATTTTGATGCAGGTAAAACCAAGAATCCGTGGCTACATATGCACGACAGCGCATCCGCAAGGATGCGCTCAAAATGTGAGCGAGCAGATAAGTTACATAAGGGATGGGGAACCAATTGTTGGTGCTCGAAATGTCATCGTTCTTGGATGTTCTGGTGGTTATGGATTGGCGTCTAGAATATCAGCGGCTTTCGGCTGCGGAGCAAAAACTTTAGGTGTTTCCTATGAGAAGGAGCCTACCGAAAAACGTCCTGGTTCGTCTGGATGGTATAACAACTTAACTTTTGATCGCATTGCAAAAAAGGAAGGCCTCTACGCGAAAACAATCGACGGGGATGCATTCTCGGAGAAGACAAAGAAGATAGTAGTTGATATTGCACGTCGTGAGATGGAGCCGATCGACCTATTGATCTACAGCCTTGCGTCTCCTGTACGGCAGCATCCTAAAACGGGTAAATTGCATCGATCCGTTATCAAGCCATTAGGATCCTCTTTTGAATCGCGAACGCTCGACCTCAATCTCAATACAGGAGACGCTCGAGTTGTTGATGTAACAATAGATCCTGCGGATTCCAAAGAAGCGGAAGAAACCGTAGCTGTTATGGGGGGAGAGGACTGGCAGTTTTGGGTCGAGACGTTGTCGGAAGCCGGTGTTTTAGCTCAGAACTTTAAAACCGTTGCCTATACCTACATCGGCAATGAGCTCACTTGGCCTATTTATTGGGATGGAACTTTAGGAAAAGCCAAAGAAGATTTAGATAGGACCTCTAAACAGATCCAGGTGCAACTAGAGAAAGGAGGCCTGAATTGTGAGGCTCGAGTAGCAGTTTTAAAGGCTGTAGTAACTCAAGCCAGTACGGCGATACCAGTAGTTCCCTTATATTTTTCAATTTTGTTTAAGGTGATGAAGCGTCAGGGGACACATGAGAATTGTATTCAACACATTCATCGTTTATTTCAAGAGGAATTATACGGAACCAAAGAGAAGCGACTTGATGAGAAAGGTAGAATTCGGATGGACAACCATGAATTGGACGAGCAGGTCCAAGCTGCGGTTTCAGAAGCGTGGTCTTCGATTGATAGTTCGAACGTCAAAGCTTTGGCTGATATTGAAGGATTCCGGTCGGATTTCATGCGTATTTTTGGCTTTGGAATAGATAATGTCGACTATGATGCGGACCAAGATTTGGGGTTAAAAGAACTGTCTACGACAGTAACGACTTAACTCATATGGGTATTTTTCTAGATGCCTGTCAGGCTAAAAAAACGAGTCACACGCCAATCTGGCTAAATCGCCAGGCGGGCAGATATATGCCCGAATATCATGCTCTAAAAGGGTCTACTAAGAGTTTAGATTTTTTTAAGACTCCGGAGCTTGCTGCAAAAGCTACTCTTGACGCTCAACGAATTCTCGGTGTGGATGCAGCGATTATGTTTGCGGATCTACTTCCTGTTTTAGAACCGATGGGAATGAAGCTCGACTATTTGGAAAAAATAGGACCAGTATTTGAAAATCCAATACCGACAAATAAGCAGGTTGACGCATTATCAGTGGTTCCAGCAGAGGAGGGTGTTGGCTACATCAGAGACACGATTTCGGGCATCCTTTCGGATTTACCAAGAGAAGTTGACCTAATTGGTTTTGCTGGCGCACCGTTCACTTTGGCTTCATACGCGATAGAAGGTAGGGGCTCACGAAACTACGTACACGTTAAGAAGTTTATGTACGGTAATCCGACAGGTTGGAAACGGCTAATGGATAAATTAGTCGAGACTATTTCCAATTATGTCAGACTCCAATATAAGTCGGGAGTGCAAGCCGTTCAGATTTTTGATAGTTGGATCGGGTGTCTTTCCCTAACTGATTATGAGCAATACGTAGAGCCTTGGACCACGAATCTAATGAGGAGAATTCATAGTCAGTGTGGAAGCGATTTGCCTGTCATTTATTTTGGTACAGGGAATTCCCATCTAGTGGATGTGATGTATAAGACCGGCCCTGACTTTCTTGCCTTGGATTGGCGTACGCCGCTTATGCCTACTTGGGATAGGCTTGGTATGCCAGCCATTCAGGGTAATTTAGATCCTGTCATTTTGTTTGCAGAACCTGAAGTTATCAAAAAGAAGGCCAAACACATTCTGGATCAGGTTAATGGGAGATCAGGTCACATTTTTAATCTTGGTCATGGTATTTTGCCTAACACCTCACCTGATAACGTGAAGATGTTGGTCGATTTTGTTCATGATCACGATCAAAGCTTATAGTGAGCCAGACCTAACAGACTTTGTATGTCGGGATAAGCTTTAGGAATGTTTACTTGAACCAAGTCTATATTTGTTTGTCGGTTTGAACCCAGATATTTCAGGGTCGCGCGGATCGCTAACCCAGAGCTCACGGTCGGGATGCATTCCTGCTCCATAAATAGCCGGCACTGCAGACTTTCTCATTCGATTGAGCAACCTTGTGTTCACTTCACCGCAAGCGGGATGTATTCCTCCTGCGGCAGCAACGGTCTCCTCCCATTGTTTTTTCCGAGTATCCATTGTTGATTTGTTATCAAGCTCTACGCAGTTTAGAACATTATCGTTAAGATCAACGACGATCGTATCACCGTTCTCAATCAGCGCTATTGGCCCGCCTAAGGCTGCTTCAGGACCAACATGACCGATTACGAGTCCGACAGAACCCCCAGAAAAACGTGCGTCCGTCATAAGCCCGATCACAATATTTTTTTCTCGGCAAAGAGCGGTAATTCGTGATGTGGGATCAAGCATTTCCGGCATCCCCGGAGCTCCACTTGGTCCTTCATATCGGACGATTACCATATCGTGATCTTGAAAACTCTCTGAGTTGTTTTCTAGGGCGTCTAACAATTCGCTTTCCGCATTAAATATTCTTGCGGTTCCGCGAAATACGTTATTTTCGAGGCCACTCTCGACACCGGCCAATTTAAGCACAGCGCTATATGACGGAGAGAGATTGCCGCCTAACAATCGGAGCCCCCCAGTAGGTTTATAGGGTGTTTTGACGCGATAGACAATTGTCTCGTCCGGCTCTGAAGGGTTCATTCTAACTATTTGTTCTGACAACGTTTCTCCAGTACATGTTAAAGTATCACCATTGAGAAGTCCGGAGTCGAGTAGTTCTTTGACGATAACCTGAACTCCGCCTTTGTCATCAATATCAACCATAGAATATTTTCCGTAGGGTCGAGCGTCTGTGAGAACCGGCACCACGAATTGTGAGAGGTGGTTAAACTCTTCCGGCGACATGATGTCTTTCGAAAAGTCTCTGAAACCGGCTGCTCGTGCGATTTCAGGAGCGTGTAGCAATACGTTAGTTGATCCGCCTACAGCCATAGAGACAATCATTGCATTTCGTATCGAATCGCGAGTTACGATATCTCTCGGCGTTATGTTCTTGTCAATACATATTTTAAGGTATTCAACTAATTGCAAAGGAAACTCTGTTATTCGACGGGAATCGTCTGATGGGGGAGCGATCATGTGGAGAGGTTGCAAACCAATGACGCCGATAAATGTTTGCATGGTATTGTAGGTGAACATTCCTCCGCAGCTACCATATCCAGGACATGCTTCACAGGCGATACGTTTCTTGAGATCTTCGTCTTGAGAACCGGCTATTTGGAAACCCGAAATTATGTCTATGGGTTCATTAGTTTCCGAGTCGGTGCCCGGTTTCACTGAGCCGTCAGACATGATGATCGCTGGACGATTGTGCTCCAAGATTGCTGCTGTGGTCCCGACGGGAGGCTTGTCGCATGCAACGATGGCAATAGTTCCCTCGAGACCTGAGGCGCTGAGGTGTTCGCAGACACTATCGTGAGTGACTTCTCTACCGATGAGAGAATATCTCATTTCCCGGGTGCCATTTCTCATTCCGTCGGAAGTGGCTATTGTGTATTCAGGCTGCACGAGTCGCATAGCCATTTGTTCCGGGGCGTAACCTAGTGAATCGAGAAGGACTTGGTGTACTGCTTCAACTTTCCGTTGGACGCCGATGTAGCATTGGCTATCTCCCTTGTTTCCGATAACTCCGACAGAAGGTTCGTGAATAAGATCTTCAGATGTCCCCAATTCACGGGCGATCCCAAATGTTTGAGCATTTCGCCCTGGGTTGGTATCTATGAGAATCGACTTGTTACTTTTGTTGTTCATTTCGATAATCCTCTCGTAAATCAGAATGGTTAGAGCATTGATGGTCCATGGTACTAAGTCGAGGGCGGAACGAACAGATTAGTTTGATTGTAAGGTGCTCATATCAATGCGCATAAAGTTCTCAAAGAAAGAAGCGAGACAAAAAGATTTTACGACAAACTTTTTAAAAGTACTTTTGAGTTGCGTTGCGCATCATATAATTTGACTCGGGTAGATGGCAGATCGTCAATCTTCCCGATAGCGAAGCCATTCTCTATAAACCACTCTGTTGCTTGTGTGGTCAGAGCAAACAAGGCAACCGCGTTTGCTTCTCGAGCGGATTGCTCTACAGCCAATAATAGACGACGTCCTAATGCCTTAGACCTGTACCGTTCTGCGGTGACTAGGCAACCTAGTTCGAAGTATCCGTCTTCAAACTCATACATTGCAGCACAACCGATTATCAGGCCATCGAGTTCTGCTACCCAATAGCTGCCAATCTCGTTTTCGAGTTGGTCTTTTGATCGGTAAACGATGCTACCGTTTTGTTCGAATGGGCGGATCAATTCGACGATGGCGGCCATATCGGTGACATTTGCTTGGCGTATGGTTCGGTAGTCGTCTTCAGATATTTGTGTACCCACTCCATCTGGTGTAAATAATTCTTGTAAGAGTGCTCCGTCTTGTAGATATGAAATAGCATGTGTTCTGGGCACTCCTCTCTGAGCGCTCTCCAGTAAACAATGGAGTACGGAGTCATTATTGTGCGTGGTGCCTTTGCTACTGATGAGTGTTTCAAGAATTTCGATCCGGATATCACTCAAGCCATTTCCTTTACCATCCTTGATTTGCGCATTTGCGTCAAAAATGATCAATTTGTCTGCTGCAAGTGCCACCGCAACTTCAACAGCCAAGTTATATCCGTCCAGGTAGTAGGCGGCTCCTGCTGCGCTGAGTCCGATGGGTGGTATGAGAACGAGATTCATTCCGTTGAGTAAACTGATTATTTGGTGTGCATGAATATTGCGGACTTTTCCTGCACGTACGTAATCGATCCCGTCAATCACACCAATAGGTTTCGCCGTGACTAAATTACCTGACACGATAGGGATATGCCGTTCGCGAAGATTGCTCTCTGGAATTCCAGCAGAAAAAAGTAGCTCAATTTGGGACCGTACCTGATTAGTACGTTGTTCTATTTCCTGTAGTTTCGCATCGTTGACTACTTGCTCGGTTGTTGCACTATCACCGAAAATAATCGCGATTCTTACTCCCAGTACGTGTAGTAGTGCTAGGTCGTGCACAATATTTCTGATGTTGTCACTCTCGAGGCATTCAGGAGGCAAAGTAATCACGAATGTCTTCCCTTGGTGTGACCTTATGTAGGGCGTGCACGCACGAAACCATTTTGTAAATTCATTTGAATTCATTAGTTGCAAAAGTGCTGTATCAATTGAATTAAGATTGACTCTGTTTTGGAAAAGTAAGATAGCTCCATATATTCATCAGGCTGATGGGCTTGTGATATCGAGCCAGGGCCGAAAACAACTGTTTCCTTGCTGAAGTCCTGGTAAAAAGGAGCTTCGGTACCAAACGCCACTTTACCAGACGCCTTGCCAGAAAGTGTTTCAAGTAATTTTGCTACGTGACTATTTTCTGGAGATTCAAACGCCGGAATAGCCGGCGACAAAAAAAGAACATCGATGGGTGTTCCAAGCTTATCTCCTATGACATATAGGCGTTGCTTAAGATCGCTGACGATGGCGTCTGCGTTCATACCAGGTAGCAGCCTCAGATCAATTTGGAGTTCAGAATGTTCGCAGATGCGGTTTGGGCTGTCGCCAGCTCGTAAGCATCCGAGATTAAGGGTGGGAATCGATACATCGAAACCTGGCGTTTGATAGTTGTTTGCTAATGCTTTTCTAAACTCCATCAGCTCTTGAATCACTGCATGCATCGAATCAATAGCATTGCGTCCGAGATCTGGATTAGACGAATGTCCGGATGAACCTTGGATCGTTATGGATAAGGTGATGGCTCCCTTGTGACTGATGATTGGCTTTAGCTCAGTGGGTTCTCCCACCAACGTGACATCGGCCTTACGTATCCCTCTATCGGCTAGAAATCGAGCTCCTGCCATTCCTGATTCTTCGTCAGAAGTAGCGATGATGGTAAGGGGTTTCTTGAGCTTTTTGTTTACGACTTGTGATGCAGCCGAAATAGCTATCGGGAAAAAACCCTTCATATCACAAGCACCAAGTCCGTGAACTCTTGAATCTCTTTCGGAAAGGCTATAAGGATCCGAGTGCCAGAGTTTTTCATCACAAGGGACCGTATCACTGTGCCCTGCCAGGATTAGTCCTCCATCGATATGTTGTCCTTGTGGTAAGTATGTCGCTATCAAGTTAGCTTTAGCTGGTTCTTCTGGCAGGCTAGAAATTTCCACATCGAAATTAATGTCATGCAACCAATTGGCTAAATGATTGAGTACGCCGATATTGCTTTGATCTAGTGCTGATGACCTAGAACTGACGGAAGGTTCACCTATCAAGGTGCCGAGCATAGACGTAGCAGATGGCAACACAACTTGCTTCATTGTCTTCGACGTATCGTGAAGGAAAGCGGAGTTTCAGCGGTTTCGCATAGAGTAACAAGAAAATTTTGCAATCATCGGGTTCGAAATTTGTTTCCTATTATGCTCTTCCACTTACAGCATCTGTAATTAGAATAGATTTTTAGTACTAGTGTAGTGCGAAGGTGGTGATTGTGCGTGCAATAATGTCTAGTTCGGGAAATGGATAGTGAAAAACGAATGACGATGGAATCGAAAGGAACATTAGCTGATCGTGACGGATCTATATGGATCAATGGTGAACTGGTTGATTGGCGAGAAGCGAAAGTTCATGTGTTGACGCACACGTTACATTACGGAGTCGGTGTTTTCGAAGGTGTGCGGGCCTACGAAACACCCGAAGGACCATGCATATTTCGTTTAAAAGATCACACGAGTCGGCTATTTGATTCAGCAAAAATAATGCGTATAGAGATTCCATACAGTGCCGAACAATTGGATATAGCCCAAAAACAGGTTTTCGCTGCTAATCAGCTAAAAGAGGGTTACTTGCGTCCTGTGGTTTTTCTGGGTTCCGAGGCAATGGGACTGAGGGCGGATGGTTTGACCGTCAATGTGGCTATAGCGTGCTGGCCGTGGCCGGACTATGTTGATGAGGGTGCTCGTGAAGCCGGCATAACCGTGCGTACGTCTTCCTACACACGACACCATGTCAATATTACGATGTGCAAGGCCAAGGCGAATGGCAATTACATTAATTCTATCCTTGCTCTCCGCGAAGCTATTGATAGTGGTTGTGACGAAGCTTTACTACTTGATAACGAGGGCTATGTGGCCGAAGGAAGTGGTGAGAATGTGTTTATGATTAAAAATGGTGTGATTAACACACCGGAATTGACCTCGTGCCTTCCCGGTATAACACGAGATACGATATTGGTCTTTGCACGCGAGCTGGGGTTACCGCTCATTGAGCGACGTATAACGCGAGATGAGTTTTATGTCGCTGATGAGGCTTTTTTCACAGGCACTGCAGCAGAGGTATTACCTATTCGAAGTGTCGATGGGCGAATTATCGGTGATGGCCAACGAGGCAAGATAACTGAACGGTTGCAATCGCTTTATTTTGATCAGGTTCGTGGCAAAAGAGAGGAACACCCTGAGTGGCACGCCTTTGTTTAATATAGGGAGATAGATTGGCCCGATTGGACTGTTGTTTTTGAAGAATCGGGTTATAAGTAGGTTCGATTCTCTCCTTTGGGCATGGTCTTGAATCGCCTATGTAGCCAAAGATATTGCTCAGGATGTTTACGAATCTCACCCTCGATTATTTTGTTCATTAACTCTGCATCTTTGATGTCGCTTGAAGTTGGGTAGGCGGATATGCGTCTTAAATTAATAGACCATCTGCGGGATTTCTCGTCTCGAAAGTGACTCATAAATACGACCGGAGAATCGTTTATCCTGGCGAGTCGTGAAGTGATATTTAAAGTAGCAGCAGGTATCCCAAAAAAAGGAGCGAAAACAGAGTGTTTTCGTCCGTTGTCCTGATCTGCGGCGTACCAAATCATCCGACCTTGCTGGAGCAGACGAACTGTTTTTCGCATGTCGGACCGGTCTATTACATTACCGTATAGCTTGGATCGCTTTTTGAGTGAGAGGAACTCCACAACTGGGTTTCGACTCTTGCGATAGATACAGTCGTAGTCATATTTATCGGCGAGAATTGCTCCAGCAATATCTAAGACACCAAAATGGGCTCCCACAAGTAATACTCCTCGACCCTCGTCAATGGCTGCACGTAACAGCTCTTCTCCGCTAATATCGAATCTTTGTGAGATATCTATTGTGCTTCTAAGCCAAGTATAAGCGGTCTCTACAAGAGTCATACCGAAGGATCGGAACACCCGGATTAATAGTGCAGTATGCTCGCTATCCGAGATATCCGGGAAGCAAAGTCGTAAGTTTTGGTTAGCAATTCGGACTCTACGACCGCCTATCAGGCGTATCAGATCTCCGAGTATGTTGGCTACTTTGAATTGTACATATATCGGCAAATGAACGATTATTTTGAGTGTTCCGATAACAGCCCAAGCTGGCCAGTATTTAGGATTAACCAACCGAATATTCATAATTGTTCGAACAGACTTTATGGGCGATTATCGCACACCAACACGAGATGTCAGGTTTGCGATGTGACGCTAAGACGAATTTTAGATTTTTAGCGCTTGAATAGCTCAAACGCCGACAAGTAAATACCCTCATTTAGGGTTCTCAGGGTCTTAACTAATTGCATGAGGAGAAGCGGCCATTCGACTTGTATATGCGTTTGTATCGCGAGTTGCCCCCATTTTTGTCCGCATCAGACTCTGGGCCCGCGGACGCAAGGAACCAGCTTATCGAGAACGCCAATCAGAGCGATTTGGTGAGGTGCCCACGGAAATTTCAACACAGCCGATAGTGTTTCATATGATCTCGGCGGGTGAAGTGATCGCTGGATACCAAACGATTGTCGAATTAAGAAAATTATTTGAAAGCAGCGTGCCATTTTTAGTAACGACGAGTACGCCAACAGGATCGGCGGAAGTTCAATCGAGATTGCTACACTTACCAGGTATTGAGCATTGNTATTTGCCTTACGACATTCCGAAAGCNGTGCGTANATTTCTTGATCGGGTTAAGCCGCGAGCTNTAGTGATTATGGAAACTGAGCTTTGGCCGAATCTNTTTTCTTATTGCAAGTCTCGAAACATTAAAATTTACTTNATCAATGCGCGTTTATCGGTCCGTTCGGCAAAATCATATGGTCGATTTTCATCACTAACGCGAACAATGATTGGTTGTTTGACAAAAATTGTTTGCCAATACGAAGACACTGAAAAACGTTTTAGGGCACTGGGCGCTGATCCGAACATNTTAGTTCGTAATGGNAGCGTAAAGTTTGATTTAGAACTGCCGTCTGATTTTGAGGAGCGNAGTGAACAATGGAATTCAAAATGTCCGCTTGGATTATGTGCTTGGATTGTGGGTAGTTCACATCCGGGCGAAGAAAATATTGTGTTAGCTGCGCATAANAGATTACGAAGGCAATACCCTGATCTGCTATTGATACTGGTACCAAGACATCCTTATCGGTCAAACGAAGTTTTAGAGTTAGCGCGCAATAAAGGATTTAAGTCCAGCTTACTTTCCCAGCATGATTGGAAGGAAGGTGGTGAGGTCATAATTGGGGATACCATGGGTACATTGGTCTATCTTTATGGTCTTGCACAAGTCGCTTTTTTGGGCGGCAGTTTGAATGATACGGGTGGACACAATCCTATAGAGGCCGCAATTCATGGTATCCCCATGATTATGGGTCCGAGTCGCGACAACTTTGAAGAAGTGGTCAAAAGATTTGAGGAGAAGGGATGCTTGCTACTAGGAAATAATTCGACTGAGATTGCAGAACTAGTAGGCGGTCTATTGGCTAATGAAGAAGACAGGAAACGCCGGGGGCAATTAGCCCTAGAAGTCGTGGCGAATAATCGTGGTGCTAAAAATCGTTTAGTAAGGTTACTGAAAGAAGAATTAACAGTAATTTTAAAGGAGAAATAGAAATTTGACGTAGTTTGTCGCATTGTGTTATTGGATNAGAGGCGGACCATTTAGATAGGAATAGTTGTGATAAAACCAAATATTTCGCCNGTGCCTAATAAAACCTTTGGTGCTGTGATAACNGACGTAGATCTCAAAAATCTAACAACCGATGATTTTGCTTTAATANNACAAAATTTTCTTAAATTCGGTTTCCTGGTATTTCCTAGACAGTTTTTGTCAGACCAAGAAAATATCGCTTTTGGGGAGCGCTTTGGCAAGCTCGAATTTGGTGCTAGCCCTATGTCGAACCAGGCTAAGATGGAAGATGGGACCTATGGCAAAGTATTTGACATAGAGAGTCAGAGGATGCGTACAAATGTCGGTAATGAAGCTTGGCATACTGATTCGACGTATTGGCCTATTTCTAGTAAGTGCGCCATGTTATCGGCGATTGTNGTCCCGAAAGAGGGTGGTGAAACNCAGCTNGCCGATATGCGCGCAGGCTATGCAGCGCTAGATGAAGCGACCAAGTCACANATAGCTCATTTGAGTGCTTATCANTCGACCGAGTTTTCTCAAGCTAATGACGTAGGCAACTTTCCTCNACGTGAAGAAGGATCGATTTATCACGGGGAAGCATATCTGCGTCCCTTGGTTAAAACTCATCCAGAAACAGGTGTCAAAAACCTTTTTGTCGGCCGTCATGCTTTTGGCATTCCTGGATTAGAACGCGACGAAAGCCGTGAACTTCTCCAGCAGCTTGTGCAATTCGTAATTTCAGCGGAAGAACGGGTTTATACGCATCAATGGGAGGTAGGAGACACCTTGATTTGGGATAATCGAGCTCTATTACATAGAGCCCGACCATATGACTATGGCCAACCGAGAGTGCTCACGGCCA
The DNA here is from genome assembly GCA_002708205.1 of Gammaproteobacteria bacterium. GTDB lineage: Bacteria > Pseudomonadota > Gammaproteobacteria > Pseudomonadales > Azotimanducaceae > UBA11889. Next base: position 12,752 of record PAMR01000074.1, read on the forward strand.
CTCGCGTAGCTGGGGACCCAGAAACAGAGTTGGCGTATTACCCAGAGGATCCTCANGCTGAACTGGGGCGCCAAGCTCTCAATGTAGAATTATCTTTATTGAAACAGGAACTTTCGACAGATGCTGGACGCAGGTCGATCTTAGTTGGTTAAGGTTGTTGCTTTACCATTTTTCATAGAATTTATAGGGACTCAACTACCAGAGAGAGTCGTTACTTTCGTTACTTGGNTTGATTGATCCATAAACTGATTGAGTTCGATTAAATCGATTTCTTCGATTACACCGGTGCTCTGTTTTAGACGGAGTAAATTCAGTATGTAGTTGTACCGAGAATCGGCATAGTCGAATTGTGAGGCGAATAANCTTTGTTGTGCTTGCAAAACTTCCACGATGTTTCGTGTGCCGACTTCGTATCCGGTTCGCGTGGCCTCTAGAGCCGATTCACTGGATCTAATCGCTTTAAGTCGTGCACGAACTCGGACAACATCGGTTATTACCGCCCGGAATAAATTNCGAGTGNCGCGAGTCGTCGTGAATTCTCGTTCGATTAGACGTTGGCGAGATTCATTCAATCTGGCCCGCGCTTCCTTGTATCGAGAATGAGTAGCACCGCCTTGAAATAAAGGAACTGAGGCAGAAAGTGCGAAGGATCGATTTTCGATTTGGTTGCCAAAATAGCCTCCCCCTCCAGAAACACTACGGTTGAAATTAACGAGTCCATCAACTGTGGGCAAGTGATTTGCTAATCGAGACTTAACAGTCCGTTCTGATACTTTTACAGACTCTTGTGCTGATTTTATTTGCGGATTTTCGGCTAATGCGACTGATACCCATTGGTCCTCATTACGAGGATCTGGATCTACTATAGGCAGTTGTTCTGAAACTCTACTAATTTCGTCATAACTATTTCCTGTAATCGTTCGAAGTCCTTCGAAGAAAATATATCGATCCCCATCGGCCTGGATTCTTCGGACCACAGCATTGTCATAAGCTGCAGTTGATTCGAGAACGTCTGTGATGGCAACTAAACCAACATCAAAACGTTGTTGTATTTGTTCCAGTTGTCTTTGGATAGCCTCTTCCTCTGCGATGCTTGCTTCGAGACGATCGTGGGCGCGTAGAACATTTAAGTAGGCATCGGCTACCCGTATATAGAGGTTCTGTTCGGTCGATATATAGTCCCATTCGGCTTGAACTACAGACGCTTTAGCAGTTCGCCAATTTATCCAGCTGGATACATTGACCACGGGTTGCCTTAATTGAGCAGACCAACCGTGGTCACTAAAATTTTGACTAGGCATTTCTGACACTTGGCCATAAGTCGGGCTGGTGGGATTGGTGTCTAATCGAGGCCCTAGATCCCGCCTGGATCGCGATCGCTGTCCGGATGCAGAAACGGTTGGTAAAAGAGCTGCTCGAGCTTGCGGAACAGCTTCTTTCCGTGCTTCTCGATTAGCGTCCGCGGCTCCCAATACGGGGTCATTATCGCGGGCTGCGCGATAAATATCTTCGAGTGTTGCAGCATGAATGTCTGATAGAACGAGAAATAAGACTATCGATGTAAGTAGCTTCATTTGGCAAATCTAAAAACTAGGCTGATGCAGTTTATCAAAAACGGCTGTGTTACTGTCCGGAAAATGCAAATTAGTGTTGTTGGAAAGAGTTTTATCCGCTTTAGGTTTCTATCCGCTCAGGTCACCAGTTAGAATAGGGATTATCGGATGGAAATTATATTATCGCCTTGAAGAAAGCTGGATACAGCCTCGATTTAGCTACGCACATGGCCGAATGTGATGCCAATTATTTGCGTATTCGTAAGGTAATGCCCTTTATGGACTCTCGGGACGAGAGAATTCTCACCGTGGTTTTTGCGGGAATTTCGGTTCCCGTCAGATTCGTTATTAAGGACAGAAGTAAATACACTTCAGTCGTTCTCATTGAGCCAGATAAAGATTGTGACTTAGGAGAGACCGGTATGTGGAAAATGGGCTCTATTTCTGTTCGGCTTTATCATGATGCTCGTACAGCGGAAGTCATAGAGATACAAAAACAACGCCGATTTGATCCCGTATATCAGTATCCCAACCGCGAGATGCGGGTGCGCGATGAGAAAGTTCAAATAAATAAATATTTGGGAGAGTTTCTTGCAAATTGCCTTTCACATGGAATTGTAGAAGAAAGGATGTTTCCACCCGATCAATTCGAAATCGCTCGTTTGGTGCATAGTTAGAATTTAAGGCAGCGACTAGAAATTGAGGATTATGGTTAGACTCCTTGATATGAAAGAGTACGCTTCTCTTGGCTGATTCCTTAAAAGTTCTACAAGTTACGGATACGCACTTATATCCTGATATGAATGGAAAATTACAGGGTGTGAATACGTTCGAGAGTTTCCGATCTGTGATCAATCATGCCCTTGAAGAGACTATTCCGGATCTATTAATTGCGACGGGTGATCTGGCGCAAGAACCAAATCCTGTGACCTACAACATTTTTTTGGAGGTTGTTAGGGAAGTGTACAAAGGCCCATTGGTTTGTACTCCGGGAAATCATGATCTGAGTGTCCCTTTTGAACAAATACTACCTACGAAACTGATGTCTTTATCTGGCTGGTATTTTGTTCCGTTAGATAGTCACGTTGACAATCATGTCGAGGGCCACGTAAGTCAAATACAGTTAGAAAATTTACAAAAAGTATTGGCGCATAAGTGTCCAGGGCCGACAATAGTTTTCGGTCATCATCCACCTGTTAGAATACAGACTGAATGGCTAGATAAACACAGAGTGCAGGAGGGTGATCAATTGGTGAATTTGATGAACTCGAGTGGTAATGTCNGGGCATATATTTGTGGTCATGTGCACCAGGCGCATGAATCCGAAATAGGGGGTTTACGGTTCTTGACTGCGCCTTCTACTTGTTTTCAGTTCGAGCCCGCAAGTAAGCGGTTTGCTNTTGCAGAAGATACTCCGGGTTATCGATGGCTTGAGCTTTCCCCCGATGGCTCGATTAAAACGGAAGTGGTACATGTACCGTCCAGCGAGCCTGCCTTAGACCTCGATAGTGGAAAAAAGTGATGCCAAAAAGCTATTCCTCNGAATCCATTCAAGTGTTGTCCGGTCTNGAGCCTGTNCGCAAACGACCTGGCATGTATACGGACACAGAACGTCCGAATCATCTTGTCCAAGAAGTTATTGATAACAGCGTAGACGAGGCTCTTTCCGGATATGCACAGACCATTGAAGTATTTGTTTATAACGATGGGTCCATTCGGGTCACAGATGATGGACGTGGTATGCCGGTTGATATTCACCCCGAACATAAGATTAGCGGAGTGGAATTGATTCTTACTAAACTCCATTCTGGCGGAAAGTTTGACAAAGAAAGCTATAATTTTTCGGGAGGCTTGCACGGGGTTGGTGTATCTGTCGTAAATGCACTATCGAAGTGGCTAATAGTAGAAGTGAAGCGAGACGGCCAGTCCTACTCGCAGCGATTCGAAAAAGGGAAACCTAAAGGGTCACTCACTCCGACCGAAAAAATTGGAAAAAGAAACACAGGAACGTCCGTGCATTTTTTCCCCGATGCTGAGTTTTTCGATTCCACTAGTCTCGCGATCAAAAATTTAGAGCATTTGCTGCGGGCTAAGGCGGTGCTCTGTTCTGGACTCAGCATAAGCTTGTCGGTAGAAGATAAAGCGGGACAGCTTCAGAAGGAAACATGGGCGTACGAGGATGGATTGACTACTTATTTGGAAGGGTCAATAGAAGGCGATTTTTTGCCAGAAAGACCGATCGTACATAGTGCAGAGGGCAATGAAGAAGCGGTTGATTGGGCTATACAATGGTCCATAGATGAGGGTAAGAGAATCACGGAGAGTTACGTCAATCTCATCCCTACTCCTCTTGGGGGTACTCATGTAAACGGCTTGCGTAATGGTCTAACGGAGGCTCTAAAGGAATTTTGTGAATTTAGAAATCTGATGCCAAGAGGCCTGAAGTTGACAGCAGACGATGTAATGGATCAATGTGCTTTTGTCCTATCTGCAAAATTACTAGATCCCCAATTTAGCGGTCAGACAAAGGAACGTTTGTCGTCTAGGCAGTCCGCAATATTTGTTGCGGCGGTTGCCCGTAATACTTTTAGTTTATGGCTTAACGAGAATCATCAGGAAGGTTCGAGAATTGCGGAAATGGCGATTGCCAACGGCCATCGTCGGCTTCAATCTTCTAAGAAAATCGCGCGCAAACAGATTACTTCAGGACCTTCGTTACCCGGTAAGTTGTCGGATTGTTCGAGTCAGGAAGCAGAACACACAGAAATATTCTTGGTAGAGGGAGAATCCGCGGGCGGGTCTGCTAAGCAAGCTCGAGATCGGCAATATCAAGCGATTATGCCGCTGCGTGGAAAGATCCTAAATACATGGGAAGTCGATGCCGGCCAAGTGCTCTCTTCCCAAGAAGTACACGATATTTCGGTCGCCATTGGGGTTGACCCTGGTTCTTCGGATTTATCCGGTCTTCGATACAACAAAATATGCGTATTGGCCGATGCGGATTCTGACGGTCTTCACATAGCGACGCTTTTGTGTGCACTTTTTTTACGCCATTTTCGATCTTTGGTAGAAGCTGGGCACATTTATATAGCGATGCCGCCGCTGTTTCGGATCGATATAGGAAAGGATGTTCGGTATGCCTTAGATGAATCTGAGCGCGATGGCATCTTGGATGAATTGGTCGCAGAAAAAAGTAAGGCCATGCCGAGAGTGCAACGCTTTAAAGGCCTTGGGGAAATGAATCCTATGCAGTTGAGAGAAACTACCATGGCTCCGGAAACACGTCGTTTGGTTCGGTTATTAATAGACTCAGAAAAGCGGACTTTGGAAACCATGGATATGATGCTCGCTAAGAAACGAGCTTCGGATCGTAGAATTTGGCTTGAAGAAAAGGGCAATAAAGCTGTCCTCGTTTAATCTGGTTCGGAAGGTATATGCATGATTGAAATCGACGAAGTCGAAGAACTGCCGTTACGCACATTCACTGAGCGAGCGTACCTCGATTATTCGATGTATGTAATCAGCGATAGAGCGTTACCGCATATAGGTGATGGGCTGAAGCCAGTACAACGGCGCATTATTTATTCAATGCAACAACTGGGCCTAGATTTTCGATCGAAATTTGCAAAGTCTGCATTAACGGTGGGAGATGTGATCGGAAAATATCACCCGCATGGAGATAGTGCTTGTTATGAAGCTATGGTCCTTATGGCTCAAAGTTTCTCTTTTCGTTACCCCTTAGTTGATGGTCAGGGAAACTGGGGCGCACCAGACGATCCAAAGTCCTTCGCGGCTTATCGTTATACGGAAGCACGTTTAGCGCAGAACGCTGAACCGCTATTGGCCGAAATTAACCTAGGTACCGTTGAATTCGCCCCCAATTTTGACGGGACAAAGGAGGAGCCTGAGGTACTACCTGCGAGACTACCTTATTTGTTATTAAACGGAGGTACGGGTATAGCGGTTGGTATGGCTACGGACTTTCTACCGCATAATCTGCGGGAAGTTGTCTCAGCATGTATACAACTAATCGACAAACCATCTACGAAGACAATTGATCTTTTGCAATTGTTAAAAGGGCCGGATTTTCCAACTGAGGCAATCCTCACCAATTCCGAAGACGAACTATTAGAAGTTTATGAAACAGGTAGAGGTTCCGTTCGGAGTAGGGCGCGTTATATCGAGGAAAATGGTGAAATAATTGTCACTGCTTTGCCTTTTCAGGCGTCACCGGCGCGCATAATGGAGCAGCTAGCTCAGCAAATAAATACTCGTAATTTACCTATGTTGGCTGATCTTCGTGATGAGTCAGATCACGAGAATCCGACCCGCCTGGTATTGGTGCCCCGTTCAAATCGGGTCGATGTAGATCGATTGATGAGTCACCTTTTTGCAACTACGGATTTGGAAAAAAACCATAAGATTAATTTCAATGTGATCGGATTGGATCTCCGTCCGAGAGTCATGGGATTACGAACCATTCTTCTAGAGTGGCTGAAATTTCGAGAAAGTACCGTCACTAGGCGGACGAAACATCGTCTGGAACATATAGACCGAAGGCTTCATATTCTAGATGGCTTATTGATCGCCTATTTAAATATTGATCAGATCATCACCATCATACGGGAAAAAGAAGATGCTAAAGATGAGCTCATTGCACAGTTCAAGTTGTCTGAGATACAGGCAACAGCAATACTCGACATTAGGCTTCGGCAACTAGCGCGACTTGAACAAACGAAGATTCAGTCCGAATTGGAGGAGCTTCAAAAAGAAGCTGACGATTTAAAGAAGATTCTTTCTTCCAAAAAACGTTTAAAAACAGTAATCAAAAAAGAGCTCGTCGCTGATGCTGATAAATATGGTGATGATAGACGTACGGAAATTCGCAGCGTTGATGAGGCTGTTCCTTATAGCGACGATGATCTTGCGTCGAATGATCCGATCACAGTGATCTTGTCACAAAAAGGCTGGGTCCGGTCGGCGAAAGGGCATGAAATTGATCCTGAAGGATTAATGTACCGAGATGGTGACAAGTATTTAGGTAATGCGCGTATTCGCACGAATGATACATGTCTCTTTTTCGATAGTACGGGTCGTGTCTATAGCTTGGCGGCTAGAGGTTTACCCTCGGCCAGGGGTCAAGGAGAACCGCTCACAGGGCGGTTGAACCCTCCTGAGGGTGCTCGGTTTGTCGGGATGGCGAATTCGACGAACAAGAGAATATTGATGGCTTCCAATGCAGGATTTGGGTTCATAGGTGCCATTGATAACATGGTTACCAAGAACCGATCTGGCAAGGCTGTTCTTAATGTTCCTCGAGGAGCAGTAGCACTAGCGCCGGTTGTAACGGAGAGTGACTCCTTGGTATCGGTGGTCACGAGTCTCGGGCGCCTGCTTGTATTTTCAATTAACGAATTACCTGAATTAAGCAAGGGGAAAGGTAATAAGCTTCTCAATATTCCCACAGCTGCTTTTACTGCTGGGGAAGAATCACTGATTGCTGTTGCTACACACGCAGAACAGGACAAACTGGTCATTCATGCAGGACAGAGGCATTTAACACTGAAGCGTAGTGATTTAACTAACTATTTGGGAGAACGGGCGCGCCGAGGTCGGAAGTTACCAAGGGGCTTTCAAAAGGTAGACGCATTAACGGTTGAACGGGATTAGTCATCTGTTCGAAAAAATCAAAGCGGCCTGCTGTTCGATCAGATTTCTATATGATTCGGTGACACCGTACACAATATAGAAATTCGGGCCAGTGGTACTTAACGCCGTTACGGCCGTACTGGATTGTTCCGATTTTTCCACACTGTCTATGTCCTCAAGCTCTTGGTTAACTTCGCTACTAACAGAGATTTGTCCTTCTTGGGCTAATGCGGAAAGCAGAATTGCGTCCGAAATGTATTCCGACTTAGAAGTGTTGGATATTTCATTTCTAGGGACTTGATGAAGACCGAATCTGTAGCTCATTAGTGGATAGTCTGTCATTTTCTTGAGGATGGTTCTCAACAAGAGTGCGGCACATACGATTTCAAATACGCGATCTTTGGCTTGGCTTTTATCGAATGCGA
>PAMR01000075.1 GCA_002708205.1 Gammaproteobacteria bacterium
AATATGCCGGGACTCGATGGGGTCGAATTATGTCGCCGCCTGCGAACCTTAGAACGCCACAAATTGACACCTATTGTCCGCGTGACGGGTAGTTCTGATGACAATTCCGTAAGCCAAGCATTCGCGGCTGGGGCTGATGACTTTATCGCGAAGCCGGTTAACCCAACGACGCTGCACGTGCGACTTTCCGGGCACCTCCAGAAAATGGATTGCATGAAGGAAATGGAACGGGTGCGCAAAAATCTCAATCGATATATTTCTCGACGCACTCGGACGATGATGGAAGCCTATTCAATCACTGGGATTTTGCAGCTGCCTGAACAGCAGGACGCGTGCGTCATGTTTTCGGATGTTCGAGGGTTCACTCAATTTAGCCAGGAACTCGAACCGACAACACTATTTAACGTCCTAACTAGCCATCTCGCAATGCAAGTCGATAGCGTTTATCGTCATGGTGGTTATATCGATAAATTCGCGGGCGGCGGCATTATGGCTGTATTCGACTCCAATCAGCGGGTTGCCGGGGCGTGCCGCTGCGCACTGGGAATAATGGACGCCACGCAATCCGATGATCCGGGCCGGAATCAACGTATGCTGGAGCTCGGTATTGGCATTCATTAAGGTTCTGCTTTGGTCGGAAATATCGGTTCTGATAACCACTTGGATTACTCGGTCATCCGCGAAACGGTTAATTTGGCCGCTCGCCTTTATGGCTGCGCAGAACCGCTATCTATCGTTGTTTCGCAGAGTATCGTCGATGATGCGCAGCTTGAATCAGATTTTTCTTCACCACGCCTTGCGAAGTCAAAGTTCGCGGCGCTCGTGATCCGGTTACGGTCTTTAATGTTACCTGCTCGGCCTAAATTAGGCTTAACGAATTTGTGGTGATATCAATGTCGTGTTTGGCCACCAGGTGGTGCCACCGTGCGGCGTGCATCGATGCTCGCGTGATGCATCACCAATAGCCAATTTCCGGCTTGGCGCCTGTAGACATTCGTCGCGAGTACAGGTGCAAATTTGTCATTGTTTCCGGGTATTGAAATGATCTCGTCCACTACGTGAATGGCGGTATCGGCGGCGCTCCAACGCGACACCACCTGGCACTCAAATTTCCTCGGTTCGTCCGCGCCCAAGATTTGCGCCCAACTTTCTGATACGGATTCAAACCCGACGTGCCGCGGTCCTAGCGGATGGATACAGACGACGTCCGCCGATTTCGCCCAGACTGCCATAAGCTCCACGTGACTGGAGCGGCTAAATGCCTGATAAAAAGCCTCTTCTACCGCGGCCGCTGTCGTAAATTCCATTGCGTCTAGCTTGGCAATTAGGAGAAAGGTGTTCTACGGATATCCCGCGTCAGTGAGCGCGGATTTCAGATCGTTTCGTGAATAACCTGTGAATTTTTGTTCCCCGACCGTGACCGTTGGAACGACCAATACGCCGCCGGTAATTGCCGCTAGCTTTCCTTGGATCTCACGATCGTTTGTCGCGTCTTTTTCGGTGTACGGAATGTCTCGCCCGTTTAGTTGGTCGCGAACAAGTTCACACGCTTCGCAATCAGGGGTCGCAAATAGTACGACTGGAAAATCGCGCATTATGTCTTCTGCGGTCGGCGCGGCTTCGACTGCTGCCCGATTGCCGGGCAATTTTTTGGTTCCTTTCACTTCCATGCCAACCGGACATTTGTCGCGAAATGATGAGTTGCCATCGACATCGACGCATTCCACCACAGTTGTTGCCAAACTGACGGGCATTACAAGCATCAAGTAAATTCCCCAACAGGCTAAATTTCTTGGGATTCTCATCGGCTAAATTCTCCTCGTTCCGCATTTCCAGGTAGGGCGTTGCGGGATCTCAATTGTACCAGTTGTACGTAAGGCTAGCGCCCCGTCGGGGGTATGAAACCCGTCAACCAATCACTATAATGACGTTGGTGCCGACTAGCGCCGGGAGAGTTAGATCTTCCGAAGCAGAATATAGATGCAAAAAACGAGCGTCTACAGAATCTGCGGGGTAGTAGGGCGAATAGCGGCAAATTGCGAAAAGCGGCACAGTTTCTTGTAGGTTTCATCCCAAAAATTTCGATTTTTGAGTCGGGGAGCCCATCAACGGGCTAACCTTGCGAGTTATTGCTGCGTGCAACGCCGGACAGGTAACTGGATAGTATTCGCGAAAGTGGCGGAATTGGTAGACGCGCTGGCTTTAGGTGCCAGTGGGGCAACCCGTGAGAGTTCGAGTCTCTCCTTTCGCACCAATATCCAAAATGATTGTCCAATACAGGGTCTATTGTTGCGATGCAACATTATCGACTGCGTCTGAACTAAAACGTCGTTTGTGAAGAGCTATGCAGGTATCAGTTGAACAATCCGGAGATCTCGAAAGGAAGATGACCGTCGAGATCCCCGAAGAGCGTATTTCGGGACGTGTCAAAGAGCGACTCACCGAACTTGGACGGACGGTTAAAGTTGACGGATTTCGCCCCGGAAAAGTGCCATTTAATGTGGTTGAGCGCCGTTACGGTCCGCAAGTCCGTGAAGAAATACTCAACGACGTCTTGCGATCCAGCTTTTCTGAAGCAATGTCGCAAGAAGAGCTTCGGCCCGTTGGAGAGCCTGAGATTGAACCGGGCAACACTGAACTTGGCCAAGGGTTGAGTTACACCGCAACATTTGAAGTCTTTCCAACCGTCATCATCAACCCTCTAGAAGATCTCAAAGTTGAACGCCCGACCTGCGAAATCACAGATTCCGATCTCGACAAGATGGTCGAAACACTTCGCGAACAACATAAAACCTGGCAAGCCGTGTCTCGGACATCGCAAGATGGGGATCAGGTAACCATTGATTTTGAAGGAAAAATTGATGGCGAAGTCTTTGAAGGCGGTGCCGCCACGGATTTTGAGCTGGTGCTCGGCGAAGGTAATATGATCGACGGGTTTGAAGAAGGATTAGGTGAAAAAAGTGCCGGCGAGGACACGGAACTTAAGCTTACGTTTCCGGATCAATACCAAAAAGAAGAGTTGGCCGGCAAAGACGTTTGTTTCAGCGTTAAAATTAAGCAGGTAGCGGAACCGGTGCTACCGGCGCTCGATACCGAGTTTTTCAGCAAATTTGGCGTAGAAAGCGACAAAATAGAGGCATTTCACACAGAGATTCGGGGAAATATGGAGCGCGAACGCGATCGTGCGCTGCAGCGACGATTTAACACGAGCGTGCTCGATACAATGAGTGATGCTAATGAACTTTCGTTGCCGCAGGCACTGATCGAGCAGGAAATTATGCGAATGCAGCAGCAAGCGTTGCAATCGATGATGCAACGCGGCGCGAATCCTTCGGGTTTTGATCCGTCCAGTATGTCGGGTATGTTCGAAGAGCCGTCGAAAAAACGCGTAAAGCTCGGCTTACTAATGGCCGAAATGATAAATGATGCCGGAATTTCCGCTGACCCGGCGAAAGTTCGTGGCACCGTGGAATCGATGGCGTCGAGCTACGAAGATTCCGCCGCGGTCGTGAAATGGTATTACGAGGATCCACAACGATTGCAAGAGATTGAGGCGATGTGTTTGGAAGACGAAGCGGTAACTTGGATCGCCGACCGCGCGACCGTCAGCGAGGTGCCTATCTCGTTTGACGACCTCATGAATCCAGGTCAGACTGGACAATAAATAAGGGTATTATCGAACCAATGATTGACAATCAAAGTAACGCTAACGCCCCTGGAATTCAGGCACTAAACCTGGTCCCAATGGTCGTTGAGCAAACCGCGCGCGGCGAGCGCTCTTATGATATTTATTCGCGGCTATTAAAAGAGCGAGTCATTTTCCTCGTCGGGCCGGTGGAAGATCACGTCGCGAACGTCATCGTGGCGCAATTACTGTTCTTGGAATCTGAGAATCCCGACAAGGACATACATCTGTATATCAATTCTCCCGGTGGTTCAGTAACCGCAGGTCTCGCGATTTACGACACGATGCAATTTGTGAAGCCAGCAGTTAGTACGATGTGCATCGGCCAAGCGGCGAGCATGGGCGCGCTTTTGCTAGCTGGGGGCGAAAGTGGTAAGCGTTTTTGTTTGCCCCACTCACGCGTCATGATTCATCAACCACTGGGCGGGTTTCAGGGTCAAGCGACTGATTTCGATATCCATGCGCGCGAAATATTGACCATTCGTGACCGGCTCAACGAAATTATGGCGAAACATACCGGACAACCGCTTGAGAATGTCAGTAAAGACACCGAGCGTGATAACTTCATGAGTGCAAAAGACGCGCAGGAGTATGGATTGATCGAACCGGTTTGTTCCAAGCCGTTCAAAGTTACATCTGCTCGTAGTGTAAGATTTACTTCAACAGGATCCATGATCTGCAACAGAATGACGTCATGCCTGTGCTGGCAAAGCATTTTCAGCTGATCATTTAATCCAGAAATATCGCCAAAGCAATCGCTGATTATGACCACCACGTTTCGGCGTGTTAGCTTGTTGTTGAGTGCACGCAACACAGCAGGAAGATCTGTTTGTGGATTGACAACCGGATCTTCGATCAGATCTAAAATGGCGTCGAAGTGATTGGAGCCGGCATGAGCTGGAATCTCACTGTGAATCCTTGTATCAAACAACATGGCTCCTGCAGCATCAGATTGGCGCAGAATCAACCATGACCATGCAGCCGCCAGGCATTGTCCATATTCGTATTTACTGAGACTGCTCGAACCAGCTTTGAAGTGCATACTCTCGCTCGTATCCAGCAGGATGCGACAAATCAGATTCGATTCATCTTCATATTGCTTCACGAAGAATCGATCTGTTCGTCCAAACACCTTCCAATCAATATGACGAATATCGTCGCCCGTTGTGTATTCCCGATGTTGGGTAAACTCAATTGATCGCCCGTGATACGGACTCCGATGCAAGCCAGCCAAATAGCCATCTACAATATGACGCGCTCGCAACCTGATACCGCTTAGTTCAGCTAGCGTCGTTGGTTCTAAGGATTTCGGGAGCTTCTGCACTAAGTCGATCCTGATCGGTGATGTTTTGTACGTGATCCAGAACATGCTGAATCACATCGTCAACGGTACGCCCCTCCGCCTCTGCTGAAAAGTTAAGCCGAACACGATGCCGCAGCACGCCCGGGGCCACAGCAAGTATATCTGCATATTCTACCGCGTGTCGGCCTTCAAGTAGCGCATGTGCCTTAGCACCTAATACCATAAACTGACTTGCTCGCGGACCAGCACCCCACTGAACCCACTTTTCAACACTCTCGGTCGACAGTTCTGCGTCGGGACGTGTGGCCCTGGCTACGTCAATTGCAAACCTAGCAACGTGATCTGCAATCGGCATGCGACGCACCAACTGGATAAACGACTGAATCTCATCAGCCGACAATACCGCATCTAACTCTGCCTCGTTATCACTGGTCGTGAGCTTAACGATTTCCAATTCTTCTTCCGCCGTTGGATAGTCGATCACTAACTGGAACATGAACCGATCCAATTGTGCTTCCGGCAAAGGATAAGTTCCTTCATGTTCGATCGGGTTTTGCGTAGCCAAGACAAAAAATGGCGATGGGAGATCATGTCGCGTTCGCCCGATCGTTACCTGCCGCTCTTGCATGGCCTCCAAGAGCGCTGCTTGGGTCTTCGGGGGAGTGCGATTGATTTCATCTGCAAGAACAATATTTCCAAATACCGGTCCACGCATAAACGCTAACTCGCGTTGACCGGTCAATTTATCTTCCTGAATTACTTCGGTCCCGGTGATATCCGCTGGCATTAGGTCCGGTGTAAATTGAATTCGGGAAAACTCCAGCGAAAGCACCTGTGCAAGGGTTTGAACCAGCCGAGTCTTGGCAAGACCCGGCACGCCAACCAGAAGCACATGGCCATCGGTAAATAGCGCAATGAGTAACTGACGAATGACCGTTTTTTGCCCGACGATGCGCATTGAAATCTGCTGCTCAATCTGTGCAACTCTGTCGAGTAACTCTGTTTGAGTTTTGAGGTCGTCGTTATTTCCAGTTTCTGTCATCTGAAGATGCTGCTCAGTTTTGATTTTGTCAGATCTAAGGTACACGCTCATATCCGGTTAATGCATTGTCACTTTGAATGACAACCTGACCACGTGTTAATATCAGATTAACTACTGACGATGCTGGTTGCCCAGTATCAATTACGCGTCGAATCAACCATCCTCCCGATTCGCCCGACCTATCAAACACAAACAACCCGGCATTGGTTGGCCAAATCAACTCGTCATCGAACCAGCGAGCAGCCCCTTTGCCGGTGGGAAATTGCTCGATCGTCGCAAGTTGATTGAATTGAAGTGGAAATCGAGTCTTCGTCACGCCTCGGTATAAGTCAATTGTTTTAAGTTGTTTTCCGCACAGGATAACTTCATCGTTTGAAATACCCGTTACCTGTGTCGTCTCATCGACGATTTCATTGTCCCGCATCCAGAGAATCCTGCCTGTAAGACATTGCAAACAAAACACAATGTCCGAATCACCTGGCGCAATTACTGCCAATTCAGATTCCAGCTGCCCAGTCGTCAATCTGCGTTTGGATTGCTCTCTCTGGGAATCATGTGGGTATGTCGTTATCCAGTCGATGTCACCTGTGGTGCGTGAGACTCTCGATACAATTCCCAGATTCGTACAGATCAATACTCCATCGGCAGATGGTCGCAACCATGGCTGATTGATCTCATTATGGCGTCCGGACATACGCGCATTGACACTACCAATTTGAGTAATCCACTTCTGCTGACCATTATCTATGTCGTAACAGGCCGCAAATATATCCGACCTCACCGTTCCGTTTTTACGAAGGACAGTGAATACGTCGCCGTCAACTAAGAGAGGATTGCCATCAAAACACCATTCGCTTGATGGCGGACGCACAGGGAATCCAGGCAGCAACAATCCTTCTGATTCCAAATCTAGTGCAATGATTACAGAACCAGGTGCAGTCGCCGTATCACGACCACGACGATAACTCGCAACAGGGCTTCCTTGTCTCGCGACAAGCACTCCATCGTCGATCGACACTGTCGGATGCATAACGCCGGAATATGGTTCACTGTCCTCGAATTCTTCTGCAGCAGTTGGGACTTGAGCAATCAGGTAATTCGGGCTCCATATCCCCTTACCCGTGCGGATATCACTTGCGTAGATGCCACGTAAGTCATTGAACAGGATTAATTCATCCGTCCTAACTCGTGCTGATACCGGCTCGATGACGACCCCCGTACTTGCTGTCCTCTCCCAGGGAATGTCGTCCAGGATCCATGCCGGTGTGAGCCTAAAGTCAAATTGCATACGTATGTGATCAGCGTCGCGTAATGCCTCACGCTTAGTAACGCGACTCATCAGCAAGTCCAAGAGATTGCCTTGCTCTCCATATACGTCACCCGGTAAATCAAGTTGATCACGAAACCGTAGAAGATGTCTTCGAGCAACTTCCAGACGACCGGAGTACACTTCACATAACACAAGCCGTTTGATGACTTCTGAAATCCCAATAGATCCACGATTCACGGTTAAGTGAGAATATTGCACCGGTGGTCCGGTGGTCGTGGTACTTTGTCCGACTGTATCTTCCTGAGAAACCGCAGCTTGATCCGGTAAATCTTGATGGACTAGGTAATGCGGAATTCCCTTGTTGTTCACTTCTGGAATCAATGACAACCAAGCTTCACGGGCCAAATCAAAATCCCCATCCGCAAATGCCAAGTCACCGAGTAATAATGCAGCACGGCCGGCATAACTGGACTGTGGCCATTCACGCAGTAGGCGTCGCAGTAAGCCTGAATTTTTTGACTCGGTCGCTTCTTCTATCAATTCAACTGCAAGCGGATCCACTTGATTTCGATACGCTTGTAATTCTGACTCCCCGAGAACGGAAATAACCTGCTGGCATAATATGCGGAGACTTACATATCGATGGAATCCAGCAGATGCTCTTGGTGAGGGAACGTAAATCACCTTACCGTGATCCGATTCCATTATTCTCAATACTGTTTGCAGTGCCTCGGATGGCTGCTGCTCCGCCAATTGAATCACACGTTGCAGTAAGACTCTGTCGTTCTGAGTTGCGGTGGGTAACTCCGCCGTTGCAAGTGATGGTGGCACTGCAACTTCAATCGGGGGCTGTGACAACGCTCGATTTATTGGGGAGAAGAAGAACAATAACGAAAGAACTCGTATACCCAACCAACGTAGGGCATTTGGACACTCTGACCGCTGCATCCGCCGATCAATCACTGTCACTGTGAATAGCCTTCTAGAATTCGCCCTAAATAGAAAGCTCCTACGCCAAATAGCGCCATGACGAGCATCTGGGCAACATTAAAACCCATCACATCACCGCCACTTCTCGTTAATCCTCCGGATAACTCCATGAGAATAGCAATCGGTAGTATGATCATGCCAAAGAGCTGCAGTAGCTTTCCAAGTTGCTGCATGGGAATCCTATTCCAAATTCGTCGGAGCAAACGGGCGGAGTCGGCGTTTTGTACGCTCATCCACCATTGGCACTATTATGATTTGCCGCTTGTGATGAGAAAAGGACAAATACTCTGCCGATGCTACTCAATCGCCACCGTAGGTTAGATTGTCGGCTACTGTGAATCAGACTCTGAATCGAAATCCACTGTTTTTTGCTTCCGACCCTTGCGGTGCAGGATGACAAAGTAGGTACCAATGCTGCCAAGCAACAAGAATGGCGTACCCATCATGAATACGATACTCCAGAAGTAGCCTTTAACTAAATTCAGGTTATTGCCGTTGGCTATTCCGTCTTTGCAGTTGGGGCAGGCATCGGCAATCGACATGCAAAACAGCAGTGCTGCTACAAAAGCCGTTGATCTGATTAATGACTGAGTGACTCGATTCATCTGTCTTCCCGTGTCAGCGTTACGTTGATCTTTGTAGTGTATGCCATCGTCTATTTGGCGTCTATTGGTTATGAGCCTGGTAGGACGTCCGGTGCATAAAGTAGATAGAGGATGATGTAGACAATCACGCCTGTCACTGAAACGTACAACCAAATAGGAAATGTGATGCGGGCCCACTTCCTGTGTCGTTCACGATTGTCCTTGAGACCGTGACGAATTGTACCAATTGCCAAAATCGGCACGCTAATCGCCAAAATAATGTGTGAAAACAAAATAAAGTAGTACGGGTAACGCACCGCGTTTGGAGTATCCTCTCGCAAACGGACAGGCTCACCACCGGTTACAACGATATGATAATAGAGGTAACTCATCAGAAACAATGTGGATACGACGAAACTCGCCAACATCACATTTTTGTGAGCCTGCTCTCGGCCCTTCTTTATCAATATCCATCCGGTGACGAGTAGTACGGTTGCTAGCGCATTGAGTGATGCATTCAAGTGTGGGTAAATCACACCTAAAACGAGAGAGTCCATGAAGTTGCTAATCGAAAACGGTATCACTTTATATATTCCGAGTTATTCTGCTGTATCCGATTCCGTTTCTTCCGAAGCTTCCGGGGTGTCCGATATAGCAGCCGCGTCTGAATCCGCACCGGATGACTCGTCAGGTGAGTCGTCAGATTCAGGGGCGACGATGATGGTGTTTTCAAGATTCTCGTGGAGTTGCTCGCGTTTATCGATGTATTCCTGCAGCTCTTCCGTTTCACTTGAAAGCTCTGACGTTAGTTCCTTTAGTGCTATCAGCTCAGAATCATCATCCCAACTGAATTGCCCCCGCACATTTCCCCATTTGTCTACAACAGCAAGTTTTGATGAATGTGTTTGCGGTCCGACTGCCATTTGAAACTTCTCGCTGCCAATTCGCCGAATATACTCATACTCCCCTGTCAGGAACATCCAGTTCTTTACATCCGATGTGAAGTTATCCGCGTACTCTCTCAGTCGTTCCGTCGTGTCATTTTCCGGATCCACGGTAATACAAACAAACTGAATGCCATCTTTTGCCAGTGACCGATAAAGCGTTCCAATCGTTTGGTTTTGCTGACGGCATGATGAAGGACATGAGGCAAAAAAGAAACTGGTAACCCATACCTTCCCTCTCAATTCACTGGAATCAAAACCGTCATTCGTACGCCTTACCAATGAGAAGTCTTCAACCCACTTTGTGTCTTGTGCAGTCTCCATCTCCTTCAATGCATCTGCTGCGTCTTCATCTGATGCAAGATTGTATGAGACTTTATTTAGCTGGATATCATCACCGGTGGTTGAGCGTGTGGCCATATACATCATGTATCCACCACCAAACAACAATGCCAGTGCAAGAAAGAAAACGGCCGCTTTACTCACAATTCAACTTTCTTATTCAAAAAACTCTAATTCTGTTTCGGTCACACCGTCGTGATCAGAATCTCGGATCACGATTACCAACCTTGTTATGCAGGTTGTCTTACAACTCTACATGCAATTAAAAACATGACAGCACAAAACGACAAGGTGATAAACCACGATGTATCGAGATCCGGTTGCCAAAATTTTTCAGCTTGCTGGGATTCGTACATAACTTGTCGAACCAGCGACACGACATAGGTCAGCGGATCAAACTTCATTAACCAGTGGATCATCATTTGACCGACCGACGACTGAGCGGTTAATTCCGGGATTGGGAAAAATGCGCCAGATAGCAGCCACATCGGCATAAGTAAGAGATTCATAATGGCGTGAAACCCATGGACGTTATCCAATTTCCAAGCCAGCACAAACCCAAGGCAAGTTAATCCAAACGCACCGGCAACGAATATGCCAAACAGATGCAGCACTGCAACGAGATTCCACTGCATTGGCAAAGCGATTGCAATTAATAGCATTAAGACTGCCTGCAATACCGCAATGACAGTCCCACCGATGACCTTTCCCAGTACAATGCTCCAGCGGGGTACGGGTGAGACCAAGACTCCCTGCAAAAAACCCTCGCTTCTATCTTCAATCACTGAAATCGTCGCGAATATCGCAGTGAACATCAGAACCAATACAAGTGTGCCGGGAAAATAATATTGCAAGAAGTTCTCATCCTGAGTTTCGCCGGATGGCGACACCGAAAAACTCTCTTCCAACCCCAGTCCAAACAGCAGCCACATGACGAGCGGAGTTCCGATCGCACCAATCACACGATTCGGTTGTCGAAAAAATCTAATCAACTCGCGTCTAGCAAGACTCGATGATGCACTCACAGCGACGTTGTTCATTGCACCACCTCCACATCATGCCAAAACTGATGACCCGTATGATGAATGAACACATCTTCCAGCGTCGGACGTCCCACACTGATGTTGTCCACCTGACCGGAAAGTGATTGCATGACGTCAGATAGTAACTC
Source organism: Gammaproteobacteria bacterium (assembly GCA_002708205.1). Taxonomy (GTDB): domain Bacteria; phylum Pseudomonadota; class Gammaproteobacteria; order Pseudomonadales; family Azotimanducaceae; genus UBA11889. Next base: position 11,332 of record PAMR01000075.1, read on the forward strand.
GGCTGAAACCGTCTCCTCTAGTCGTACAATGCCATCTAATTGACGTGATGCAAGTTGCCAATTGGTTTGTAATTGATCGATTACTTCACTTGGGTTGTCACATTGAATGGAAACAACATCACTTCCCAGTTCAGCACGTAAGGTATTCGGTTCACCAAGTGCTACCAGATTGCCTTCGTGGAGAATTCCAACACGATCAGACCGATCTGCCTCTTCCAGCAGATGTGTCGTCATTAAGACGGTTGTTCCCAGTTCGGACTGAAGCAATCTCAAGTAACTCCACAAGTCACTTCGTGCTGCGGGATCCAATCCGGTGGATGGTTCGTCAAGTAACAAGATCGATGGATTGTGAAGCATGCACTTTGCTAATTCGACACGTCGGCTAAGACCACCAGATAATGTTTCGACTCGGTCATGCAACCTGTCATCAATGCCCAGACGTCGAGTCGCTTCGTCGATTCTCTCTGCTGTCACCGACTTTCCTAGGCCATACATGGCAGCCTGATGCCTCAGGTTCTCCAGAACAGTGAGTTTTCGATCCAGGCTGGGACTTTGAAAAACGACACCCAATAATCTGCGAATTGCATGCGCATCGTCGGCAAGGTCATTTTCCATGACCGACACACTACCTGTTTGTAGCGATGCCAACGTAGAGAGCAAACGAAAGAGCGTGGTCTTTCCACTACCGTTCGGACCTAACAGACAGAATATTTCACCTGAGAGAATCTCAAGAGACAATTCGCACAGCGCCTGCCGATCGCCGTATGCATACGCAAGTGACTCGATCTTTACAGCGATATTAGAAGGTGAGTCGCTACTCATAGCATCCCCGCCCATCACCTTCTAGTGATTTGCATCACCTTCCACATCGTGAGATTCCGTTCCGTGAGATTCATCATGCGTCGTTGCATGATCATCAGATTCTGGTTTTGTGGGCAATGCAGCGTGGTCAAGACGTTCTCTCGTATAGTGATTCGTACGATTTCCGACATCTGGTATCAGCATCAATACAAGGAATAAGCTCATTACACTTGCCGGAATCGTCAACACCCACTTCCAGTTGGTTTCCCACT